>DASSRN010000372.1:0-16963 GCA_035701785.1 Acetobacteraceae bacterium | reverse complement strand
CCAGGGGATACCAACTGGGCAGGTGAAGCAGGCCGACAATCCGCTGCAGACGGAGCATCGAGACAAGGCTTTGCAAGGCCTTGATCAGGTCCAAGAGCTGCGCATGATCACAAATGCCATTGTAGATCACTGGGTGCGGCGATCTGCAATGCAGTGCCACCTCGAACACACCTTCGACCGGCTCGGCCACGATGGAAAACCGCGCACCCGACGACCCCATTTCCAGAAAACGGGTACTTAGGTAGAAAACCCTGTTGTCCCGCGCAGCGAGTTGGGCGGCAAGATGTTGTGGCCGCTGGGTCCGAAAACTCCAATCGATGATCGAGAAAACAATGTAGTCATGTTTGCCGGCCCTGCGGGCCAGCGCTGATGCCAAATGAGCGGCCGTGTCCGGCGATGATAGCAATGACTGCGGCGTCCGGCTTTCGGCACATCCCACCACGGGGAGTGCCTTCGATCGCTCGGTAAGCAGCACCCTCAGCAGTTCAGTCTGTGCGGTAAGGGTATCGGCGAGGCACTGCAAGGTGAGCAAAATTGCGCTTTCCGAAGCAAGTGTCTGGCACGAACCAGCAGCTTCTGACGACGTCGGCTTGCAGTAGGGCACCAAAGACTGAGTGTGCAGCAGCCGCGGACCACCAGGGACTGAGAGGTGGGAGTTGGCGACACGTATCGAGATCTGATGTGGCTTGCCGTCGAAAATGCTGTCCGGGAGTTCAAACCGGAAGGCATGGCTGCCATCGAGGATTCCCAGCGCCTCCAAGTCCGCGCGGAACAATCTAGCCTGTGTGGTGCCAAGCACGACAGCGTCATCCAATACCTCCAGCATCAGCCTGCTCAGCGGCGAAGCTGCGTCGAACGCCCAGCCTTCGACATAACGTCCGTGGACACCGTCAAAATAGCCATAAAGTTCGAAAACGGCCTGTGGTGGCGAGAACAGTAGAGGAGCCAACGCCTCGCGCAATGTGAGTGATATTTTAGCAAGACCTGGCATACGACAGGGCGTCTCCATGGGAACCGCGCTACTGTGTGGACAACAGCCCTGGCCCTCGCTGGGTGGTGTCCTTCCATCGCATCAGTGCATCACAGATGCGGACACTTGCGCGCCCATCTCCGAACGGTGACACCACGCGGGCCATCGATTGGTGGGCGCTCTCGTCATCCAAAAGCTCTTGGACAGCGGCGACGATCGGCTCTGTATCGGTACCGACGAGGCGTCCGACCCCCAGATCCAGAACTTCTGGCCGCTCTGTCGTTTGCCTCGCAACTAGCACCGGTATGCCAAGCGCCGAAGCTTCTTCTTGGAGACCACCCGAATCGGTCAACACCAAGTATGAGTGTTGTAGGATAGCGACCAGAGCTGGGTAGTCGAGTGGTTGACAAAGCTGCACCCCGGACATTGCTTGGAGCGCTTCGCGGGCCGGTCTTGCTGCAAGAGGGTTCGGGTGCAAAGGGTAGATGACCCGTAGATCCTGATTCCGGGCTGCCAACTCGCGGATTGCCGCAAGAATCCGCTTCAGTGGCGGCCCGAGGCTCTCGCGGCGGTGCAGCGTCACCAGCATGATCCGGCGGCCATCGGGGCCAGACACATCCGGGTTGACTCCGTTCGCCAGGCTCCAATGCAAGGCATCGATGACGGTATTTCCAGTCAGGATAATTGTCGTGGGATTCAAACCTTCACGCAGCAGATTATCTCTGGCCGCTGCAGTCGGGGCAAAGCTGAGGGTGGCGATCCGCGCAGCCATATAGCGGTTGAATTCTTCCGGGAAAGGATTTTGCAGATCTCCCGTCCGAAGTCCCGCCTCCACATGACCAAAGCAGATGCCACTGTAGAAGCATGCCAGAGCAGTTGCCATGACGGACGTCGTGTCACCCTGAGCGAGCACGATGTCAGGTTTTTCGGCGACCCAGATGGCGGGCAGATCGTGCAGCAATCGTGCCGTAAGGTGGTGCAGAGTCTCAGTCTGGCAATCGGTTCTCAGATAGTGGTCCGGTGTAATCCCAAAGAACTGCAGCAGTGGCTGCACCAAGTCGCGGTGTTGAGCAGTGACCAGCACAGATGTCTTTGCCCATCGGCGATGAGACAACTCTCGAATGACCGGCGACATTTTGATGACTTCCGGGCGCGTGCCGACAACGCAAAGCACGCGCAAGGGATAAGACTCAGCCACCGAAGGGATGAAGTTGCGGTTTTGCACGTTGCAACGCGGAGGTGCCCAGCCTGACAGGACTGGGCATCTCATCCATAGCCACACCGGGCGCCCAACTCGGCTGTGTGGTTGCGGATGCGCCCGCTGTGCGTGGTTATGAACTCTCTCGGATCTAACTCGGTTTCGACGGCTGTCTTTAGTGGACTCCCATCCATATAGGAGTTTCGGTCACGGCTGCTGTTGATCCGGGCTCGCTGCAGAAAGTGTGCGATCGGCGCACCATCCTCGATGCTCAATCTGCCGCTGATCGCCGACGCGACCGCATGAGGTGACGCCTGCATATCTTCCTGTCTGATGCGTGTAACACGCTCCGGGAACTTTGCTTCAAGCCGCGTTCCCTCGCGTGCGTAGTGATTCCATGTGCGTATTGCTTCGTCGAGGTCACTGGCCCACGTTTCCGCAAAGCCTGACGTCAGCATGGACATACAGACGGAAATCGGGTCGCGCACAACATGCACGATATGGGCACGTGCAAACATCGCCAACAATGTCTCGCCCACCAACAGATTTTCCGGCGACCCGTCCACCCACTGCCGATTCCCGGAGCGGGTTCGGATCAGGCAGTGGAGTCCGTCGCCAATGCAGGAGAGAAACTCCGAAAGAGGAACTTTGTGCCTGTCTATCCAGGATCCTTCGTGAGCACTTTGGGTGTAGGTTCTCTCAAGCCAGCCATGGCTGGACAGGTAGTACAAGAAGTGCGTCTCCGCGGATGTCCAGTATCCACGACACGCGGCGATGGCCCAACTCAAAGCGCTGGTGCCGGATCGGGGACAACCGGCAACAAACACTGGCCCTAGCGGCTCCATTCCGTTTAGGTCCACGGCCCAAACATTCCACTGTAGGATGACCAGTCAGTGGTTAACCGAGCGTAAAGATGGCGCCAGAGCCCGGGCGCTCAGAATCCCCCAGGCAGCACAACCACAGTCGGCGTCTCAGGCAGCGTGGCGTGCGACACGGTAAGCGTCGGTGAGTCGCTGAACCGCACTGCATAACGGTCCCGCACCAGGTCCAGGAACCGCGCCACCACCGACCGCGTGTAGTAGTGCATCGGCAGCACCAGCCGCGGATGGATCTGCTCGAGCACGGCTGCGATGTCCGGTTGGCTCATGGTGTAGACGCCATCGACCGGCGCCATCACCACGTCGATGTGTCCGAGCAGCACCAGGTCCTGCTCGGTCAGCAGATGATGCAGGTGCGAGAGATGCGCAATGCAGACGCCGGCGCTCTCGAACAGAAAGATCGAATTGCCGTAGACCTCGGTACCGCCCTGCCAGTCGCGGATATTGGTCGGCAGGTTGGCGACATGCATGTCGCCGACGTTCAGATCGATCTGCGCCGGCTTGCCGTCGTCGCGCCAGCCATGCAGCACGTGCGCAATGCGCGGATCTGGATAATCGGTGTAGTGGGTGGAATGCGCGTGGTTCATCGTCGCGATGTCGGGCGGGTCGGCCGGCACGTTGATGCCGTTGTAGTCGGTGACGGCGCGCACGCCGCCCGGTGTCTCGATCAGGAAACTGGCGTGGCCGAGAAAGGTGATGGTGATCGCGTCCGGCGTAGCAGCAGCCCGCAGCACGCGAGGCGCATCCATGGCGATCGGCGTGCAGCCCGCGGACGCCAGCCGCGGCAGCAGGAACAACACGCAGATCACGCAGGCTCGCAAACTCCGCATCTCCCGGCTACCTTCCCGTCGGAGAACGCCAGGAACTGACCACCGAACATGAGCTACGACAAGCCATTCGCCGGCCTCAAGGTGATCGACCTAAGCCAGGGCGTCGCCGGTCCCTACTGCGCCATGCTGCTCGCCCAGTATGGCGCTGACGTCATCAAGGTGGAGCCGCCCGGCGTCGGCGACTGGGCGCGCAACCTGGGCGTGGTCTATGGCGATCAGTGCGCCTATTCGCTGCCGGCGAATTTCGGCAAGCGCGCCATCGCGCTGGACCTGAAGCAGGAGGACGGCCGCGCCATCCTGTGGCGGCTGATCAAGCGCGCCGATGTGTTCGTGCAGGGCTTCCGTCCAGGCGTGATCGACCGCCTGGGGTTCGGCTACGACGCGGTCGCTGAACGCGAGCCGCGCATAATCTACCTGTCGGTTTCTGGCTTCGGCCAGACTGGGCCGCTGGCTGAACGCCCGGCGATGGACCCGATCCTGCAGGCCTATACCGGGCTCACCGTCGAGAACAAGGGCGAGGACGGCATCCCGCACCGCACCCCGATCATCGCGATCGACATGAGCACTGCGCTCTACGCCTATTCGGCTGTATCCACGGCGTTGTATGCCCGCCGCGACGAGGCTCGCGGCCGCCATATCGAGGCGAGCCTGATGCAGGCGGCGGCCAGTCTCCAGGTGGTGCGACTGATGCAGTCCTATCTGGAGGACGGAGCGATCCGACCGCCCGGTGCACCGAGTGGCGTCTATGAGGTTGCCGACGGTTGGATCACCGTCACCGTGGTGCGGCTGCATGAATGGCTGGGCTTCTGCAAAGCAGTCGGCCTCGACGCGCTTGCCGCTGACGAGAGGCTGCGCACCACACAGGGCCGCTACGAGCATGCGACCGAGATCAACGCCACGCTCCGCCCGCTGCTGGCGTCGCAACCCTTTGCGCACTGGTCGCAGCGGCTGGCCGCCGAACGCATCATGCACGAGCAGCTGAACACCTATGGCAGCTTTCTGGAGCACCCGCATGTCCAGGCATCGGGCGCGATAGCCTGGCTGCACCAGGCGAACCTGCCGAAGCAGTATCCCATGCCGCAGGTGATTGGCGCGCCGCCATTCGTCGAAGGCTCGCAACTGGCGACTGCGCCGGGCCTGGGCGAGCACAGCGACATCATCCTGCGCGAGCACGGCTACACGGCGGACGAGATCGCCGACCTCGCCCGCCGTGGCGTCATCGCACTCGCCGGCGCTCCGCGCTAGCGGTCACGCCGACTGGCGCACCTCGTCGAAGAAACCAGTTATCGCCTTCAGCCGGCTATCGGTGACGATACCGAAGTCGGTGCCGCGAACCACCGGCTCGCCCGCCTCGGGCGCCAGCTCCCAGGTGAAGCGCACGCGGTCGTGGTGGCTCTCGACCTCACCGGTTCGACGGAAGCGATGGCCAGGGAAGCGCTGCTGCACAGCGACGATCATCGCGTCGATACCATCCCTGCCCTCACCCGCCAGCATCGGGTCGAGGTAGACAGCATGCTCGGTCCACGTCTTCGCGATAAGGTCGCGGCGCCGCACGCCGTCCGTCTCGTTCCAGGTCGCGATGTAGCGATCGACCAGGTCCGTCAATGTGTTCATCTCGTCCTCCATTGGCTGACGCACCCATTGCGGTGCGCGGGCACACTCATCGATGCGCCGGCGCGGGTCGATTACGTCGCGGGTAATTGGAGGCGCTCGCGCGCAGCCGCTATCGTCGCGGCATGTCAGTCACCGTGCGTCCGATCGGCGACCTGCTGCGCGAGTGGCGGCAGCGCCGCCGCCTGAGCCAGCTCGAGCTGTCGCTCGAGGCTGAAATCTCCACACGGCACCTGAGCTTCCTGGAAACGGGCCGCTCGCAGCCCAGCCGCGAAATGGTGCTGCGACTGGCCGAACGGCTCGACGTCCCGCTGCGTGATCGGAATGTGCTGTTACATGCGGCAGGCTTCGCCACCGTGTTTCCCGAGCGCCCGCTCGACGATCCGGCGCTGCATGTTGCACGCCGGGCGGTGGACCAGGTGCTCGCCGGGCACGAGCCTTATCCCGCGCTCGCGGTTGACCGTCACTGGACGCTGGTTGCGGCGAATGCCGCCACCACGCGCCTGTTGGGCGCCGTCGATGCGAACCTGCTGAAGCCACCGGTCAACGTGATGCGGCTCGCGCTGCATCCGGACGGTCTCGCGCCACGGACCGCCAATCTGGGCGAATGGCGCGCGCATCTGCTGGAACGCCTCGGCCACCAGATCCAGGTGACCGGCGATCCGGTGCTGGTCCGGCTGCTGCGCGAACTGCGCGGCTACCCCACACCGGCAGATGCTCCGCACGACGTCGACGCCGGCGCCTTCGTCGTGCCGTTCAAGTTGCACACAGACAACGGCACACTCGCGTTCTTCAGCACCACCACGGTGTTCGGCACGCCGGTGGACATCACGCTGTCGGAACTCGCGGTAGAGGCGTTCTACCCCGCCGATGCTGCGACAGCGGAGGCGCTGCGCCAGCTGCCAGGTTGAGGCTTGCCACAACCAGTAATTGGCGCGCAGCATCTCCTCAACAACCATTTAGGGAGAGGAACGATGACCTCGCGCGGGTTCAAGTCGCTTACCGCTGCTGCCGCGTTGATCAGCCTGACACTTGCGGCGTCGCCGCAGGCCAGGATCGCCGCGCAAGGCGCGCCACAGGTCCGCACGACCGAGGGGCCAGTGCAGGGGTTCGTGCGCAACGGGGTCAACACATTCCTTGGCATTCCCTACGCCGCGCCGCCGACCGGCGCACAGCGCTGGCAGCCGCCACAGCCTGTGGCGGCGTGGTCAGACACGCTGCAGGCGACGAAGTTCGCCAACACCTGCCCGCAGATCACCGAACTCGGCGTGTTCGCCGGCCCGGTGAGCGTGACCGAGGATTGCCTGTTCCTGAACGTGTTCACGCCACAGGCCAAGAGCGCGAAGCCACTGCCCGTGCTGGTCTGGATTCATGGCGGCGGCCTGTTCGATGGCGAGACCAACGACTACGACCCGACCGCGCTGGTGAAGGGCGGCCCGGGCGGTCCAACCGTCGTCGTCACCATCAACTATCGGCTCGGGCTGCTGGGCTATTTCGCGCATCCGGTGATCGATGCCGAAGGCCACGACTTCGGCAACTACGGCCTGATGGATCAGCAGGCGGCGCTGCGCTGGGTCAAGCGCAACATCGCGGCGTTTGGCGGCGACCCGGGCAACGTCACGGTTGGCGGTCAGTCGGCCGGGTCGACCAGCACCGCGGCGCTGGTCATCTCACCAGACAGCGCGGGCCTGTTCCATCGCGCGATCTTCCAGAGCGGTCCGCTGCTGACCGTGGCGCCGCGCGAACTGGCGGAACAGCGTGGCCAGAAATTCGCCGCGGCTGCCGGCTGTGGTGAAGAAGTGAACGGCGCTGCAGGCGATTGCCTCCGCAAACTGAGCGTGTCGAAGATCCTGTCGCTGCAAGGCACCGCTGCGGCTAACGGGCCGTACGTGAACGGTCTGCTGGTGGACGGCAAGGTATTGCCGATCCCCGGCGACACGGCGTGGGAGACCGGCAAGTTCAACCACATGCCGATCATGAACGGCGGCGTCGCGGATGAAGGTGCGTTCGCTGCCAGCATCGACGAGTTGTTTTTTGGCGCGATGACTCCCGACCGTTATGCCGAACTGGTCAAGAGCACCTATGGTGGCCCAGCCGGCCCCGGCGCAGGCCCGCCGAACTACAAGGAGGGTACGCCGGACGCCGTGATGGCGAAGTATCCGCTCAGCGCCTACAAGGCGCCGGGCGACGCATGGACAGCGGTGGCGACAGACGCGAATGTCTGCCGGCATCCCTATCTGAACGCCCGCGTGTCGCAGCATGTACCGCTGTACACCTACGAGTTCGCCGATCGTGACGCAGCGTGGTACTTCCCGAAGATCAACTTTGCGCACGGCGCGGCGCACACGATCGACATCCAGTTCCTGTTCGTCGACTGGCATGGCGGGCCGCTTGGCATCCTGCATCCGCTGACCCAGCAGGAGCATGCTTTGTCGAAGCAGTTGGTCGGTGCCTGGACCAACTTCATGTACGCCGGCAACCCGAACCTGAAAGGCAACGCCCCCTGGCCGCGGTACACCAAGGATGCGCCGGTCTATTTGTCGCAGAATGTCGGGCATCTCTCGACGATCACCGAGGCGCAGTATCGGTCAGCCCACAAATGCGACTTCTGGGATACCGTCCTGATCTATTAGTTCTCCTGCGGCTCCATTGCAGTGGCGCCGCAAACAAGCTCCTATCCGGCGGCTCGGCGCACGCGCTGCGCCGCCGGAGGGGAATATGGACGTCACGCATCACTTTCGCCGCCATCTCGGCGGCATCGCCGTTCTGCTCGGTTGTATCGTGTCGGCCGGTCACGCGCAGGCGCAGCGGCAACTCGTCATGTATTGCGGCGTCGACGAGAAATGGTGTCGAGCGGTCGCTACGACGTATCAGAAAGAGACCGGCGTCCAGGTCGACATGACGCGCATGAGCGCCGGCGAGGTCTACGCCCGGGTGCGCGCCGAAAAGGACAATCCGCACGGCGACGTCTGGTTCGGCGGCACCGGCGATCCGCATCTACAGGCCGCCGATGACAAGCTCACTGAACCCTATGCGTCTCCGATGCTGCCGCAGCTGCGCGACTGGGCGCAGCGCCAGGCGCAGCGGTCACAGAACCGCACCGTCGGGCTCTACCTCGGCGCGCTGGGCTTTGGCTACAACACCGAGGATATCAAGAAGCGCAAGCTGACGCCGCCCGCATGCTGGGCCGACCTGATCAAGCCCGAGTTCAAGGGCGAAATACAGATGGCGGATCCGAACTCGTCGGGCACGGCTTGGACTATGCTGGCGACGATCGTGCAGCTGATGGGCGAGGACAAGGGCTTCGACTACCTGAAGGCGCTGCACAGGAACATCAACGAGTACACCAAGGCGGGTGCAGCACCTGCACTGGCCGCCGGTCAGGGCGAGACGCTGGTGGGCATCGCATTCCAGCACGACGTGATCGATGTGGCCGAGCACAACAAGCCGGTCGCTGTGGTGTCGCCATGCGAGGGCACCGGCTATGAGATCGGCTCGCTGAGTCTGATCGCCGGGGCGAAGCACATGGACGAAGCGAAGAAGTTCTATGATTGGGCGCTGACAGCGGATGCGCAGAAGATCGCTGCGACAACCGGCAGCTTTCAGATCCCTTCCAACCAAGCGACGCCGGTGCCGCCCGAGGCGCCGGACCTCTCGAAGATCAAGCTGATCGAATACGACTTCGCCAGATATGGCTCGTCCGATACGCGCAAGCGGCTGCTTGGCAAATGGACCAACGAAGTGAAGAACGCGCCGAAATAGGCATGCGGGCACCACGTATTGCTGCAACGTGGCTGCTCGCCGGTGCCGCGTCGCTATTGCTGCTTCCCTGGTACGGGCTGGATGACGGCGTCTCCCCGCCGGCATTGTTCGCCGGCGCTTCGTGGCTGTGGCCACTTGCCTTGCCGTTGCTGTTCGGCGCCATCCGGCCAGGTCCACGCGCGCTGATCGCCGCCGGTGGTGCGGGCCTGGCGTGGCTCGTCGGGCAAGGAATGCTGATCATCCACCGCGGCTGGGCCTATGGCTGGCTCATCGCGCTGTTGGGCAACGGCCCGGTGCAACCGGCGATGGGATGGGGCGCCGCACTCTACGCACTCACCTGTCTTATGCTGCTCGCCTATGGCCTCGCCAGGCTCGGCGCGTGCAGGGGCGACGTATTCGTGGTTGGCTCCTTGTTGCTCGTAGTCGGGCTGATTGCGCTGTTCGTGTTCTATCCGGTGCTGTGCATCCTGTCCTCCGCGGTGCGCGACAACGACGGCGGCTTCGCGCCGCTACTGTTTGCGGACAAGCTGTTCAGTGCGTCGATCTGGAGCCTCGGCTGCGTGCTGGGCGAACGTAGTTGCGGCGTGGCATGGCACACCGTGGCCGAAGCCACCCTGGTCGGCGTGCTGACCACGCTGCTGGGCCTCGCCTTCGCGCTGGTCGCCCTGCGCACGCGCGTGCCGATGAAGTCGCTGCTCCGCTTGCTTTCGATCCTGCCGATCATCACCCCGCCATTCGTCATCGGCCTGGCGCTGATCCTGCTGTTCGGTCGTGCCGGTGTGGTCACCGTGTGGATCGGCAACCTGCTCGACATCCCACGCAGCCGCTGGATCTACGGCGTGCCCGGCATCACGATCGCCCAGGTGCTGGCATTCACGCCGGTGGCGATGCTGGTGCTTCTCGGCGTTCTGCAAGGCGTCGCGCCAAGTCTCGAGGAAGCGTCACAGACGCTGCGCGCAACGCCATGGCAAACATTCCGGACGGTCACCTGGCCGCTGATCCGCCCCGGCCTCGCGAACGCTTTCCTGATCGGCTTCATCGAGAGCATGGCGGACTTCGCCAATCCGTTGGTGATTGGCGGCAACTTTTCAGTGCTCGCCACCGACATCTTCTTTGCTGTCGTCGGCGCCTCGCACGACCAGGGCCGTGCAGCGGTGCTGGCCATCGTGCTGCTGACGTTCACGCTGACCGCCTTCGTTGCGCAGCGCTACTGGCTTGGTGCGCGCAGCTACGCGACCGTAGCCGGCAAGGGGCACGCCGGCATCCCTGCCCCATTGCCAGCCCGCCTGCGGAGTGCCTGCTATGCAGCGATCGTTCCGTGGCTGCTGCTGACGGTGGCAGTCTACGGCGTGATCCTGGCCGGCGGCTTTGTTGTATCCATCGGCCGCGACAACACGCCGACTCTGGAATACTTCTGGACCGCATTTTCCATTGAGAAGGGCGTCGGTGGCTGGTTCCTGTCCGGCTCCGCCTGGAGTTCCTTCATCATCACCATCGAGGTCGCGCTGATCGCCATGCCGTTCACTGCAGCCCTCGGCATCCTGACCGCATGGCTGCTGGATCGACAGCAATTTCCTGGCAGGCGCGCCTTCGAGTTCCTGGCAATGATGAGCTTCGCGATCCCGGGCACGGTGATTGGTGTCGCCTATATCCTCGCATTCAACGTGCCGCCGGTGTCGTTGACAGGCACCGGAACGATCATCGCGATCGCCTTTGCATTCCGCAACATGCCTGTGGGCATTCGCGCCGGCCTCGCCAATCTCAGCCAGATCGACCGCAGCCTCGACGAGGCGTCGCTAACACTCGGCGCGCATTCGTTCGGCACCCTGCTGCGCGTCATTCTGCCGATGCTGCGACCGGCAATCGTCACCGCAATGGTGTACAGTTTTGTGCGGGCCGTCACAGCGGTCAGTGCGGTGATCTTTCTGGTCACCGGCCGCTACAATCTTGCAACCGTCTACATTGTCGGCCGCGCTGACGTCGGCGACTACGGCGTCGCCATCGTCTATTCGGCAATGCTTGTCGTTGTCATGCTATTGGTGCTCGTAGCGATCCAGCTACTCGTCGGCGAGCGCCGTATCGGGCGACGCGCCGCAGCGCCGGTGGTGGAGGCCGACATCGCCATGGCGAGCACATGATGACATCGGCGGTGGAATTCCGCGCGGTCAGCAAGCGCTACGGGGCGGTGACTGCCCTCGATACGGTCAGCCTGTCGATTGAGCGCGGCACACTGGTGACGCTTCTCGGCCCGTCCGGTTGCGGCAAGACCACGATCCTGCGGCTGATCGCCGGCCTCGAGCAGGCAAGCGATGGACAGATCCTGATCGACGGCCGCGACGTCACGATCCTGTCGGCCGCCGAACGCGACGTGTCGATGGTCTTCCAGTCATATGCGCTGTTCCCGCACATGACGGTGCTGGAGAATGTCTGCTATGGGCTGCGCGCGTCCGGCATGCGAAAGGCGCAGGCGATCGACCTCGCGCATTCCAAGCTGGCGCTGGTAGGACTGACCGGCTACGGCGCGCGACTGCCCAGCGAGCTGTCGGGCGGCCAGCAGCAACGTGTCGCGGTGGCGCGCGCCATCGTGCTCGAGCCTAAGGTGCTGCTGTTCGACGAGCCGCTGTCGAACCTCGACGCCAAGCTTCGGCGGCGCGTGCGCGACGAGATCCGTGACATCCAGCAGAACCTGTCGCTCACCGCGGTCTATGTAACCCATGACCAGCAAGAAGCGCTGGCGATCTCTGATCGCATCCTCGTGATGCGTATGGCGCGGATCGCCCAGGACGGCACGCCGCGCAGCCTTTACGAGTCGCCGACCACTCGGTTCGTTGCAGATTTCATCGGCGACGCGAACATCGTTCCGGTCACGATCGAGGGATACCGGGGCGACATGGCCTCGGTGCGTCTGGCGTCACTCAGCCTGGCTTTGCCCCTTGGAAGCGCCCGCGAGGGTGCAGCCCAGCTGTCAATCCGGCCGCAGGCATTGTTGTTGTCGCGGACCGGCGGCGGTCTCCGCGGCAAGGTGACCAACGCGGCCTATCTGGGCAGCCACATGGAGTACCGGGTGACCGTCGACGGCCTCGACAGACAGCTATTCGTCGTCAGCGACGATGTAAGGGAGCCTCTGACACCGGGCGAACATGTTTCTGTGGCCGTGGCTTGCTCAGGAGCCAATCTCGTAACTGACGAGTGACGCGACAGCCACAGGTTGCAGAACTCAGGACGTTCGCGGATAAACCGGTTTGTGCTGGCATTTTTTGCCGGAGCACACATATTGGGCGGGTATCGTCAAGGGCCCGGACAGCCCAGTGACGGCTGGAAAGGGGTCACCGTGTCGCGCCATCGTTTTAAGGTCGGAGAGACCGTTCACCTCTTGCCCAATCGGCTTGAACGTCACGTGCCCGCCGGCGCCTATACAATCGTAAGGGCACTGCCGGATGAGGGGCGTGACCTGCAGTATCGGGTGAAGAACGTGCAGGACGGGCATGAGCGCGTGGTCACCGAGGCGCAGCTCCGGCCTGCGGAATCGCTGACACCTCAACACTGATCGCGAACTGCGATGCTGATCACCGCGGTCCGGCTACTCCGCCTCGCCGGCACAATGCGGACCGCTGGTGCGCTCTGGGAAGAACGGCTGGTCCGGCCGATCGATATCTACCCGGAATACCGCATACGCAACGACTTCGAGGGCGGCACACAGGTCGATCCCGACCACTTCCGGCTCGAGCAGTATTTCCTCCGCATCGAGACCGACCACGGTCCGATCGGCATCGCGGGCCCGCTGCCGGAGATGGTTGCGGTCTTCGTCGCCAAACGGCTGCGGCCGATCATCCTGGGCCAGGATCCGGTCGCGCACGAGAAACTATGGGACCAGATGCACCGCATTATGGTGCACGGCCGGCAGGGTGACGCGATGCTGGCGATCAGCGCGGTAGACTGCGCGCTGTGGGATCTCAAGGGGCGCTGGCTGGGCCAGCCGGTGTACCGCCTGCTGGGCGGTCCGACGCGCGATACAGTGCCGGCCTATGCCTCGATGCTGGGGTTCGCGGTGCTCGACATGGGCCGCGTGCGCGAACGCGCAGGTGAGTACAAGGCGCTGGGCTATCCGGCGCAGAAATGGTTCTTCCGCCACGGCCCGATGAGCGGCGCTGAGGGCTTGCGCAAGAATGTCGAGCTGGTGCGGACGCTGCGCGAGACGCTGGGCGATGACTACGACATCATGCTCGACTGCTGGCAGTCGTTCGATCCGCTTTACGCAGTGGAACTCGCGGAGCGGATCACCGAATACCGACCGCGCTGGCTGGAAGAGTGCGTGATGCCGGATCGCATCGACAGTTATCGCCGCGTCAAGGAGCGCACGCAGATACCGTTATCGGGCGCGGAGCACGAATACACGCGCTGGGGATTTAAGCGATTCATCGATGCCGAAGCGCTAGATGTGCTGCAACCGGACATCTACTGGGCCGGCGGGCTGTCGGAAACGCTCAAGATCGCCGCTTATGCATCGGTCCATGATCTCGTGGTGATCCCGCACGGCCATTCGACGCCGGCGGGGCTGCACTTCTCGCTGGCGCAGTCGCCGGCGCTGACGCCGATCCAGGAGTACCTGGTGAAGTGGAATGCGATCAACCAGCATTTCCTGGCGAATCCGATCACGCCCCAGCAAGGCGCGTTCACGCCGCCGACGCTGCCAGGCATTGGCATGGACCTCGACCCGGCGAAGATCGAGGCGCAGGCGGAGGCGTACGCCGACTGACCTGGCTAGAACAGGTGCGGATCGCTGCGTGGCGGCAGCGGCTGCGGATTGATGCCGCCAGCGACGTGCTTCAGGTGTTCGTCGCGCAATTCAGCCGGCTCGACGGGAGCCTTGGTCTGTTCGGTTGCCGGTTCGTCCATTGACTGCTGGCGCATGACTGTCCCCGTTGAAACTCGCTTTTGTCATTACCGCAGGTCACGCATTGCTGCTGTGATGGCGTTCACACGCCCAATGAGCGAGCGACGGGCCGCCCCCGCATCTTGCGCCACTGCCCATAGCCCGTGCAGCTGCGATGGCTGTACCAGCAGCGAGCGAAGCACGCGGCCGATACCGATCGCGCCGCGGGCGTTGAGTGCGACCAGAGCCGCAGGCGGCAGAGTACGTTCCGCCGGATCACAGATCGCACGCAGCGCGGCGAAGGTGATGCGGTGCCTGACGGCGATGCGGGCTACTGCGCCGCTCTCCAGGTCCGCAGCAGCGGCACCGGTCCTTCCGTACAGGCTGCGCTTTGCAGCGCATGTGGTTACGACAGTAGTGACGCCGAGCAGCGTGTGCCCGGTCGCGCCGCCGAGCATCTGGTTAAGCGCTCGGTCAGTCCCTGCCTCGTCATGGCCGGGCTTGGCCCGGCCATCCGCGCCTGCTTGCGATGATCGTAGCGAAGTCGTGGCTGGCCGGCTCATGGCCGGCCATGACGAGGGGGCGGGGTCCTCGCCCTCGAACAGGACTTTGGACGGGACGATCAGTGCGCCGGGCCGCAGCGCAGAGTCCAGACCGGCCGCGAGGCCGAAGCTCACCAGCGCGTCGCAGCCCGCCGCGATGAGCTGCTGGACCGCGTCGCATGCACCGGCATAGGTGCCACCGCCTATCGCCACGCGCCAGCCCAGGCCGCGCGCGATACGTGCCTCTGCTGCCATGCCGACGACCACGCCGATGCGGCTTCCTTTCCCCTGCAGGAGTCAGAACCCGTAGGGCACGCGACGCGCATTGCCGCGCCGCAGGTTGCGGTAGCGCGCCAGTGCCATCAGGGGAAAATACCAGCGATAGCCGTGGTAGCGCAGATAGAACACGCGCGGGAAACCGACCGCATTGTACGGCAGTTCCTGCCAGCCGCCATCAGGCTCCTGCGTCGCCGTCAGATACTGGACGCCGCGCGCCACCGCCGGATGGTCGGCTTCACCTGCCGCCATCAATCCCAGCAGCGCCCATGCCGTCTGGCTCGGCAAGCTCTGCCGGTACTGGCCATGCGGCGCATCGCGGTAGGTCTCCTCATCCTCACCCCAGCCGCCGTCGTCGCGCTGCACACTGACCAGCCACGCCACGGCCTGGCGCACCCCCGGATCGTCCTGCGGCACGCCGGCGGCGTTGAGTGCGCACAGCACCGACCAGGTGCCGTAAATGTAGTTGGTGCCCCAACGGCCAAACCAGCTGCCCTCGGGCTCCTGCCCGCGACGCAGGAAGCCCAGCGCGCGCGCCATCACCGGATCGTCCGCCGGCATGCCGATCTGTGCCAGGAACGACACGCAGCGCGCCGTCACGTCCGCGGTCGGCGGATCGAGCAGCGCGCCATGATCGGCGAAAGGAATGTTGTTGAGGTAGAGATGCGTGTTCTCCGGCTCGAATGCACCCCAGCCGCCGTCTGATGACTGCATGCCGATGATCCATTCGCGCGCCCGCGCGATTGCATCGGCGTAGGCTGGATCGCCGTTGCGGTGCAGCAGCATGCCGACGACCGCCGTGTCGTCCACGTCGGGGTAGTGCGGATTGGCGTACTGGAATGCCCAGCCGCCAGGCCGCAGGCCCGGACGCCGCACCGACCAGTCGCCGATCACGTCGAGGATCTGCCGCTCGCGCAGCCAGGCGCAGGCGGCGTCGGTCGCGCCGCCGAGTTCAGCCACCGCGTGGCCGGCAAGCCCGGTATCCCAGATCGGTGACAGGCACGGCTGGCAATAGGCACGGTCGGGCTCGACCACCAGCAGCTTGCGCACCGCGCGCCAGGCGATGGCGGCATCGGGGTGCTCGGGTGGATAGCCCAGCGTGTCGAACATCATCACGCTGTTGGCGATCGCCGGGTAGATGCCGCCCAGGCCATCATCGCCGTTCAGCCGCTCGGTGACGAAGCGGACCGCCTTGTCGATGGCACGTTGCCGGCTGCGGCGCGGAAACGCCGGCTGCGCCATGCGCAGCAGCGAGTCCACGACCTTGAAAAATGGACCCCACCACGCGGAGCGATACGGGCCGCGAATCCAGTCGCGCACCCGGTCGGGCGGTATGCGGAACAGTTCCGCGATCGCGACCTGGCGCGGGTTCCGGGCCAGCGGGCGCAGTGCCATCAGCCCCAGCAGCGGCACAATGACGGTGCGCGACCAGTACGACACCTTTGACAAGTGGAACGGAAACCACAGCGGCAAGTGCATGATCTCGAGCGGCATCACCGGCACCGCGCGCCACGGCACCTGGCCGAACAGTGCCAACTGCGCGCGCGTGAACACGTTGGTGCGCTCCGCACCGCCCGCCGCCAGGATCGCCGCCCGTGCCCGCGCCATGTGCGCCGCGTCCGGGTCGTCGCCGATCGCCTTTAGCGCGAAATACGCCTTGACGCTGGCGGACAGGTCGAACGCGCCGTCGTGGAACAGCGGCCAGCCGCCATGCGTGCCCTGGATCGCGCGCAGGTGGACGCCGATCTTCGCTTCCAGCGCCGGGTCGATGCGGTCGAGGAAGTGCTCCAGCAGCACGTACTCCGCGGGAATTGTCGCATCCGCCTCGAGTTCGAACAGCCAGTGCCCATCGTCGTGCTGACTGTGCAGCAGCGCCTCGCCGGCTCGTTCGATTGCCGCGTGCAACACCGTGTCTGGAGGGGCCGCGTCGGTCAGGGTGTCACTCGGCATCGCGCGTCCTCAGGCGGCGAGCAGCGCTTCGGCTGCGGCACGGCCGGACCTGATGGCACCTTCAATGGTGCCG
>DASSRN010000371.1:0-4023 GCA_035701785.1 Acetobacteraceae bacterium | reverse complement strand
CCAGTGCAACCCGGACGATGCCGGCCGCGACGGCGCAGGCGGAGCCCGAAGACGACCCGCCCGGCACGTGCGCTTCGTCGAACACGTTGCGCGGCACTCCGTATGGACTGCGCGTTCCCACCAGCCCGGTCGCGAACTGATCGAGATTGGTCTTGCCGACCAGCAGCGCGCCTTCATCGAGCAGCCGTTGTACGGCGGGCGCCGTAGCTGCCGGTGTATAGGCGTAGCCGGGGCACGCCGCGGTGGTCGGCAGACCGGCGATGTCGATGTTGTCCTTGACCGCGAACGGCACGCCCCAGAGCCGGCGCCCGCGCGGACCCTCCGCCTCGAGCCGGCGCGCGTTCGCCAGCACGTCCTCGTCCGGCAGGCGGGTGATCCAGATCGCCGGGTCGGCGTGCGAGCGATCCGCAGCGAGCGCGCCCTCAGCGGCGGCAACCGGCGTCGGTCCTTGGTTCATTCGGCGGCTTCTTCCGCCATGATCTCCACCATCGGCACTTCGGCTGCCGCTGGATAGCGGCTCAGCCCGACGCAGGTCAGCGCGATCAGCAGATAACCCAGCGCCACCGGCGCTGAGTTGGCGAACTCCAGCGACGTGCCGTTGATGAAGCCGAAGAACGCCAGCACCGCCGCGGCCAGCGCGTACAGCGCGGCGCGGTCGAACTTGCGGTCGATGATGAAGGCGGCGATCGCCCCCAGCATCAGTCCCGCCAGCGTGCCGCCACCGCCGAACAGCGCCAGCCCATGATAGATCACGCCGTTGCCGGCCAGCTTATCGAGCCCGACCTGTGCGGCCGAAGTGCCGGCGGCGGCGAGCGCGCCGTCGATCTGGCTCTGCGCCCAGGATGCGATATTGGGCAGCATGGCAAGGATCACCGCAGGCGCATGCCGCACAGGCGTGGTCTCGAACGCCTGTGCGCCGATCACCAGCCCGATATACAGAAGTATGGGCAGGATCGACACCAGCGGCACCACTGCGAGCAGCAGCGCGGTCAGCCCCAGGAAGCAGACCAGCGAGATGACGATGCCGGTCGCCAGCGAATAGCCGACGCGTCCGCCGACCGACTTCCAGCCGGGGTGGCCGATATACACCGCCGGTGGAAACGGCGAGCCCAGGACCGCGCCGGCCAGCGCACCGATACCGTCGGCCAGCAGCACCTTGCGCAGGTCGAAATTGTCGCCCGCGGCGGAGGCGCTTTCGACGTTGTTCATACCCTCGGTGAAGTTGTAGACGCCAAGGGGTACCGCCACGACCAGCAGCGGGCCGATATCGGAGAGGCCGGCGAGGAAGTCTGCCGATGGCAGTGGCAGATGCAGCCCGAACTTCCCCAGCGCGAGAGCGACCGAGTGGGGGCTCATCACCGGGCTGATGCCGGTGGCGGTGGCGAGCCACGCCAGCAGCGTGCCGACCGCGACCGCGGCGAGGCCGCCTGGCAGTCCCCAGGGCAGGCGCACGCGCGCGCACCAGCTCACCAGGATAATGCCCAGCGAGATGAACGCAAGCCACGGCACCTGCCAGCTCTGCGCCGCGGGACGCATCGAGATGAACGCGATGGAGATGCCGGCGAGCGCACCAAGCATGGCGGCGCGCGGGGTGTATTTGCGGATCGTCGGTCCGACGAAGGCGCCCAGCAGGATGATGACGCCGATGATGAACGCCCAGGCGAGCCCGGCCTGCCAGGCCAGTAGCGGATCGCTGGTCTTCAGATAGGTCGGCAGCATGACCAGGAAGACCACAATGAACATGTGCGGCACCGACGGGCCGTACGGCAGCGCGGTGACGTCGCCGCGGCCTTCGCGCTTGGCCAGTTGCCAGGCGAGCCAGGCGTAGAACAGATTGCCGATCGGCAGCGCGATGCCGAGTGCCGGCAGCACGCGGCCGAACACGATGTCCTCGGGCAGCTTCACCACGCCAAGGCAGAGCCCGGTCAGCACGATGACGTTGAGCACGACATTGGTGAACAGGCCGAAGAAGCCGTTCCAGTCGCCGGCAACCCACCAGGATGGCGCCGCTGCGCGTCCGCTCATGGTTTCCTCCCGCTATGCAAGTGCGGCGAGCAGCGCGTGCGACGGCGCGACCCAGCCGAAGATGCCGCCCTGCGCCTTGATCATCGCGAGACCGGCGGCGTGGAACTCGGGGAAGTAGGAGCCGGTGCAGTCTTCCAGCACCAGGCAGTCGAAACCCCGGTCGTTGGCCTCGCGCACGGTGGTGTTGACGCACACTTCGGTGGTGACGCCGCAGACCAGCAACTGGGCGATGCCGCGACTGCGCAGCATGGCCTCGAGGTCGGTGGCGTAGAACGCGCCCTTGCCGGGCTTGTCCACCACCGGCTCGCCGGGCGCCGGCGCCAATTCCGGGATGATGTCATGGCCAGCTTCGCCACGCACCAGGATGCGGCCCATCGGACCTGCATCGCCGATGCCGGCCTTGAGATTGCCACGCTCCTTCTTGGCCGGCGCCAGGTCGGCAAGGTCTGGCCGATGGCCCTCGCGTGTGTGCACCACCATGATGCCGGCGCTGCGGCAGGCGCGCAGCACACGGCCAATGGGGGCGATGGCGGAGCGTAGCAGCGCGACGTCATTGCCGAGAGCCGCACCGAAGCCGCCGGGTTCGAGGAAGTCGCGCTGCATGTCGATGATCAGCAGCGCCGCTGCGGCGGGCGTGAAGGCAAAACGGTAGGGTTGCGCGTCGACCTGCATGCCTGCCTCGTGGGCAATGTTGCCTGGAAAGGCGCAACGGGTCCCCTAATCCAGGCAGAATACGCCTGGACTCCGGGCTGTTGGACTTTTCCGTGGCAACGGCAGCAAGAAATGGGCCAGATTTCAGGCGACCGCTCGCGATGACGCGTTGACCGGTGCAGCCGCAATACCCGAACATCGCAGCTGGCGCAGCGCACGGGAAGCAGCATGGAGCGATCCGCAGTCGAACTGGCAGCAGTGAGCAAGCGCTTCGGCACGATCACCGCGGTGGACGACGTCTCACTGCGCATCCCGAGTGGCAGCTATTGCTGCCTTCTCGGCCCCAGCGGCTGCGGCAAGACGACGACGCTGCGGATGATCGCCGGGCATGAGGCAGCGACCGAGGGCGACATCCTGATCGGCGGTCAGAACGTCACGGCGCTGCCGCCGATCCAGCGCGGCACTGCGATGATGTTCCAGAGCTATGCGCTGTTTCCGCACCTCAACTGCCTGGACAATGTCGCGTTCAGCCTGAAGATGCGCGGCATCGGCAAGGCCGAACGGCACCGTTCTGCGCGCGAATTCCTGGCGCTGGTGCATATGGAGCAATACGCCGAACGGCTGCCTTCGCAGCTGTCCGGTGTCCAGCAGCAGCGGGTCGCGTTGGCGCGCGCGCTGATCACCCGCCCACGCGTGCTGTTGCTGGACGAGCCGCTGTCGGCGCTGGATCCGTTCCTGCGCATCCGTGTGCGCGAGGAGCTGAAGCGGCTGCAGCGCGAACTCGGCATCAGCTTCATCCACGTCACCCACAGCCAGGACGAGGCGATGGCGATGGCGGACCTGATGGTGGTGATGGAGGACGGCACGATCCGCCAGGCCGGTCCGCCGCGCGAAGTGTTCGAGCGTCCGGCCAACGCGTTCATCGCGCGCTTCATCGGCGGCCACAACGTGCTGCCGACCGAGCACGGACTGATCGCGGTACGTGCCGATCGCTGCCGGCTGCGTGGTTCGCCCGAGACCGGACCATCGGTGTCGGGCCGCGTCGCTGCCGTCGAGTATCAAGGCGCGATGGTGCGTGTGGCGGTGGCGATCGACAATGGCGAGGAGGCATCGGCGCTGCTGCCCGACAACAACTTCTACGCGCGACCGGTGGAACCGGGCGAGGCGGCGACGCTGATCTGGTCGGAGCGCGACGCACACGTGCTGGCCGGCGCCTGACGCGAGGCAATGAGAGGATCGCACGATGGCGGCAAAGCCATTCCACCTCGGTTGGTTCCTGCAAGGCTCGAGCGTGCAGGCCTGGGGCGAGAGCTGGACCGGCCATATCGGCACCAGCTGGATGATGCC
>DASSRN010000370.1:0-4975 GCA_035701785.1 Acetobacteraceae bacterium | reverse complement strand
CGCCGTACAGGTGGGCGCCGGCCCGGAGGGCACGCTGACCTACTTCGTCCGGCTGCAGCCCGAGGACCTGCCCGCTGTGCACGGCCGCGACCTGGAGCGGGCGTGGTACGCGTCGCGCGAGGCAGCGCTCGGCCAGCACTGGGGCGCTGCGCGCTTCTTCCGCTTCCGGCGCCCGGATGGCTCGTTCGGCGACCTGGCCCTTGCCGACCGCGATGCGTGCTGCTGGGCCGACGCCGTTGATCGGCTGCTGGGGCTTCGTTCCAGCTACGGCGTCTCGGTATGCCTGCGGCTGCTTGCACTGGTCGACCTGCTCGCCCGGGTGCGCTGGGCCGATCCGCTTTGCAGGCTGCAACGAGATGGGGCCGATCTGCATCCGTCGCTGCTCCGCGCCGCGGCAAGCGCTCCGCTGACGGCAGAGGCGCGGTTCGACGAGATCAGTTTCCGCACCAGGCTTGCGCGCTTCACCCTGGCCTTCGCGCTCGAGGGCAAAGACCTGCCTCGTCTGACAGGAGCCCCCTCATGAGCCGCCTCCGCCTCGCCGCACTCTCGCCGCTGCTGCTGATGTTGGCGCAATGCGATCCACCGCCACCGCCGGTCGGGCAGGCGCGCGCCGATGCCGCGACGTTGTCGGCGTGCCGCGAGCATGCCGATGCGGTCTATGACCGCACGCATCGCGATACGATCTATACGATCAACAGCCAGAATTCGCCGTTCTCGGGCGGTTATCTGCCGGCACCGGTCAACGCGGGCCTGTCGGACCGTTACGGGCGCGACAACATGGTGCGCGATTGCGTCCGCAACACCGGCACGGAAACCAACCGGTCCGCCACGTCGACGACGCCTCCCCCGCCGACGCCCTGATCCGGACTTAGCGCCGCGATGGCCAGCCTGTCGGCAATCGGCGGCGTCTTTGCGCAGCGCAACGCCCGCATCTTCTACGCCGGCAGCGTCACCTGCTGGACAGGCAGTTGGATGCAGCGCGTGGCGACCGACTGGCTCGCCTGGGAACTGACGCACTCCGCGCTGTGGGTCAGCGTCATTGCGTTCTGCAATCTTGCACCCTCGGTGGTGATTTCGCCGCTGGCCGGTGCGGTGGCTGACCGCATCGACCGGGTGCGGCTGACCGTCGCGTCGCAGTTCATTGCCGCCGGCCAGGCGGCGATGCTGGTGCTGCTGATCCTCACCGGCCTGATCCGGGTCGAGTTCATCGCAGCGCTGGCTGCGATGAACGGCATGGCCGAGACGTTCGCCCAGCCAGCGCGGCAATGCCTGATTCCGGGCCTGGTGCCGCGCGTCTACCTGCCTGGCGCGGTCGCACTGAATTCGCTGACCTACAACATCGCCCGTTTCATCGGTCCAGCGATCTCAGGACCGATGATAGCGGCCTGGGGTGTGGTGCCGCCGATCGCCTGCAACGCCTTCGCCTTCCTGTTCGCCAGCCTGACGATGTACCTGCTGAAACTCGATCCGTCGGTCCGCGTGGGACATCGCTCGACGCACAGCGTGTTCCACGACGCGATCGAGGGCATCCGCTACGTCACCCGCCATCGCGGCATCGGGCCGATACTGCTGTTCGCCGCAACGGTCGGCATGACCCTGCGCGCCGTGCCGGAGATGTTGCCGCCCTACGTGGCAGATCTGTTCGGCCGCGATGCACGCGGGCTGGCGACGCTGGCCAGCACCATGGGATTTGCCGCACTGCTGGGCGGCACGCTGGTGGCGATCCGAGGCAGGCTGGGCGGCCTGACGCGCATCGCGGTGTTCGCTGGGCTCGCGATGGCGGCCGCGACCGCCGGCTTCGTCGCCACCCATCATTTCATGGTGGGCGTGGTGTGCGTCGGCGTGATGGGCGCTGCAACGACGATGCACGGCATTTCCATCCAGACGCTGCTGCAGAATTCCGCCTCCTCAGTGATGGTCGGCCGCGTGCTGAGCCTTTGGGGCATGATCACGCGGGCTGCACCGGCGATGGGCGCACTCGTCTACGGCGCGGCCTCGGAGTGGCTGGGCCTTCAGGTGCCGGTATTGCTGGGCTGCGCACTGTGCCTGTTGGTGTGGCTGCGCACCCGGTCGCGGCTGCCCCGCATCGCGCCGGTGCTGGAGAGCAGCGAGACGCTGGCCTGACTGGATTGCATGGCCTAGAACCCCGCGATCCGCAGCAGCCACACGGGGAGATCGTCGATGGCATCGATCAAGCGCACTGAGCCAGGCAGCATTCTGTCGAAGGCCGTTGAATATCACGGGTTCGTCTATCTTCAGGGCGTTACCGCGAAGGACACGAGCAAGGACATCAAGGGCCAGACCGCCGAGGTGCTGGCGCAGATCGACCAGCTGCTGGAAGAGCACGGCACCGACAAGACGCAACTGTTGCAGGCGCTGATCTGGGTGCGGAACATCCGCGACCGTGATGCGATGAACGAGGTGTGGACGCCCTGGCTGCCGAAGAACGGAGCCCCGGCGCGCGCCTGTGTGCAGGCTGAACTGGCCAATCCATCGATCCTGGTCGAGATCATGGTGACCGCCTGCAAGTAGCCCATTTGACGTGATTTCGGGGGCTTCGGCGAGAATCGAGCGCCGGAGTCCCGCATTGCGAGCAGCATTTCCGAATCGGAGGCAAGCCAGGAATTAGGACAATTGTCCCGTCTTTAGAAGTTATCCACAGGTGCCATTCGCAAATCGCATAGCACCTGCGGAATAATCAGGTGGCCCGGCTGTCAACTCAGCAACCCTGTTGCTAGCGAATCACAGGGTTCGGGATGACCAGTTCGGGGAGATCGACTCGATGCGGGGTTGGGCAGCTTGTGGCAAGTCATTGTTTTTCCTGTCACTTCTCGCCACCAGTTGCACGTTTGCCACGTCCGGCGCCATTGCGTCACCCAGTAGCAACAGTGACCCAACGGTAACGGCCTCTCATGGAGCGGCTGATGCGGGTAGGCGTACTGCGCATGGCTTTGTGCACGGAAAGGTTGCATGGCGCGGGGCACACTACGCCCGCTCGGGAGGCATCTCTTGCGTACCGTTCGCGCGCAACGCGTCGGGAATAGCGGTGCCAGGCAATGCGTGGGAGTGGTGGGACAACGCCGCCGGCGTGTACGAGCGCGGCAGCGTGCCGGAGCAAGGCAGCGTGCTGACCTTCCGTTCCAACGGCCGCATGCATCTCGGCCACGTCGCCGTGGTGAGCCGCGTGATCAACCCGCGCGAGGTCGAGGTGGAACACGCAAACTGGTGGGGTGGCGGCATGCGCGGCGGCGTTGCCCGCAACATTTCGGTGGTCGACGTATCTGAAGCAAACGACTGGTCCGCGGTGCGGGTCGAGGTAGGCGCGAGCGGGCAGTTCGGCAGCGTGTATCCGACCTATGGCTTCATCTACGATCGGCCGGACTCCGGCAAGCTGGTCGCCACAGCAGCGGCGCCGGCCCCGCAGGCCGACCTCAATCCCGCCCCCTCGGATCTGCGACCTGCCGCCGAACGCGGCTGGCAGACGTATGAAGAGGTAGCCGAGGCACCCGCTGTGGCGAAGCACCATCGCAAGTTCGCGCGGTGGACCACGGGACGCGTGCACCAGGTCGCCACGCTGGAACGGAGATAGGCGGGGTCAGCCCGCCAATCCGGCCGCCCCCACTGCCGCGCCAGCAGCAAGCACCAGCAGAGGGTGCAGCCGCGAGAACAGGAAAAGCGCGGCCGCGACGACGGTGATCGCCGCGGTGCCCCAGCCGACCGATGTAGCGCGGATCAGCAGGGCGGCAGATGCCATGATGAGGCCCGCCGTCACCGGCCTCAGGCCAGCCTGCACCAGACGTCGCCAACGCGCGTCGCGGAAACGGTGCCAGAGCCGATAGCCGAAGAAGGTGAGCACCGAGGATGGCAGCGCCACGCCTATGGTGGTCACCAACGCTCCGGGCAGCGCGGCGACACGCCAGCCGATCAGCGTGACCACCAGCATGTTCGGCCCCGGTGCCGCCTGTGCCAGCGCAAACAGCGAGGCGAACTCGTCGGCGGTCAGCCAGCCATGCACATCGGTCACCTGCCGCTGCATCTCCGGCAGCACGGAATTGGTGCCGCCGAACGACAGCAGCGAAAGCTGCAGGAATACCAGAGCGAGCGCGGCCAGGGTTTCGAGCGCGCTCATCCGGCAAAGCGCCAGATCAGCCAGGTCGAGACGGCCGCCATCGCCGGCAGCACCAGCGGGAACGGCAGGCGCAGTACGGCGATCGCGGCGAAGGTCGCCACGGCGACCACGATGCCTACGGGTCGAGATCGCAGCGGTGCCGCGATCTTCAGACCAGTGGCCAGCACCATCGCCGATGCGGCGGCTGCCAGTCCGGCGAATGCGTGCCGGATGACCGGCAACGTGCTGTAGTTGTCGTATACGACCCCCAGCGCGATGACGATGACGACTGGACCCGCCATCAAACCGACGAACGCCACCACGGCTCCGACAGCGCCATGAAAGCGCGCACCGAGCGCGATGGTCACGTTCATGATGTTGCCGCCAGGCATGAACTGGCAGAAGCCCAGCATGTCGGTGAACTCGCTCGCGGTGAGCCAGTGCTTGCGCTCCACCACGATCCGGCGAGCCCATGGCAGCACGCCGCCGAAGCCCAGCATGCCGACCGACAGGAATCCAAGGAAAAGCTGAAGCAAGGAAGGCAGGACTGGCGCTTCGGGCATGCGGCTGGATACTTTGACACTCGTCATGCGACAAATCCTGACGCTCATCCTGAGCATCGTGCTGGCTGGGACGGCAAAGGCCGCCTGCCAGATTGAGCCGCACAGCAGCGTTCCGGTCGAGCTGATCAACGGCAATATGCTGGTGACGGTGCAGGTGAACGATGCTCCGGCGCTGTTCATTCTCGACACCGGTGCGGAGCGGACGCTGATGGGCGAGGAGGCGGTGCGCGGCCTCAATCTGGAGCGCGACAGCTGGGTGGCATCGGCGATCCGTGGCCTGGGCGGCATCGAGGAAAGGCCGAAT
>DASSRN010000369.1:0-19648 GCA_035701785.1 Acetobacteraceae bacterium | reverse complement strand
TGTAGAGAAGGCCCTTCGCGATGAGGTCGCGCGACTGGGACTGGATCTCGAGCAGGCGCATGTCGCCCTGGAGGACGCGCACACCCAGGTGACGGGACTCGTCGATGAAGCCGAGCGGCTGAGGCGAGCGGTAGCCACTCTCGAGCGCATGCGAGCGATTTCCGACACTGCCGCGGCGCATGCGCGCCAGAAGGTGTCGGGCAGCGGTAAGGCAGCGCAGCGCGCACAGGCTACTGCAACGGAGGACCTGCGCTCTGCACTGGAGGAGACCTCGGTCCTCACCGAGGAATTACAGGCAGCGAACGAAGAGCTGCTGGTAGCCAACGAAGAGCTGGACGGACGGGTGGCTCAACGAACCCTGGAGCTTGGTCGGGCCAATGCAGAGTTGGAGCGGATCAACACCGATCTGAACCGCAGGATCGAGGCCGAAACCGCCGCGCGCACAAAAGCGCAGGCCGACCTGTTCCAGATGCAGAAGCTTGAGGCGATCGGCCAGCTCACCGGCGGGATAGCCCATGACTTCAACAATCTGCTGATGGTGATCATCAGCGGGCTTCAGCTGCTCGGAACGTCGCATAGCGACGCGCAGCGCGAGCGGGCGCTGCGCCGGACCCAGGAGGCGTCGTGGCGTGCAGCCGAGTTGACCCGCCGCCTGCTGGCGTTCGCGCGCCGCCAGGCTTTGCATCCCGAACGCGTCGACCTGCACCGGCAGGTCGAGAGCATGCGCGAACTGCTGGGTCAGGGCCTGCGAGAGGACATCGACCTGCGGGTGGAGCTCGAGCCGGGGATCTGGCCACTGGAAGTCGACCTGGGCGCGCTCGAACTCGCGTTGCTGAACCTCACGGTCAATGCGCGCGATGCCATGCCGGCTGGCGGATCGGTCCGCATCGAGGCGCGCAACGCCACGATGGACCCGGACAGCGCTGCGCCGCGGTCGATCGGGCCGGGGGACTACGTCGAGATTGCGATCGCCGACACCGGAACCGGGATGACGCCAAGCGTGCTGGAGAAGGTGTTCGAGCCCTTCTTCACGACCAAGAGTGCCGGCACAGGGACGGGGCTTGGGCTGGCACAGGTCCTGGGCTTCGCGCAGCAATCCGGCGGCACGGCATGGGTGACCAGTGAACAGGGGAAGGGCACCATCGTTCGCCTGCTGCTGCCACGCTCGACGCGCGCAGTCGAACCGGTAAGAGAACAGCCGAGCGTCACTGTGAGGTGCAAGCCGCCCGGGCATTTGCGGGTGCTCGTGGTCGAGGACGAACCCGCGGTTGCCGATGCGCTGGTGGATATGCTGGCGCAGCTTGGCCACCGTGGCACGAGCGTGCCCACGGTCGCGGCTGCCCTGGCCCGGTTGTCCGGTGCCGAGCCGACCGACCTTGTGGTGTCGGATGTGCTGCTGCCCGGCGGCGACAGCGGCCTGGATCTCGCGCGCGCGGTGCGGGAGCGGAACCTGAGCGTGCCGGTGATCCTGACCAGCGGTTATGGCGGGGCGATGACCCAGCGGCTGTCGACGATGAACCTGCCGTTCCTGCGCAAGCCCTACCATATCGATGCGCTGCGTCAGGCGATCGAGGCGGCGGTGGCCGCGCCGCAAACCGAGCAATTGCCCGCGATGGCAGGAAGGGGCTAGAACCCCGCGCCGCCGGGGAGCCCTGCCGTGACCACCGTTCTGCTCATCATCCACCTGTTCGTCACGCTGGCGCTGATCGGCGTGGTCCTGATCCAGCGCAGCGAGGGCGGCGGGCTGGGGATCGGCAGCTCGCAGGGCATGGGCGCGTTCATGTCCGGGCGGGGTACCGCCAACCTGCTGACCCGCACCACCGCCATCCTGGCCGCCATTTTCATGGCGCTGTCGCTGGCTCTGGCGCTGTTGAACCACGGCACCGGTGGGCCCGGCCGTTCGCTGCTGGACAACCCGCCGCCCGCATCGCCGGCCCCGGTCACCACCCCGGCCCCGGCGCCGCCCGCGCCGCCGAAGGGTCCGTCCGTCCCGACCAACTGAGCCTGATGTAACAGTTGCGGAACGCCCGGCTTGCGGGCTTCCCGTCGCCCGATTCGGCTTCGTATACTGGCGGCCCATGACGCGGTATGTGTTCATCACCGGCGGCGTGGTCTCCTCGCTTGGCAAAGGCATCGCCTCGGCATCGCTGGGTGCCCTGTTGCAGGCACGCGGCTTTTCCGTGCGGCTGCGCAAGCTGGACCCCTACCTGAACGTGGACCCCGGGACGATGTCGCCCTACCAGCACGGCGAGGTCTACGTCACCGACGATGGGGCCGAGACCGACCTGGACCTGGGCCACTACGAGCGGTTCACCGGCGTGCCGGCTAACCGCCTCGACAACGCCACGACGGGGCGGATCTACTCCGAGGTGATCGCCAAGGAGCGGCACGGCGACTACCTGGGCGCCACCGTGCAGGTGATCCCGCACATCACCGACGCGATCAAGGAGACGATCGTCCGCGACACCGCCGGCCTCGATTTCGTGCTGGTGGAGATCGGCGGCACGGTGGGCGACATCGAGAGCCTGCCGTTCCTGGAGGCGATCCGCCAGCTGGGCAACGAGCTTGGCCCCGAGCAGGCGATGTTCGTGCACCTGACGCTGGTGCCGTATATCCCGTCGGCCGGCGAGCTGAAGACCAAGCCGACGCAGCACTCGGTGAAGGAGCTGCTGAACGTCGGCATCCAGCCGCAGATGCTGCTGTGCCGTTGCGACCGGCCGATCCCGGAGAATGAACGGCGCAAGATCGCGCTGTTCTGCAACGTGCGGCCGCGCGCGGTGGTCGCTGCGCTGGACGTGGATACGATCTACGCGGTGCCGATCAGCTACCATGCTGAAGGTATGGACCGGGAGGTGCTGCGGCACTTCGATCTGCCGGCGGATGACGCGCTGGACCTGTCGCGCTGGCAGGGCATCGTCGATGCCGTCCGCCAGCCGGAGGGCGAGGTACGTATCGCTGTCGTCGGCAAATACATCAACCTGCTGGACAGCTATAAGTCGCTCGCCGAGGCGCTGGCGCATGGCGGCATCGCCAACCGGGTGAAGGTGCAGCTGGACTGGGTGGACAGCCAGGTCTTCGAGGATGGCGGTGCGCTGCATCGGCTGGAGGAGTGCAACGGCATCCTGGTGCCGGGGGGCTTCGGCGAGCGTGGCACGCCGGGCAAGATCGAGGCGGTGCGCTTTGCACGCGAGCGGAACGTGCCGTTCTTCGGCATCTGCTTCGGCATGCAGATGGCGGTGATCGAGGCGGCACGCAACCTGGCCGGGCTGCGCTGCGCGTCCTCGACCGAGTTCGGTCCCTGCACCGAGCCAGTGGTGGGCCTGCTGACCGAGTGGGCGCGCGGCAATGAGATCGAGCGTCGGGCGGCAGACGGCGACCTGGGCGGCACGATGCGACTGGGTGCTTATCCGGCGGTGCTCAGCCCCGGATCACTGGTCTCGGAGCTGTACGGTGGTGCGGCGCGCATCGAGGAGCGGCATCGCCATCGCTACGAGGTCAATGTGTACTACAAGGAGGCGCTGGAGCACACCGGCATGCGCTTCTCCGGCATGTCGCCCGACGGCGTGCTGCCGGAGATCATCGAGTTTCCGGACCACCCGTGGTTTGTCGGCGTGCAGTACCATCCCGAGCTGAAGTCGAAGCCGTTCGACCCGCATCCGCTGTTCGCCGCGTTCATCGCTGCCGCGGTGCGGCAGGCGCGGCTGGTCTGATCGCAATGCCGCGCCCTCAGGCGAGCCAGCGCAATCAGGGGCTGTCGGCGGTCTTCATTGACATTTGTCTAACTATGCGTTATGGTAGCAAACCATTTCAGCGGCCGGATCAGGGCATCCGATGATTACCGAGATCACCTGCACAACCACACTTACCGGCTCTTATCATCATGGTGCGACTCTCGTCTGTTCACAGCCGGTCACCATAATCGCAAACTCTACATCGGCGACAGCGCGGTAGCGAGCCAGGGCTGCGTGCCGATCGGGTGATAGCAGCGCGGGTTGTCAAAGGCGAAGGCGTCGACGCGCTCATCCCATTCATACGGGTCCGTTACCGGGTCGCAAGGGGTGAGCGCGACGAAGGACTTTGCCTGCATGCATTCGGTGGTCAGCCGCGCCTGCGTGTTCGGGTCATCCAGCCAATACTTCAGGCGACATTCGTTGAGCGCGGCGCCCCGGGAAGGGTCGGCGCAGCCGATCAGCAGGGTAAGCGGCAACAGGACCAGCAGGTGCTTCATGGGGTGTCGTTATAGGCACAGCGGAGGCGAGCCGCCATTATGCCGCAGGACTCGCCGGAGGCATGCATGCAGCGAACAGTGAGTGTCGGCGCGGTTGCCGTCGGCAATGACCTGCCGTTTGTTCTGATCGCCGGCCCCTGCCAGATTGAATCGCGTGCGCACGCGCTGGAAGTCGCGTCCGCCCTGCGGGAGATGTGCGCCGCGGCCCGCGTGCCGGTGATCTACAAGTCGAGTTTCGACAAAGCGAACCGTACCTCTGTATCGGCTCCTCGCGGAGCCGGCATCGGCGAGGGTCTCGGCATCCTCGCCGAGGTGCGTGAGTCAACGGGGTTGCCGACACTGACGGACGTGCACGCGCCGGAGCAGTGCTCGCCCGCGGCGCAGGCGGTGGATGTTCTGCAGATCCCGGCGTTTCTCTGCCGCCAGACCGACCTGCTGCTTGCCGCCGGCGAGACCGGCAAGCCGATCAACGTGAAGAAGGGCCAGTTCCTCGCACCCTGGGACATGGCCAACGTTGCGGCGAAGATCGCCAGCACGGGCAATCACAACATCCTGTTGTGCGAACGTGGTGCAAGCTTCGGCTACAATACGCTGGTCAGCGACTTCCGCGCGCTGCCGATCATGGCGAGCACCGGGTATCCGGTGGTGTTCGACGCGACGCACTCGGTGCAGCAGCCGGGCGGGCAGGGGACGTCATCGGGCGGGCAGCGCGAGTTCGCACCGGTGCTGGCGCGTGCCGCGCTGGCGGTCGGCGTCGCGGCAGTGTTCATCGAGACGCACCCCGATCCGGACAAGGCACCGAGTGATGGCCCGAACATGATTCCGCTGCGCGAGATGCCGGCGCTGATCGCGCGGTTGAAGGCGTTCGACGAACTGGCGAAGCACTCGGTCTAGATCAGTCAAGTGGGCAAAAAAAGCGGGAGGCCAGGTAGCCCCCCGCAGGTAGGAAACAGAGGCCAAAGCAGTCATGTGATCCGCTGCCCGGTCGATGTCTGCCCGGGCAGCGGGGCAGTCACATGGCTATCAAGGCTCGCAGATCGGAACCACGGTCAGCACTTCCTGTGCCGGGGCGCCGATGCCGCTGGGGTCGCCGTAGACGACCAGCTTCTTGATGTCCTCTGAGAAGCCCAATCCGGTGACAAGAGAGGTGCCGGTCACGTAGGTCTGGACGTTGGAATACTGCGTGCCGTTCGGCGTAGGGGTCACCTTGGCCTGCACCACGATCCCGCCGATCGGCGCGAGATACATGTAGCTGCCATGCGTGACCATGGAGTTCGGCTGGGTAACCTGCGCTCCGGAGCCCAGCGAAAACACCGGCTGCGCTGCACCGCAGTGGTTCTGGCTGTTGTTGTTGAACACGGTCTTGAAGTTGGCCTGTAGCTGATCAGTGCCGGTTGGGCTCGGGAACGGCAGCCCACCGACGCCCTGGTAGATGCACTGCGGCCAGGCATTGGCGAACGGGCCACCCGGGTTACCATTGAACGCGTTCACCACGCGCTGGCCCCCGAAGTAGGGCTGATTGTCAGGCCCGAACGTCGTCGTGATGTCCTGTTTCAGGTTGTTCTGACCGACCTGCATGCACTTCACTTGTGTGGTCTGGGTGTAGCTGAAGTTCGCGAAGCTCGGTGCCGCGAACGGGCTGCCCGGATCGCCCAGCGGGTTCAGGCAGGCGAACACGGCCTGCTGATTGCGGGTCGAGGTGATCATGGCGAACATGCCGTCCGGGCTGATCGCCGCGCTGGTCGGCTTGGCACCCAGGATCTCGCCATTGTTGCCGCCGGCCTGGTAGTAGTTCTGGCCGACAGCGAACTTGCCGGCCGGTGTACCCGTCCCGGTGGAGAGTGAGTTCTTCAGCGGAATCTGGAACAGGCCGCTCTTGATGCCAACCGCGAAGATGAACGAGGTCGCGGTCTGCGACGTGGTCGCCTTCGGCTTGCCGGTGGCGTCCGGCCCGTTGTCGGCATACGAAATCGCACAGCCAAGCTGGTTGAAGTAGGTGTTTGCGGAAGATGCCAGGATGGTCGGATCGCAGGTCGGGGTAATCGCCATGCCCTGACCGGGGATGTCGCCGATATTCGTGACGATACCGTTCTTGATGATTGGCAGCAGCACACAGTTGGCCGAGCTGGCAGGTGGCAGATTCCAGCCAGTGGCAAGCGCACCCGCCGGCCCGGTGTCGTTGACGCGGCAGAGCGTGGAGCCCTGGTCGAACACCCAGTTGTGGCCGCCCTTGGTCAGCGGCTGACCGGGGTCGTTGTTCTCATTGACCGAATTGTCGGGCACGAACACCGAGCCGAAGCTGCCGGTGAACACACCCTCGGTCCAGTTGTTCGGGCTGTTCGGCAGGTTGGCGCTGCCGACCAGGAAGCCACTGGCCGGGAACGTGCTGCCATCGGTGCAGGTCGTTGCTGCCCATGCTGCGTTCTGTGCCAACAGCGAAAGGGCAGTGGTTGCAGCGATCATCGCGTGGCGGCGATTACTTCTGTATCGTGGCGCCGCTATCGGTGATGTGTATTGATTACTTGTCAACATAATTGTCTCTCTTTCGTCCTCGTGGTTGTGTGACTTGAGAGCCGCGCGCGGTTAAATTTTAAAGAAGGAGCGCGACCACTTTCTGTCGTACACCAAACGATCCGATAAATCAACGTCATTGATTCTTGTTGGTAATATATTTTGGTTTCTATTCGGGTGCCGTTTCTGAACGAGCTCGCGTGTCAACTTCGCGCCACGGCTGTGTAGCCGGCGGCGGGCGGGACGGTAGCAGCACGGCAAAGCCTACAACCTCTGTTGTCAGGCTGGATCAAAATCTTGGTCGCGAGTTCCCCAACCAGGCGGAGTCTTCCATGGCAGTATGCGGCTTCGATATCTGTTGCTGACCCGGACAGACGCTGCCAGGTGCGCACTTATTCCGATAATGTGATAAAAATGTTTGAGGCCCCGGCACTTCGGTGCCGCTGGCCCGCGGCCGCCTATGGCTTGTGGCTTGACTAGTGGCGCGGGCCGTGCCGCACCGGGCCGTTGGCCCAGCGTGACCCCGGGTAGCGCGGCAGATCATCCAGCACCTCGAACCACGGCAGCTGTTCGGCGGCATGCACATGGCACTCGGGCACCAGCGCCGAGGGGTCCTCCAGCGTGCCGGCATACAGATCGACAACATCCGATCGCCGGTCGGTGCGGTAGTACAGCGCCGAACCGCAATTGCCACAGAACGCGCGCCAAACGCCGGGCGACGAGGCATATTCCTTCGGCTCACCACTGGCGAAGTCCAGCGTTGCCTTCGGCACGATGACGAAGGTCGTCATCGCAGAACCAGTCTGTCTCCGGCAGCTGTCGCAGTGACAGTGCACGACGAGTGACGGCTTGCCGGAATATTCGAAACGGATCGACCCGCAAAGACAGCGTCCGGTGGTCATGATTGGCTCCTAGCGCGGTGGCGTCACTGGCTGGGTCGGCGGCGGCGTGACCGGCTGCGTCGGTTCCTGCATCACCGGTTGGGCCGGCGCCTCGCCGTATGGCTGCGTCGGACCTGCGGCTGCAGCCGCGGGTTGCTGCTGCGCCGCTGTACGCTGGGTAAGGTCGGTGACGCAGCGGCCGAACGCGTTGCTGATCGCGGTCGATCCGTTCAAGCCCACCGTCCATGGTGGTTCGTTGCCAGAAGGGAAGGTGACAGTCATCGAGCTGGCCTGCCGGAACTGCGCATCGAAGGTCTGCATGGAAGCGCGGTCAAACGACCATTCGACCGACTGCCCGTTGCCAATGCCCTGCAGGTTCCAGGGCGTGTCGAGCCCGATCTGCAGCACCACCCACAACTGGGTGCCGCTTGGAATGTTCCAACTGGGCTTCTTCGCCTGGAACATGACGCTGTCGCTGCCGATCGGAAAGCGCAGTGAGAAGCTGCGTTTGTCCACCGGATTGGTGCTGCCGACGCCGCACACCAACTTGCCGTCGCTGCCCTGTCCGCTGAACGCATCCCAGCTGCCGATATGGTAGTAGACCGACATCTCGGCGCGCGCCGGCAGGGCCAGGGTCGCCAGGGCGACGCCTGCAAGACCGTTGCGAAAAGCTTTGCGCATTCGTCCTCTCCCGTACCGTGCCGATGCTGGTGACACGTCGCCCGGGCAGAATTTTGGCAGGACCGGCGCCGCGTGCCAAAGGGTGGCGCGCTTGCCGGGTGCATCGCGATGCCCTAGGCCAGCGGCAATCGCAACCCGGGAGGATCGCCATGGCCGACGCCTATATCTGCGACTTCGTCCGCACCCCGATCGGCCGCTATGGCGGCGTGCTGAAGGATGTGCGCACCGACGACCTGGCGGCGCATCCGATGCGCGCACTGAAAGAGCGCAACCCGTCGGTCGATTGGGACCAGGTCGACGACGTGATCTATGGCTGCGCCAACCAGGCCGGCGAGGACAACCGCAATGTCGCCCGCATGGCGGTCCTGCTGTCTGGCCTGCCGGGCAACATCTCGGGTTCGACCATCAACCGGCTGTGCGGCAGCGGGCTCGACGCGGTCGGCACCGCCGCGCGCGCGATCCGCGCGGGCGATGCGGACCTGATGATCGCCGGCGGAGTCGAGAGCATGACGCGCGCACCGTTCGTGATGGGCAAGGCGACCGAGGCGTTTTCACGCAGCGCCGAGATCTACGACACGACGATCGGCTGGCGCTTCGTCAATCCGCTGATCGAGGCGCAGTACGGCGTACACTCGATGCCGGAGACGGCAGAGAATGTCGCCGAGGACTTCCAGGTGAAGCGCGCCGACCAGGACGCGTTCGCCTGGCGCTCGCAGATGCGCGCCAAGGCGGCGCATGAGAGCGGCTTCTTCGCGCGCGAGATCGCCCCGGTGGCGATCGAGGGACGCAAGGGGACAGTCGTCGTGGATCGCGACGAGCATCCGCGCGGCGACACCACGCTGGAGGGGCTGGCCAAGTTGCGGACACCGTTCCGCAAGCAGGGCGGCACCGTCACCGCTGGCAACGCATCCGGCGTCAACGACGGGGCGGCAGCGCTGATCGTCGCGTCGGAAGCGGCGGTGAAGCGGCATGGGCTGACGCCGCGCGCCCGCGTGGTGGCGATGGCGACCGCGGGGGTGCCGCCGCGGATCATGGGGATCGGCCCGGCGCCAGCCACAATGAAGCTGCTGGAACGGCAGGGCATGAAGATCGGCGAGATCGACGTGATCGAGCTGAACGAGGCGTTCGCCGCCCAGGGTCTGGCGGTGACGCGCCAGCTTGGCCTGCCGGACGATGCGGAACATGTGAACCCACATGGCGGGGCGATCGCGCTGGGCCATCCGCTGGGCATGTCGGGGGCGCGCCTGGCGCTCACCGCGATCAACGCGCTGGAGACGCGTGCCGGCAAGCGGGCAATCGCCACGATGTGCATCGGCGTGGGGCAGGGGATCGCCATGCTGGTCGAGCGGGTTTAAGGGAAAATTCACCGCCGCACGGCCCATTGCGTCATTGGCCGGGCTTGTCCCGGCCAACCACGTCTTTTACCCGACCGAAGACGCTGATGGCCGGCACAGCGCCGGCCGTGACGATGAGGAGAACGCCATGGCTGCCATCGCCGACATCATCGCCCGCGAGATCCTCGACAGCCGCGGCAATCCCACGGTCGAGGTCGACGTCGTGCTGGACACTGGCGCAATGGGCCGCGCCGCGGTGCCATCCGGTGCATCGACCGGCGCGCACGAGGCGGTGGAACTGCGCGACAACGACGCCGCGCGGTTCGGCGGCAAGGGCGTGCAGACCGCGGTCGGCAACGTCGAGGGCGAGATCTTCGACGCGATCGGCGGCATGGATCCGACCGAGCAGGTGAAGATAGACGACATCCTGATCGATCTCGACGGAACGCCGAACAAGTCGCGGCTTGGCGCCAATGCGATCCTGGCAGTGTCGCTCGCGACCGCGAAGGCGGCCGCCGCGGATCTGGGGCTGCCGCTCTATCGCTATGTCGGCGGCGTCTATGCGCGCACGCTGCCGGTGCCGATGATGAACATCGTCAATGGCGGCGTGCACGCGGACAATCCGATCGACATCCAGGAATTCATGATCCAGCCGATCGGCGCCGGGACGGTGGCGGACGCAGTCCGCATGGGATCGGAGATCTTCGCCGCGCTGAAGAAGGGCCTGCACGACGCCGGGCACAACACCAATGTCGGCGACGAAGGCGGCTTCGCGCCGAACCTGAAGTCAGCAGATGAGGCATTGGGCTTCGTCGCAAAGGCCTGCGAGACAGCGGGCTATCGGTTGGGTGACGAGGTCACCTTCGCGCTCGACCCGGCGTCGAGCGAGTTCTTCAAAGACGGTCGCTACGTGCTGGCGGGTGAAGGCAAGACGCTCGATGCCGATGGTATCGTGCGATACTATCAGGACCTGGTGAGCCGCTATCCGATCGTCTCGATCGAGGACGGCTGCGCCGAAGACGACTGGGAAGGCTGGAAGCACCTCACCGCGACGTTGGGCGACCGGCTGAACATCGTCGGCGACGACCTGTTCGTCACCAACCCTGAACGCCTGCGCCGAGGCATCGAGGAGCGCGCGGCGAACGCCATTCTGATCAAGGTCAATCAGATCGGAACGCTGTCGGAAACGCTGGAGACAATCGAGCTCGCGCACAAGGCGGGCTTCCGCTGTGTGATGAGCCACCGTTCTGGCGAGACCGAGGACGCGACCATTGCCGATCTGGCGGTTGCGACGAATTGCGGCCAGATCAAGACCGGCAGTCTCTCGCGCAGCGACAGAACAGCGAAGTACAACCAGCTGATGCGTATAGAGGCGATCCTGGGCGTAGCGGCCCGCTACGCTGGACGCAACATTCTGAGAAGCCAGCAAGCCTGATCCGGGAGCGCTGTTTCCGCGCCCTTCTGCAACGACACCGGCAGCTTTGAACGAGACCGCGCAAATCTGCGAAAGCATTGCACCGTACCTGGGGCGCTGCGTTGGTACCCCATGATCAGTTGGACATCGCAGTAATTCTCGGTGCAGAAATGTCGGAATCGGGTTCGTCGGCTCGAGGATGTAAAGCCTCCGCAGTGCTTCGCAAGCGCGCCGCACATTGGCGACGCGTCGCACTCCTGGTGAGTGACGCTGTATTGACGCGGGTATTACGCTCGCGTGCCTGCTCGCTGGAACGCGAAGCAGAGGACCTTGATCGCGGAAGCAGCCAGGCTGCGCAGCGACAGCAGCGGCGCTCCTGATCAGTCCCGCTATTTTGGATTGAGTTCCTTCCACGGGTCCTTCACATCCGGGATGGTGTCGAACTCGACGTTGGCCAGGTGGCCGTTCCGCATCTCGGTTCGGCGCATGTAGATGTTCTGCACGATATCCCGGGTATCGGGATCGATCATGATGGGGCCGCGCGGACTGTCAGGGTTGCGCCAGCCCTTGAGTGTCGTCATCGCCTGATCGCCTGTGAAGGTGCCGTTGGTGCGCCGGATGATGTCGTATGCTGCAGCCATCCCGTCCCAGCCGCCGGTCGACAGGAAGTCAGGCGTTGACGCTGGCCCGTATGCCTTCTCCCAGGCTGCCACGAATGCGAGGTTCGACGGACGGGCAGCCGCAACCGAATAATTGCCGGCGGTCACCAGGCCCACCGGCGCATCACCCATGTTCGGCAGTTCTTCGTCGGCAACCAAATCTTGCGTTGCGACGACGGCGATGCCCGCCTGACGTACGCCCAGGTCGCGAATTGCCTTCATCATGGCGGTTGCCTGCGTGCCGGCGGGAACGAAGATGAACAGTACGTCGGGTCTGCTGTCCTTCGCCTTTTGTACAAATGGCGTGAAGTCGGGGTTGCTGGGTGGGAAGCGGATCGTGCTCAGGATCTGGCCGCCGGCGTCAGTGAAGCCTCTGGAGAAGGCCGCCTCGGCGTCGTGTCCGGGGATGAAGTCGCTGACCGCGGTGACGGCTTTCTTCCAGCCCTGGCCCGCCGACCATTTGCCCAACGGCAGCGCAGTCTGCCACTGGGTGAAGGAGACGCGCGCCACATAGGGTGAGATACGCGGGATCGCCACGCCGGCAGCATTGGTCAGGATCAACGGGATCTTTGCTTCGAGCGTCAACGGCGCGATGGCGGCGGCGATCGGCGAGCCCACCAGGCCAAGAAGGATGTTGACCTTCTCCCGGGTGATCAGCTCCTGCGCCAGCCGCTTGCCCACTTCGGGGCTGGACGCGTCGTCGCGGTTCACCAGCTCGACGCGGAGACCGGACGGCAGGTCGTCGGCGTGCAGCCTGGCATACAACTCGATACCCTTCTGCATCTCGTCGCCCGGTGCGGCGAGAAATCCCGATCGGCTGTTGATCACGCCAACCTTGACGATGGTTTCCGCCCCCGCCGGTCTTGGCCTGAACCGGGAAAGCGCGGCCGCACCGCCGGTGATGATCAGCATGTCACGGCGGTTCAGCGGCATGGTTCCCCTCTTCGTTGCGAATTCGTGAGCATGCCCCTAGCATCTGCATCAGATGCCTGGAAGTGCCCACCGGGGCACGCTAGCTTTAGTCTATGGGACTCGGACGCGATCTGAAGCGCCGGCTGCGCGCCACCGTGGCACCAGTGATCTTTCTGGGGCTGGTCGGCTACTTCGGCTGGAACGCCGTCCAGGGGAACCGGGGCCTCGTCGCCTATGCGCAGCGGCAGGAGCTGCTGGCGCAGGCACAGGCCGACCAGGCAAAGGCGAAGGCCGAGCGCGACGCCTGGGAGCGGCGGGTCGCCGGGCTGCGGGCCCGTCATATCGATGCCGATGCGCTCGACGAGAGGGCACGGGCGATGCTGAACCTCGCCGACCCGACCGACGTCATCGTTCCCTATGCCACGTCCGACAGGCTGTTCTGATCCCTGCGTGAGGCGCGCCACTGGTCTCTGGCCATTGCCGGCCAAAGGGCGGATATTGTCGTCATGAGCGCGCCGCCCTCACGACGTCGAGGCACGAAGAACGAGGATTGGGAGATACCGCCCAACCTGCAGCCCGATCCCGACGACTACTCGTTCGACCTCGAGCGAGCTCTGCGTGCCATCGTTGCACTGAAGACCTATGTGCCGTCGGACGCCTTCACGGCTGGCTCACTGGGCACCGAACGGGCCGGCAGCGGCGTGGTGATCCGGGAAAGCGGCCTGGTGGCGACCATTGGCTACCTGATCACCGAAGCCGAGACGATCTGGATCACCTCCTCGGACGGCCGGGCCATCCCGGGCCACGCGCTCGCCTATGACCAGGAGAGCGGGTTCGGACTGGTCCAGGCTCTGGGCCGACTGGACCTGCCGGCGCTGGAGATGGGCGATTCCGACCGGTTGAAGGTCGGCGACCAGGTGGTGTTCGCCGCGGCCGGCGGTCGTCACCACACGATCGAGACGCGGGTTGTCGGGCGCCAGGAATTTGCCGGCTACTGGGAGTATGTGCTGGACGATGCGATCTTCACCGCACCGGCGCACCCGTTCTGGGGCGGCGGCGGGCTGATCGGCAACGACGGCAAGCTGATGGGCATCGGCTCGCTGATCCTCCAGCAGGGCGACGGCAAGGGCCAGCGGCTCGATATGAACATGGTCGTGCCGATCGGACTGCTGACCCCGATCATGAAGGATCTGCTGTCCTTTGGCCGGGTAAATCGGCCGGCACGGCCGTGGCTCGGCATGTACGCCACCGAGGCCGACGACTCGATCGTGGTCGGCGGCCTCGCCGACAATGGTCCGGCCGAGCAGGCGGGCGTGCGTCAGGGCGATCGCATCCTGGCGGTCGGCGGCGACGAGATCAGCGACCTTGCCGGCCTGTGGCGCCGTGTCTGGGCTGCCGGCAGCGCCGGCGCCGAGGTCCGTCTGCGGCTGATGCGCGATAAGAGCCCAGTCGCGCTGACCGTGCGGTCACGCGATCGGTTCAGCTACATGAAGTCGCCGAAGCTGCACTGAGCAGGCCTCGGGCTATGCCAGGCCGTGCCGCTTCAGCCGCTCTTCCAGCAACTGCCTGAGTTCCGCGGCGGCCTCGGCCTGCCGCGCCGGAGGGATGTGGGCGGCCAATGTGTGGACCGCGCCTTCCACCAGGACCCCCAGCACCAGGTAGGGGTCCGACCCGTCCTGGGTGATCACGCGAATAACCTCGGCCAGCATCTGGATCGAGTCGGGCTTGCGTGCGGATGCCTGGTTGGCTTGCTGGATCAGCCTCTCCAGGCTCTGAAAGCGGCGCGATGGCATAGCTCCAGGATGGCCGAACCTTGGCCGGCGCGCAAAGCCGTCGCTCACGTATCGGCGAGCGCCATGGAGCAGGGTAGGATCACACACCATGCACCTGTTCCGCGAGAAGCCCGCCGGGCGCTTCAGTCCGGCACGCCTGTTCCGGCCGGATTCGTTGGTGGTGATCGGCGCCGACACGCCGATTGGCGTGCAGGTGAGCGCAAGCATCGCAGCCGCCGGCTTCAAGGGCTCGGTCGCGGCGGCTGACAAGGCAACCGAGGTCGCCGCACTGCCGACGGCCCCGGATCTGGCCATCATCGCTGCGGCCGAGGGAACGGAACTCCTGCCGGCACTCGCTGCCAAGGGCACCTTCGCCGCGGTGGCCATCGCCGACATACGGGGCGTTGCAGATCCTGAGTGCCGGGCCGGCGTGCGCGTGCTCGGGCCACGCTCGTTCGGGATCGCCGTGCCCGGCATCGGGCTCAACGCCTCGCTGGCGCATCTGCCGGTGCCGGCCGGCCGGCTCGGGCTGGTTTCGCAATCAGCATCCCTGTGCCGCGCAGTGATCGACTGGGCGCAGCCGAACGGGGTGGGCTTCAGCCATATTGTCGGCATCGGCGACCGGGCGGATATCGGATTTGGACTTGTGTTGGACTGGCTGTCGCGCGATCCGGGGACCGGGGCGATTCTGCTGGACATCCGGCAACTGCGCTACCGACGTGCCTTCCTGTCCGCCGCCCGGGCCGCGTCGCGCCTGCGCCCGGTGGTGGCGATCCGTCCCGGCGGCATGCTGGCCGACCCCACTGGAACCACCGATCGTGCATTCGAGGCAGCGCTGCGCCGCGCGGGCGTGCTCTGCGTCACCGACCTCGAGGACCTGCTGGCGGCGGCGGAGACGCTGGCGCGCGCTCGCCCGCTGCGGAGTGAGACGCTTGCCGTATTCACCAATGCCATCGGCCCGGGCCGTATGGCGGCCGACGCGGCGCTGCGTGCCGGCGTCCGGTTGGCGGGCGAGGTCGTGCACGTCGAGCCTGCCGAATCGGCGCGCCTCGGATCGCTCGCGGCGTCCGCGGCGGCGGCGAACGGCGCCGGCGGAATGCTGGTGGTGCACGCGCCGACTGGCGAAGGGGATGACGCCGCGGTACAGGCGCTGGAGGCTGGTCGCGCCAAGCTTCGTGTGCCGCTGCTGGTGTGCACCATGGGCGAGACGACGGGTGCGGCAAACCGGCGACGCCTGGCCCAGGCCGGGATGGCGGTGTTCGCAACGCCGGAGCAGGCGGTGCGTGGCTTCCTCCACATGGTGAACGATCGGCGCAACCGCGCAGCAGCGCGCGAGTTGCCGCCGAGTGCCGTGCTAGCTGTGGCGCCGGACCGCGACGCAGTGGCACGTGTGTTCAAGGCCGTCCGATGCGCCGGTCGCAGCACGACGATGCAGGACGAGGCGCTGGAGGTGTTGTGCGCCTATGGCATCCCGGTGGTGCCGAGCCGGCCGGTGACCTCGCCGGCCGATGCGGGCGCGGCAGCCAGCCTGCTGGGCTTTCCCTCGGTGGTGAAACTCCGCCAATCCGTGCGGCCCAGCGAGCGTGCATCCGGCGGCCTGGCGCTCGACCTGCACGATCCCGCTGAGGCCGCCGCCGCGGCCGCCAGGCTCATCGACCGCCAGACGGAGGCGAGCGCGCTGCCGCTGCTGGTGCAGCGCCAGGCCTATCGCTGGCGGGAGCTGCGCATTCGCGTGGCCGACGATGCGACATTCGGCCCGATTATCAGCTTCGGCCATGGCGGCACGACAGCCGACATCCTGCACGACATCGCGGCCGATCTGCCGCCGCTGAACCTGGCGCTGGCACATGCGCTGATCGGCCGGACGCGCGCAGCGGCCACTCTGGGACAGTTCCGCGACAATCCGCCGGCGAATGAGTTGGCTGTGGCCGAGGCGCTGGTGCGGGTCAGCCAGCTGATCGTGGACTTCCCCGAAATCGATGAGCTGGATCTGAACCCCCTGATCGTCGACACCGACGGCGTCGTTGCCGCGGATGCCTGGATCGCGCTGCGTCCGCCGGGCGACACCGGCGGTGGACTGGCAATCTCGCCATATCCGTCAGAGCTGGTGGAACACTGGACCGGGCATGACGGCGAACGGCTGGTCGTGCGTCCGATCCGCCCTGAGGATGCCGAACAGCACGGCGCGTTCTTCAGCCGGCTGTCGCCGCAGGACATCCGCTATCGCTTCTTCACCGCGATGCGCGAGCTGTCGCCGGAGCAGATGGCCCGCCTGACGCAGATCGACTACGACCGCGAGATGGCGTTCATCGCGTCGCGCGAGAAGGGCGGCGAGACGGTCGGCGTCGCCCGCGTCGTGTGCGAGGACGATCGTGAGGGCGAATTCGCCGTCATCGTGCAAAGCGACATGAAGGGCAGGGGGGTTGCGTCGCACCTGATGCGGCGGCTGATCGACTGGTCGCGCGCCCGTGGGCTGCAGGCGGTTGTCGGCCAGGTGCTGGCCGACAACGCGCCCATGCTGGCGTTCGTGCGGCACCTCGGATTCAGCGTGCATCGCATGCCCGAAGAGCCCGACGTTATGGAGGCGCGGCTCGCGCTGGAGTAATTCTTCGGGAATGGAAACGTCCGCCCTACGCCTGCCTGCCGCCGATCTGCGCGCGGCTCGACGGCACGCCATCCTGTTCGTGCTCGCCGCTTCCGCGGTGTTTACGCTGGGCTCTGCGCTGGTGAAGGCGCTGGCGGCGGAGATCCCGGTGCTGGAGATCGTCATGTTCCGCAGCATCGTCGGCTTCGTCGCGATGCTGCCGATGATCGTGCGCGCCGGCGGGCTGGCCGCGTTGAAGACGCGCCGGCCGGCGGGGCACGTGCAGTGGACGGTGTACGGCTTCATCGGCACGGTGACCTCGGTATACGGCTTCGGCGCCCTGCCGCTGGTCACGGTGACCGCACTCGGCTTCGTCATGCCGCTGTTCCTCACCGTCGTGTCGGTGCCGATGCTGGGCGAGTATGTCGGGCCGCGCCGCGCGACCGCGGTGGTGGTGGGCCTGCTCGGCGTGATGGTGATGCTGCGGCCATGGCACGTGGACGCCGAGTCGCTGCCGCTCGGCGCGGTGGCGATCGTGCTCGCCGGCGTGTTCACCTGGTCGCTGTCGATGATCAACATCCGTCAGATGGGCGATGCGGGCGAACGCAACGTGACGATCGTCGCGTGGTACAGCCTGGGCACCGCGGCGCTTGCCGGTCTTGGCTGCATCACCCACTGGGTGACGCCGGACCCGTGGCAACTGACGATGCTGGTCACCGCTGGGCTGATGTCAGGCTTCGCGCAGCTACTGATGACCGAAGGCTACCGCGCGGCGGAGACCACGCTGGTGGCGCCGTTCGAGTATGGCGCGATCATCTACGCGACCGCGCTGGGGATCGTGATCTGGGGCGAGTGGCCGGATGCCTGGAGCCTGACCGGTGTGGCGATCCTGATCGCGTCCGGGCTGTATATCTGGCACCGTGAGGTTGTTCGTGCGTCGTCGCAGCGGCTGAACCGGCGCAGCCCGCAGTAGAGGTCACGCCACCCGGCTCCCGGACAAATCCCTCCGAAGCCAGAGCATGGGGCAGCCGGTCTGACTTGGCAGCAGACGCTCAAAGCATAGTATCCGCTCTGAGGGCGTGAGTACTCTCGGTAAGGTGCAGCGAGAGGTCGAATGCCTTCGTACGAACCCAGGTTGGTGATCGGAGGGTGGGTGCCGTTATGAAAATCACGAAACTGGTCCCCTGGCTGGTGAAGGCAGCGGGCACCCATTGGGGCGAATACTTCTTCGTCGAGGTTCGCACCGACGAGGGCGTTACCGGCTGGGGCGAAATCACCACGACCACAAAAATCGCGAACCGTGCGGTAGCGGGCATTGTCCGCCAGCTCAATGATCTCCTCGTTGGCGAGGACCCTTCTGAAATCGAGCGGTTGTGGCATAAGACCTTCCGCTCGTTCACCTATACCGGTTCGCGCGGTGCGACGACAAATGTGATCAGCGGCATCGACATCGCATTGTGGGATATCCGCGGCAAGGTGCTCAATCAGCCGATTTATACTCTGCTCGGCGGCAAGGTGCGTGACGACATCCTGCTGTACACGCACCCGAACGGCCGAAACCTTGGCACCGATGAAGGCGTAGTGAAGGAAATTCGTGCCATCGTCGACTCCGGTCATACTGCGCTCAAATTCGATCCTTTCCCACACCACAACCGCATCGGCGCTGCCGATGACATCTACATCGACGGCGGCATGAGCAAGGAGGGCGAGAGGATTGCCGCCGATCTGACCGCGCGAGTCCGGGAGCTGACCGGACCGAACGTCGAAATCCTGATCGACGCTCATGGCCGCTTCAATGTGCCTACCGCGATCAGGCTGTGCCGCCGCCTGGAGGATGCCGGGCAGATCGATTGGTTCGAAGAGCCTGTGCCGGTCGAGAGCTATCACGCCCTGCACCAGGTGCGCGAGAAGGTGAACGCCCAAATCAGCGTGGGAGAACGGCTGCACACACGCTGGGAGATCCTGCCGATACTGGAGAACCGGCTGACTGATTACCTGATGCCGGACGTGACCTGGACTGGTGGGATAACCGAGTTGAAGAAGATTGCGACGTTAGCTGAGACGTTCTATGTCCCGGTGTCGCCGCATGATGCCAGTGGCCCCATCAATGTCGTGGCCGGCGCACATGTGATGATGTCGACGCCCAATTTCTACCGGCTGGAGACGTCGCGCTGGGACCTGTCGAACTACAACGTGTTCATCACCGAACCGCTGGACAACAGCGACGGCCGACTGAAGCTGCCGTCGAAGCCTGGATTGGGGATCGAGATGAACATGGATTTCCTCAACAGGAATTTCCTGGACGGGTTCGGCGGCGAATAAGAAGCCGACGCGCTGCCGGTCCGAACGTGAAGCGACAGGCGATTGCTTTGGCAGAAGATACGGTGCCGCCCTTTGACAAGGCTGATATGTGCATACAGGCTCCTTTGGATGCCGTCCCGCAAGGGCGGCAGATGCCGTTGAGGAGTTGCGCCCATGATCGACCTGGAGAAGCTCCATCCCAAAGCGCGACAAATGGACCGCCGCACTCTTCTTGGTTCGGTTGCCGCCGGGGTTGTTGCCACGGGGCTCGGTCGCGACGCGATTGCAGCCATCGGTGGCGAAGATGAGATCGCGCACTGGACACCGGACTACGTCAGCTCCATCGCCGGCACGACCGAGGTCGATACGGC
>DASSRN010000368.1:0-2423 GCA_035701785.1 Acetobacteraceae bacterium | reverse complement strand
CGGTCGGGCCGGTGATGAGCAAATTCTGCTGGCGTTCGATCCATTCGCCCTGTGCCAGCCGCTGGAACATGGCACGGTCGAGACCGCGGTGCGCGCGGTAATCGACATCCTCGGGAGCAGCGATTTGGCGCAGCCCGGCGAAGCGTAGCCTGGCCTTCATCCGCTTGTTGTCACGCTCCAGCATCTCGCGATCGACCAGCATGGCGAGGCGATCCTCGAAGCCAAGATCGGCACTGTCAGGCTGTCGTCGTTGCTCCTCCAATGCATGGACCATGCCGATGAGGCCGAGTTCACGAAGTCGATCGACGGTTGGATGGCTCAGCATCCGTTGTCCTCCTCAATGGTAATAGCTGCCGCCACGGATGTTGCCGTGCTCGACGGACGGCGCGTCCGGCACGGGTTGGGGGCGATAAGCACGATCAAGGTTGTTGCGCAGGATCGAGGCGACAGAGCCGTAGGTGCGCGCACCGATGTCGATGCCACGTTGGCAGGCGGCCTCGACGCGTTCGGCGCCATAGCTGCGCACCAGGCGGAGAATGCCGAGGCAGGCGCGGAAGCCCTGCTCGGGGTGAGGTTTGGCGTGGAGGATCAGTTCCACCAGTGCGGCGGTTGCTGGACCGATCTGAGCAGCCTCTCGTCGCAACCGGCTTGGGGTCCAGTCGGCGTAGCGTCGGTGTGCACTCGGCATGTGATCGGGGATGGTGGTGTGTCGATGCGGCATCGGGCTGCGGGCATGCACAGCGACCCGGACACCGTGATGGAAGATCTCAACGGTGCGATCAGTGATGCGTGCCTCCACCACCTCGCGGATCAGGCGATACGGCACCGAATACCAATGGCCGTGCACCTCGATGTGGTAGTCGAGGCCAGGACGACAGCGCTTCCACTCGGCATATTCGAACGGCTCGGGAGGTAGCGCCAGCAATGCAGTGCGCTCGATCGCTTCGAACAAGGCGCGCCGGCTGCAGCCGATCCGTCGCATGGTGCGGTTGTTCAGCTCATCGGTCAGTTCGCGGATCGTGGCGTTGAGTTCGCCCAATGAGAAGAACCGGCGATGACGCAGCCGGGCCAACACCCATCGCTCCACCACCTGCACGGCAACCTCGACCTTGGCCTTGTCGCGCGGCTTGCGCACGCGCGTCGGTACGATGGCGGTGCCGTAGTGCGCCGCCATCTCCTGGTAGGTGCGATTGATCCCCGGCTCGTAGCGGCACGCGGCGGTGACGCCGGCCTTGAGGTTGTCGCAGACAATCTGGCTCGTGACGCCGCCGAAGAATGTCAGAGCGTTGACGTGGCAGCCGATCCAGTCCGCCAGCCCCTGTGACCAGCGTGCCTCTACATACGTGTAGTTCGAGGCGCCAAGTGCGGCGACGAAGATCTGTGCCTGCCGCACCGTGCCGGTGAGCGGATCGGTGATCGGCACGGTCTGGCCCGCGAAGTCGACGAACAACCGCTCGCCGGCGACGTGGGTCTGGCGCATCGTCGGCGAGATGCACGCGCGCCATTGCCGATACAGGTCGCAGAACCGGCTGTAGCCATATCCTTCCGGTTGCCCGCCTCGATACTCCTCCCACAGCAGCAGCAAAGTGACGCCGGGACGGCGCAGCTCGGCGTGAAGGCGCGGCCAGTCCGGTTGCGGCCGGGGACTCTCGTGGTTGGCGAAGGGCGGGCTGAACAGCCGCGCTTCCAGCGCCGCATCGTCCAGTTCGGCCGGCACCGGCCAGGTGATGCCAACCACCGTCGCGCGCCGCAGATACTCCGCCACCGTGTATCGGCTGATGCCGATCGCGGCGGCGATGCGCCGCTCACTGTGGCCGGCAACGTGCTTGAGACGCAGAACTTCTCGGATCTGACGCATCGGCAGTCTCTGGGCTGGCATGGCGCTCCCCGGGTGTTGTTCCCGGTGAGCGTGCCGTCGGTTGACGACTACCCACGGACCGCTCCGCCACCCTTCGCAGGGTGGCTGGCTTCAATCGGAATCGGTGGCTGGTTTGCGTCGGAATCAGTGGCTGGAATGGATCGGAATTACCGGCTGCTTTGCTCCGGATTCCGCAGTCCATATGCAGCAGGTAAGCCAGCGGCAGAGGCCCGTGCCATGGACGGTGGCTGAAACTTCAGGCTGTATAAAATAATCGTTTCTCGTGGGGAGGCTACCATGCGTGTTCTGGTGATCGGCGCGGGAGCGCTTGGTGGCTATTTCGGCGCCTGCTTGGCTCGCGCGGGCCGCGACGTCACATTTCTAGTGCGCCCGACGCGTGCGGCGCAACTCGCCAAAGACGGGTTGCGTGTCGTCAGCCCGCATGGCGATTTCTCGGTCGCCGCGGTCACGGTCCGGGCCGATGATCTTCGCGACGCCTACGACCTGATCCTGGTCGGCACCAAGTCGTACTCCTTGCCGGAAGCGATGGATCAGTTCGCCCCCG
>DASSRN010000367.1:0-4840 GCA_035701785.1 Acetobacteraceae bacterium | reverse complement strand
GCCCTTCTCGCTGAGGTCGAGCTCCTCGGCCAGCCGGCTGCGCACCGTGCCGGCGAACTTCGCCGCCGTCTCCACCTTACCGGCGACGAAGAACACCGCGTCACCGGCACCGATGCCGCACGCCGCTCGGATCGCTGCGGCGCGGTCGGCTTCCAGGTTGCGGGCGATCGGCCCCTTCGGCCCGTCCGCCTCATAGACGATATAGCCGAGACCGCCGGCGCCTTCCGCCCGCGCCCACTCGTTCAGCTTGTCGAAGAAGCTACGCGGCTGCGTCGCGGCACCTGGCGCGGGAACGGCGCGCACCACACCGCCCGAGCCAGCGATGCGAGCGAACAGCCCGAACCCTGATCCGGCGAAGTGCTGGGTCACGTCGGCAATGCGCAGCGGGTTGCGCAGGTCCGGCTTGTCGGTGCCGTATTCCAGCATCGCCGTGTCATAGGGGATGCGCCGGAACGGCAACGGGTCCACCGTGCGGCCTTCGGCGAACTCCTCGAATACGCCCTGGATCACCGGCTCGATGGTGGCGAACACGTCCTCCTGGGTGACGAAGCTCATCTCGAAGTCGAGCTGGTAGAATTCGCCCGGGCTGCGGTCGGCGCGCGAGGCCTCGTCGCGGAAGCAGGGCGCGATCTGAAAGTAGCGGTCGAACCCCGCCACCATCGCAAGCTGCTTGAACTGCTGCGGCGCCTGCGGCAGGGCGTAGAACTGTCCAGGATGCAGCCGCGCCGGCACCAGGAAGGCACGTGCCCCCTCGGGGCTGTCCGCCGTCAGGATGGGTGTCTGGAATTCGGTGAAGCCCGCCTCGATCATCCGCCGCCTGATCGACGCAATCACCCCCGCCCGCAACATGATGTTCCGGTGCAGCTTCTCGCGACGCAGGTCGAGGAAGCGGTACTTGAGGCGGATGTCCTCGGGGAACCGCTCTTCGCCGGCCACCTGCATCGGCAGCACGTCGGCCGCCGACTGCACCTCCAGCTCGGCGACGCGCAGCTCGATCTCGCCGGTCGCGAGGCGCGGGTTCACCGTGCCCGCCTCGCGCGGAACCACCTCGCCGGTGACGGTGATCACGCTCTCCGGCCGCACCGCATCGGCTGCCGCGAAGGCCGGCGACCCGGCGGGAAATACGCACTGGGTGATGCCGTAATGGTCGCGCAGGTCGATGAAGAGCAGCCCGCCATGGTCGCGCTTGGCGTGTACCCAGCCGGAGAGGCGGGCAGGGTGCCCGGCATCGGTGGCGCGCAGCGCGCCACAGGTATGAGTGCGATAGGCATGCATCACAGTGTCCCGGCTGGAGCGAGGGGGCGGAGACAACCGACGCGCCCCTGGTGTGTCAAGCGGCAGCCGCCAGTGTGAGCGAAACCACACCGCGTGCCCACCGCCACCCGCTAGATTGCGGCATCAATCCGTGGGGGGACAATGCCGAAGAACCTGATCTTCTGCGCCGATGGCACCTGGAACGGTCCCGGCGGCGACGACATGTCGGACAAGGCCACCAACGTCTTCCGGCTATTCGTGAACCTCGAGGGCAAGGACGACTGCGGCACCACGCTGCTGGCGGATGAGCAGGAGCGCAACCTGGAAGTCAACGGCGGGATTGTGCAGTCCGCGAAGTACCTGCACGGCGTCGGGGACTCCCGCAACCTCCTGGTCCAGATACTGGGTGGCACCGTCGGCGCCGGGCTGATCACCCGGATCGTGCGCGGCTACACCTACCTTTCGCGCAACTACCAGCCCGGCGACAAGATCTTCATCATGGGTTTCAGCCGTGGCGCCTACACGGCGCGCGCGCTGGCAGGCATGATCGCCGCGAAGGGACTGCTCGACGCAAGGCAGTACAACCTCGAGGACAAGGAAACCGCCTACCGACTGGGCCTGTCGGTCTGGTACGCCTACCGCGAGGTTGCGTCGCAGAAGAACCCGGACCTGTGGGGCCGCTTCCAGGAGGCACTCACCAACCTGCCCCGGCTGTTCGACCGTCACGACGACGCGAAGCTCGTCAATGTTGAGATCGAGGCGGTCGCGGTCTGGGACACCGTCGGATCACTGGGCATTCCGGAATTCACCGCGCAGATGGAGCAGGTCGACACCTTCCGCTTCGCCGACACCAAACTGAGCACCAAGGTGCACCATGGCCTGCACGCGGTAGCGGTCGACGAACAGCGCGCAGACTTCACCCCTACGCTGTGGGACCCCGACGACCGCATCGTCCAGGTGCTGTTCCCCGGGGGGCATTCCGACGTCGGCGGCGGCTACCTTGCCGATGCCGACGAAAGCGGGCTGTCGGACTGCACGCTGATCTGGATGAGCGCCGAACTGGCCAAGTTAGGCGTGCATTTGCGGCAGCCGGCGAAATACGTCGCCCGGCCGCTCGAAGCCGGGCCGGCGCACGAGCTGTGGCTGGTTCCGCCGTGGAGCATACTTCCGTTTGGCCCGCGCAAGTTCCCCGACGGTCTGCGTCTTTCCCAATGCCTGATCACCCGCTGCGGCGCGGCCGGCTTGAACCCGCGCTATGCCCCCCAGAACCTGGCTGATTATCTGAAGAACGGCCAGGTAGCCGCGGGCATCCTCGTGGCCTGAACTTTGGCTTTCCCGCATCCGGCGTGTAGAAGCGCCGGATGCCTCGCCCGCCTCGCGCCGGATTCCCTCAGCCCAAACTGATCGAGAGCACCGAAGCCCTCCAGGCCCTCTGCGACCGGCTCGCCACCGAGGAATTCGTCACCGTCGACACCGAATTCATGCGCGAGCGAACCTACTGGCCGGAGCTCTGCGTGCTCCAGCTCGGCGGCAGCCACGAGGTCGCGGTGATCGATGCGCAGGTGTCCGGTATGGACCTCGCGCCACTGCGCATCCTGTTCGCCAACCCGAGCGTGCTGAAGGTGTTCCACGCGGCGCGGCAGGACGTCGAGATCTTCGTGCTCCGCTTCGGCGAGGTGCCGAAGCCGCTGTTCGACACCCAGATCGCCGCCATGGTGGCAGGCTTCGGCGAACAGGCTGGCTACGAGGCGCTGGTCGCCGCGCTCGCCGGCGGCACGATCGACAAGGCGCACCGCTTCAGCGACTGGTCGGCCCGTCCGCTGTCTGCCTCGCAGATCGCCTACGCTGCGGCCGACGTGACCTGGCTGCGCACTGTGTATACGCGCCTGCGCGAACGGCTGCAGCAGGACGACCGGCTGAACTGGGTCGCCGAGGAGATGGCCGCTCTGGCTGATCCGGCGATGTACCGCGCCGACCCGGATGCGATGTGGGAGCGCCTGCGCCCACGCAGCAACAACCGCCGCTTCCTCGGCATGGTGCAGCAGTTGGCCGCCTGGCGCGAACGCGAGGCGCAGCGGGTGAACATTCCGCGCCAGCGTCTGCTGCGCGACGAGACGCTGCTGGAGATCGCTGCCACCGTGCCCGGCGACCCAGACACGCTCGCGCGCGCGCGCGGCATCAGCCGCGGCTTTGCCGAAGGCCGCACCGGCACCTCGCTGCTGGCAGCGATCGCCGAAGCCAAAGCGCTGCCGGAAGAAGCGCTGCCCGAGGCACCGCGTGCGCGCAGCAACGCGCGCCCGTCACCGGCGCTGGTTTCGCTGCTGAAGGTGCTGCTCGCCGCCAAGTGCGAGGACCACCACGTCGCAGCGCGGCTGGTCGCCAGTTCCGACGACATCGATCGCCTCGCCACCGAGGATGCACCGGATATCGCGGCGCTGCATGGCTGGCGTCGCGATGTGTTCGGCGAGGACGCGCTGGCGCTGAAGCAGGGACGCATGGCGCTCGGGGTGGCAGGGCGGCGGGTGAAGCAGATCGCCGTCGACTGATCCGGCTGCGTTGCGGTCACCCGACCACGGCGCTAGCCTCGGCATACGCGAATCGTTCGAGCGCTGCGGAATGTTCGGCTCGATCATGAGCAGAGTGGACGCGGATAGCCGCTTCACGCGGCTGGTGCCGTTCGGGTTTGCGCTGGTGCTGATCGTTGTTAACGCCGCGCTTGGCCTAGCCTACGTTCATCAGATCCATCAGGCGAGGATACAGGCCGATCGATCGCTGCACATACAGACGTCGCTGTCGCGGATCGAGGATCTGGCCGAGAAGGCCGTTCGTGCACAGCGCAACTATCGTCTGACCGACGACATAGCGCAGCTCGTGCTGTATCAGACCTCGGCCGAGCAGATGCCAACGCAACTTGCGGAATTGCGCGATCTGATCGCGGCCGACCAGCCGGAACAATACGCCCAGCTGGCAGCCCTGGTGGAACGGAACATGGCCGAATTGGCCACGAACCTGTCCCCGCTCGAACCGCGCAGCAGCGGCGAGCTTTCGCGGGCTCTGTCCGCCGGTCTGGATCAGACCGAGGCGATCGCAACTGCCACCGATTCGATGATCGCCAGCGAGCAGAAGCTTCTCGGCCGCTATTTCGCCGAAATGGAAACTCGGGACACCGTTGCGGTGAGCCTTGGCATGGTCGTGAGGACGACGATCATCGTGCTGCTGGTCGCCTTCGTTGTCGCGATATTCCGCAGGGCACGCCGGAACGAGAAGCTGGCCACCGAACACTCGCAGGCGCTGCAGGCGAGCGAGCAGAGGTTCCGGCTGATCTTCGAGGAAAGCCCACTCGGTATCCTGCTGGCAGACAGCGAGACCCATCGCGTCGTGCAGGCCAATTCCGCATTTCGCCGCATGCTCGGGGTCGCCAACGACCAGGTCGTCGGCCGGACTGTCGCAGAGTTGGCGCACGTTCACGACCGTCAGCTGCTCAGTGACGCGCTGCGCGGTGGCACCGACCCGGACGTTGGCGTCGAGGTCCGCTATGTCAGGCGCTTGAATGGCATCGCCTGGGCCAGCGTGCGGACCACGCAGC
>DASSRN010000366.1:0-4381 GCA_035701785.1 Acetobacteraceae bacterium | reverse complement strand
TCTTCGTCATCGCGCCTTTGATGGCGGAGTACATTCAGCCGTTCTTCATCGACACGTTCCAGGACATTCCGGTGCTGGAGGATCTGTTTGCCGGCCCACCGTTCGGCACCGGCATCCTCACCGCCGCACTCATCCTCGCGGTCATGGTCATCCCGTTCATCGCGGCCACCATGCGCGACGTGTTCGAGACGGTGCCTCCGGTCTACAAGGAGTCCGCCTATGGCGTCGGCTGCACCACGTGGGAGGTGATGCGGTCGATCGTGGTACCGTATACGCGGGTTTCGGTGGTGGGCGGCATCATGCTTGGCCTGGGCCGCGCGCTGGGCGAGACAATGGCGGTCACCTTTGTGATCGGCAACACCAACCGGATCACCACGTCGCTGTTCGGCCCGGGCAACACCATCGCCTCGATCGTCGCGCTGGAGTTTCCTGAAAGCCCGGCCGGCAGCCTGAAGCTGTCCTCGCTGCTGGCGTTGGGATTCATCCTGTTCGTTATCTCGTTCATCGTGCTGGCGATTTCGCGCGTGCTGCTGCGCCCGAGGCTGAAGACATGAGCGCCAGCACCACGATCGACGCGGGCGCCGCTCCTGGCCCGGCGAAGAACCAGGCGGTATCACTGCGGCTGGGGCGGCGGCGGCATCGCATCAATCTGCTCGTTAAGGTCCTGTGCGTGGTAGCGACCGCGATCGGACTGCTGTTCCTCGCCTCCATCCTGTTCACACTGATCTGGCGCGGCATCGCCGGGTTGTCGATCACCGTGTTCACCACCAGCACCTTGCCACCCGGCTCGCATGGCGGCCTGCTCAACGCGATCGTGGGCACGCTGATCCAGACGGCACTCGGCACGATCATCGGGGCACCGATCGGGCTGATGGTCGGCACCTACCTTGCGGAGTACGGGCGGCAGTCGCTGATGGCCAACGCGGTCCGCTTCGTCTCCGACGTGCTGCTGTCGGCGCCCTCGATCCTGATCGGGCTGTTCGTCTACCAGCTTGCGGTGCAGCCGTTCGGCGGCTTTTCCGGCATCTCCGGCTGCCTGGCGCTCGCGGTGATCGTCATCCCGATCGTCGTGCGCACCACGGAGGATATGCTGCAGCTCATCCCGCCCAGCCTGCGCGAGGCGGCCGTGGCGCTCGGCGCGCCGAAGTGGAAGATGATCGTACTGATCTGCTACCGCGGGGCGAAGGACGGCATTGTCACCGGCGTTTTGCTTGCGGTGGCCCGCATCGCCGGCGAGACCGCGCCGCTGCTGTTCACCAGCCTGGGCAACCTCAACTGGTCGCTCAGCCTGTCGCAGCCGATGTCGAGCCTGCCGGTCACCATCTATCAATATGCCGGGTCGGCGTTTGATGATTGGGTGCAGTTGGCATGGGTGGGCGCGCTGCTGATCACGGTGGGCGTGCTGGCCACCAACATACTGGCCCGCATTGCACTGCGCGGCAGGAGATGACAGTGAGCACCACGATGAGCCAGTCCCAGGACACCCAGGCAAGCTTCGGCGGGCTCCAAGCCCGCGCGACCAATGTCAGCATCAACGAGCCGCGCATCGCGATCAGCAATCTCGACTTCTTCTACGGCAGCAACCGCGCCCTTAAGAGTATCCACCTGGACTTCCCCGATCGCCAAGTGACTGGGATGATCGGGCCATCGGGCTGTGGCAAATCCACCCTGCTGCGCGTGCTGAACCGGATGTACGATCTGTACCCCGGGCAGCGCGCCTCCGGCGAAGTCATTATGGATGGCGAGAACATCATCGACCCTTCGGTCGATCTGAACTCGCTGCGTGCCCGGGTCGGCATGGTATTCCAGAAGCCGACGCCGTTCCCGATGACGATCTACGACAACATCGCCTTCGGCGTGAAGCTGCACGAGCGGCTATCCAGGTCGGAAATGGACGAACGGGTGGAATGGTCGCTCACCCGCGGCGCGCTGTGGGACGAGGCGAAGGACCGGCTGCACTCCTCGGCCATGGGGCTCTCCGGCGGACAGCAGCAGCGGCTCTGCATCGCGCGCACCATCGCGGTGCGGCCGGAGGTGATCCTGTTCGACGAACCGACCAGTGCGTTGGATCCGATCAGCACGTTGAAGATCGAAGAGCTGATCGACGAACTGAAGCACGACTTCACGATCGCGATCGTCACCCACAACATGCAGCAGGCGGCACGCTGCGCCGACCAGGTGGCGTTCTTCTACCTGGGCGAAATGGTGGAAGTGGCGCCCGCGGCGCAGATGTTCACCGCACCCAAAGAGCGCCGTACCCAGGAATACATCACCGGCCGGTTCGGCTGACGGAGGCACCCATGTCTGGCGCGCCGGAGCATCTCGTCAAGAGCTACGACCAGGAGTTGAAGAAGCTCCGCAGCATGATGACCCAGATGGGTGGCATCGTGGAGACGCAGGTGGCGCTGGCTGCCGATGCGATCATGCAGCGCGACGCCGCATCCGCCACCCGCGCGGTCGAGGAAGACCCGAAGGTCGATGCGCTCGAGCGCGAGGTGGAGACCTTCGTCATCCGCCTGCTCGCATTGCGCCAGCCGGTCGCCAGCGACCTGCGGCAGATCGTTGTGGCGCTGAAGATCACCGGCGATCTGGAACGGATCGGCGACTATGCCGCCAACGTCGCAAAGCGCTCCATCGTGCTGTCGCAGTTCCCGGTGCCGTTTTCACTGGCCGGGCTCGCGCACATGGCGCGCCTGGTGCAGGGCCAGTTGAAATCGATCATCGACGCTCTGGGCGAGAATGACGCCGACAAGGCGGTGGAGGTCTGGCGCTCCGACCAGGTGGTGGACGACATCTACAACGCGATGTTTCGCGAGCTGATCACCTACATGATGGAAGACCCGCGCAACATCACGCCCTGCACGCACCTGCTGTTCATCGCCAAGAACCTGGAGCGCATCGGCGATCATGCCACCAACGTTGCGGAGAACCTCTATTATGCCGTGCGCGGCGAGTCGCTACCGGACGCGCGCCCGAAGGGCGACACGTCAGCCTACGCGGTCATCCGACCTAAGGAATGAGGCGCAACATGCCTGATGGTGCATCTGGTACATCGAGCCTGGCAAAGCCGCTGGTGCTGGTGGTCGAGGACGAGGCAGCGCTGGCCACCATGCTGCGCTACAACCTGGAAAAGCAGGGATATCGGGTCGAGGAGGCCGCCGATGGCCAGGAGGCGCTGACCCGCATTGCGGAGACCCAGCCTGACCTCGTGCTGCTCGACTGGATGCTGCCGCAGATGTCGGGCTTAGAGGTCTGCCGCCAGCTGCGCCGCCGTTCGGCCACGCGCGACCTGCCGGTGATCATGGTGACCGCGCGCACCGAGGACCAGGACGCAGTGCGCGGGCTGAACACCGGGGCCGACGACTACATCGCCAAGCCGTTCTCGATGGACGCGCTGCTGGCGCGCATGCGGGCCCTGCTGCGCCGGTCCAACTCGCTGCCGGTCAAGGGTCAGCTTGCGTTCCACGACATCACGATGGACCTCGCCGCGCATCGCGTGCAGCGCAATGGCCGGCCGATCCATCTTGGCCCGACCGAGTTCCGGCTGCTGGAGTTCTTCATGCAGCACCCGCGCCGCGTCTTTTCGCGCGAGGAACTGCTCGACGCGGTATGGGGTCACGACATCCACGTCGAACCACGTACCGTCGATGTGCACATCCGCCGGTTGCGCAAGTCGATCAACGCCGCGGGCGAGCTCGACATTGTGCGCACCGTGCGCGCCGCCGGTTACGCGCTGGACACCGAGCCGGTCTAGCGCTTCGGCCTTCTCCAGTCCGGCACTGCAAAAAGCCGCTCGGGGTCTGGCGCAATTCTCGGGACCCGTCTAAGAACCGTTGCGGAGTCGCCGGCGATTCGCTGCGCACCCTTTGTGCACCACGAGGAGAAGAGATGTCCAAGGCCTTCATCGCCCAGGTTCTGCAGGACTCGGCTGAACTGACCGGCGTCGCAGCAAATCGCGCAGCGGGCGAGTTGATGGACTCGATCGTCAAGGCGCTGAAGAAGGAGGGCAAGTTCACGCTGCCCAGCTTCGGCACCTTCACCGTGCGCAAGACCAGGGCGCGCAAGGGGCTCAATCCCCGCACCGGCGAGTCAATCAAGGTTAAGGCCGGCAAGACCGTGCGCTTCAAGGCTTCGCCGTCACTGAAGAAATCCGTCTGATCAGCCGGATCGGGCCGCTCGCCGCGCGGCCCGGCTTCGGTGTCTGTGTCGTCGCACTCGGCACGCTGGTCGTGCCGTTCGACTCATCGGTCAACTTCGCCTTTCCGTTCATCACGCGTGCCTTCGGACTGCCGATCCCGGCGATCCAATGGGTGGTGATCTCCTATACGCTGACCTACGCCGCGCTGATGCTGGTGTTTGGCCGCGTCGGCGACATGCTGGG
>DASSRN010000365.1:0-2719 GCA_035701785.1 Acetobacteraceae bacterium | reverse complement strand
CTGTACTGGCAGCATCACCGGCCGGCGCGACGCGTGGGATGAACGGAACGGCCAATCCGCGCGGCCGCCGTCCGCGCAAGCTCACACCAGGCCGTGTCGGGCTGTATGCATTCCTGATCATCTGCGCGCTGTTCTTCCTGACGCCGCTCTACGTCATGGTGGTGACGTCGCTGAAGTCGATGCCGGAGATCCGCGCAGCCAATATCCTGGGCCTGCCATCGGCGCCGGCGTTCGGAGCGTGGAGCAAGGCGTGGTTCAGCGCCTGTACGGGCTTGACGTGCAACGGCATTCGCGTCGGCTTTGTGAATTCGTTTCGCATCCTGGTGCCGAGTGTCATCGTGTCGATCGTGGTGGGCGCGCTGACCGGCTATGCGCTGTCGTTCTGGCGCCCTCGCGGCGCGGCGGTGCTGTTCGGTGTGCTGATCGCGGTGGCCTTCATCCCGTACCAGGTGTTCATCTATCCGCTGGTGCGGATCTTCTCACATCTCGGCATCAACAACTCGATCCCCGGCATCGTGCTGGTACACACCATCTTCGGCCTGCCGACGATGACGCTGATCTTCCGCAACCACTTTGCCGCATTGCCTGAGGAGCTGTTCAAGGCGGCGCGCGTGGATGGTGCAGGGTTCTGGCGGATCTTCGGCGAGATCATGCTGCCTATGGCGCTGCCGATCATCGTGGTCGCCATCATCCTTCAGGTCACCGGCATCTGGAACGACTTCATCTTCGGCCTGGTGTTCGCCGGGCGGGAGAATCTGCCGATGACGGTGCAGCTCAACAACATCGTCAACTCGACCCAGGGCGAACGCGAGTACAACGTGGAGATGGCGGCGACGCTGCTGACGGCGATCGTGCCGCTGGTGGTATATTTCGTGTCGGGCCGCTGGTTCGTGCGCGGCATCGCCGCCGGCGCGGTGAAAGGCTAGGCGGTGCAGACGCGCGGCAACGTGTCGGTGCGGGGCGCTGCTCTGGCCTACGGTCATGTGCAGGTGTTCGACCACTTGGACCTGGATGTTGCGCAGTCGGAGTTCCTGGTGCTGCTCGGGCCATCCGGGTGCGGCAAGTCGACGTTGCTCAACGCGATCGCCGGGCTGACGGAAGTCGACGATGGCGAGATCTGGATCGGCGACCGCAACGTGACATGGCTGGAGCCGAAGGACCGCGGCATCGCGATGGTGTTCCAGTCATACGCGCTGTATCCGCGCATGAACGTGCGCGCCAACCTCTCGTTCGGGCTGCGCGTGGCGGGCACGCCGAAGTCAGAGATCGAGCGGCGGGTGCGTATGGCGGCGGAGACGTTGCAGATCGCCGACCTGCTCGACCGGCGCCCGGCGGAACTGTCCGGCGGCCAGCGACAGCGCGTGGCGATCGGGCGGGCGCTGGTGCGCGACGCCGATGTGTTCCTGTTCGATGAACCGCTGTCGAATCTCGATGCGCAGCTACGCGCCGAGTTGCGGGTGGAGATCAAGCGGCTGCACCAGCAGATCGGCGCCACGATGATCTATGTGACGCACGACCAGATCGAGGCGTTGACGCTGGCTGACCGCATCGCGGTGATGAAGGACCGCGTCTTCCAGCAGATCGGTTCGCCGCAGGATGTGTATCAGCGTCCGGCCAATCGCTTCGTCGCCACGTTCGTCGGGTCACCGGCAATGAACTTCCTGCCCGGTCGCATCCTGCGTAATGGTGGCGATGCGGTGTTCGAGACGCCGGCACTCCGGTTGCCGGTTCCGCTCGCCGGTGCGGCGGATGGCGCGCCGGTGGAACTGGGCATTCGCCCGGAGCACATCGTCGTCGCTGCCGATGCGCCGCATGAGGTGACGGTGGAGATGTACGAACCGATGGGCAGCGACCTGCTGGCATGGACGCGGCTGGGAGACAGGCCGCTGTCGATCCGCCTGCCGGCGGAGATGCAGCTCTCGCCCGGGGACCGACTGCGCGTGCAGTTGCCGGAACACCGGATCAACCTGTTCGACGCGGCCACCGGCAACCGGCTATAGGAAAGGACGGCGCATGCCTTTGACCGATATCCTGTCCATCCAGCTCTACTCCCTGCGAGGGATGCACGACCTCGATGCCATGCTGGATACGGTGAAGGCGGCCGGCTATCGCTATGTCGAAGGCATCGGCTCGCATCTCGACGACGCGGTAAGCGTGAAGGCGAAGGCGGATGCGCGCGGGCTGCGCTTCTCGTCGTCGCATGTCAGCCTCGCCGCTTTGCGCGAACGCCCTCAGGCGATCATCGATGCCTGCCGGCTGCTCGGTTTCCAGCAGTTGTTCATGCCCTCGGTGCCGCCGGAGCAGCGCGACGGCGATGCAGCGTTCTGGCGGGCGCTCGGGCGCGAGCTTGGCACGCTGTCGCAGCGCTTTGCCGATGCCGGCATCCGGCTTGGCTATCACAACCACAATTGGGAATTGCGGCCGAAGGATGGGTCGACTACGGCGCTAGAGCTGCTGTTCGCAGCAGCTGAAGGCACGCCGCTGACCTGGCAGACGGATGTTGCCTGGCTGGTGCGCGGCGGCGCGGAGCCCGTCACGTGGCTGCACCGGTATCGCAATCGCCTGGTGTCGGCGCATGTGAAAGACATCGCGCCGGAGGGAATGGCGCTCGATGAAGATGGCTGGGCGGATGTCGGCGCGGGCGTGCTTGACTGGTAGTCGTTGTGGACGCTGTGCCGCGAGTGGGGCGCTGAATGGATGGTGGTGGAGGTTGTGTTGC
>DASSRN010000364.1:0-7349 GCA_035701785.1 Acetobacteraceae bacterium | reverse complement strand
TTGAGGAAGTCGAAGACCGACAGTCCAGAGGCGAAGCGCGCGGTGCGGCTGGTGGGCAACACGTGGTTGGGGCCTGCCACGTAGTCGCCGACCGCCTCGGGGCACCAGCCGCCCAGGAACACCGCGCCGGCGTGGCGGACTCGGGCGAACACCGGATCAGGGTCGCGCAGCATCAATTGCAGGTGCTCGGGCGCCAGCCGGTTGGCGAGCGCCGTCGCCTCGTCCCAGTCGCGCACCACGATGATGGCGCCGTTCGCCTGCCAGCTGGCGCCGGCGATCGCGGCACGTGGCAGCGCAGTCAGCTCCTGCAGCACCGCAGCGGCGACCGCATCGGCGAATGCATCGTCGTCGGTGATCAGGATCGCCTGTGCCGCCTCGTCGTGCTCCGCCTGCGCCAGCAGGTCGACCGCGACGCGGCGGGGATCGTTGGCGGCGTCGGCCAGCACCACCACCTCGGACGGGCCGGCGATGGCGTCGATGCCGACGCGGCCGAACACCTGGCGCTTGGCCTCGGCCACGTAGGCATTGCCGGGGCCGACGATACGATCCACCGGCGCGATCGAAGCAGTGCCGTAGGCCAGTGCTGCGACCGCCTGGGCGCCACCGACGCGGTAGATCTCCGCCACGCCGGCACGCCGCGCCGCCGCGAGAACCAGCGGGTTCAGCACGCCGTCCGGCGTCGGCACGCACATCGCGATGCGGGCCACGCCGGCGACGCGGGCCGGGACGGCGTTCATCAGCACCGAGGACGGATACGCCGCCTTGCCGCCCGGCACGTAGAGCCCGACGGCGTCCAGCGCGGTCCAGCGCATGCCGAGGGTGAGGCCGGCACTGTCCTGCGCCTGCTGGTCGGTTGGCAGTTGGAGGCGGTGGAATGCCTCGATGCGGGTGGCGGCGAGGTCGAGTGCCGATGACACGTCGGGTGCGATGCCGGCCATCGCGGCGTCGATTTCGTCGCTGCCGATCCGCAGGCGGTCGGCGGTCAGCGTCAGGCGGTCGAATTGCGCGGTGTAGCGCAGCAGCGCCGCGTCACCGTCGGCGCGGACGCCGGCGATGATCGCGGCCACGGGCGGTCCGACATTCTCCGTGGTGTCGCGCGCCTGCTCGACCAGGGCGGCGAAGGCGGGCTCGAAGCCGGGATCGGTCGTGGCGAGTCGGATCATTGCCCCAGCGCGGCGCGGAAGCGGGCGATCCAGGCGCCAACCGCCTCGGGCTGCGTCTTCAACGCAGTGCGGTTGACGATGAGGCGCGAGGTGATCGGCGCGATCACCTCGGTCTCCACCAGGCCGTTGGCGCGCAGCGTCGAGCCGGTCTGCACCAGATCGACGATCAGCCGCGACAGGCCCAGCCCGGGCGCCAGCTCCATGGCGCCGTTGAGGTGCACCACATCGGCGTGTACGCCGCGCGAGGCGAAGTGGCGGCGGGCGATGTTGGGGTATTTCGTCGCCACGCGGACGCCGGACCAGCGCGAGGGGTCGTCGGTGCCGGCGGTGGCTGCGGGTTCGGCCACGGAAACGCGGCAATGGCCTATGCCGAGGTCGAGCGGCGCGTAGATCTCCGGATAGTCGAACTCCATCAGCACGTCGGCGCCACAGATGCCGATCTGCGCCGCACCAAAGGCGACGAACGTCGCGACGTCGAACGGGCGCACGCGCACCACCTCGAGCAGCGGATCGTCGGTCGGGAAGCGCAGCCGCCGGCTTTCTTCATCGGCGTAGTCAGGGGATGGCGTGACGCCGGCGCGTGCCAGCAGCTGGCCGCACTCGGCCAGGATGCGCCCCTTCGGCAGCGCCAGGATCAGCGGCGCGGTGACCTCTGGTTCCAGGGCGGTGGCGGGAAAGGGGGCGGTCATCCGGGGTCCAGTCCGCAGGAATCGGCGCGTCTATACCAAGGTGGTGGACAAAGGAAGAGGGCCGGAGTTGCCCCCGGCCCTCGCCTTTATCGCCTCAGACCGATCTTCGATCAGGGCGTATGGACCACAGTCGTGGAGGTCGGCGGCGCCACGTACGTTGCTGTGGGCGCCGGGGTCACGACGGCGGCCGGTTGGGGGTTCGGGTGCTCGTGCACGTCGACGCAGCCGGCCAGGCCCAGCATCACCAGCGGAAGCAGGAAGGAAATGCGCATCAGACTGATCCCTCAGTTGCAAAACAGCACGGTGCGGAATCTGGCGCAGTCCGTGGCTGGTCCTTGCCGGATTTGTGGCAGGTTCTTGGCCAGCGTTCACGACGCGGTGGGAGTTGTTGACGCGTGATCACTGAACGCTGAGCGTATCCCGCGAAGGGGACAAACGCCCATGTGGACGCTACTTGATCTGGCCGGTTCGGTGGCTCTGCTGCTGTGGGGCGTGCACATGGTGCAGTCCGGCATCCAGCGCGGCTTCGGTGCCGACCTGCGCCGATGGCTGGGCACCACGCTGGGCAACCGGCTCGCGGCGTTCGCGGCCGGGCTTGGCGTAACCGCGATCCTGCAAAGCAGCACCGCGACGGGGCTTATGGTCGCGGGCTTCGCCGCAGGCGGTGCGGTGGCGCTGGTGCCGGCGCTGGCGGTGATGCTGGGCGCCAATGTCGGCACGACGCTGATCGTGCAGGCGCTTTCGTTCAATGTGGCCGAGGTGGCGCCGGCGCTGATCCTGCTGGGGGTCATCCTGTTCCGGCGGGGGTCGGCGGCACGCACGCGCGACCTGGGACGGGTGGCGATAGGGCTGGGCCTGATGCTGATGGCGCTGCACCGGCTGGTGGTGCTGACGACGCCGTTCGAGGACGTGCCCAGCCTGCGGCTGATCCTGGGCGCGCTGGCGACCGTGCCGGCGCTGGATGTGCTGATCGCGGCGGGGCTGACCTGGGCGGCGCATTCCTCGGTCGCCGTGGTGCTGCTGGTGGCGTCGTTCGCCGCCAAGGGCACGATACCGCCGGACGCGGCGTTTGCGATGGTGCTGGGCGCCAATCTGGGCACCGCGATCAACCCGGTGCTGGAAGGCGTGTCGGGTGACGATCCGGTGGCGCGTCGCCTACCGATCGGCAACCTGCTGAACCGGGCGCTGGGCTGTGCGGTCGCGCTGGCGCTGCTGGGTCCCCTCGGCTCGCTGATGGTGCAGGTGGAGCCCGATCCGGTTCGCGCGGTCGCCGATTTCCACACCGGCTTCAACCTGCTGCTGGCGGCGGTGTTCCTGCCGCTCCTGGGCCCGTTCGCCTGGGTGCTGCGCAAGCTGCTGCCGGCGCGGGTGGTCGCCGACGATCCGTCCCGGCCGCGCTATCTGGACGAGACGGCGTTGGCGACGCCGGCGATCGCGCTGGGCGGTGCCGCACGCGAGGCGCTGCGCATGGCGGACGCGCTGGAGGCGATGCTGGGTCGGGCGGGCGAGATCCTGGGCAGCACGGATCGCCGCCGGATCGGCGAGGTGCGGCGGCTGGACGATGTGCTGGACCGGCTGAACGGCGCGATCAACCGGTATCTGAGCGGGCTGGACCCCGAGGATCTGTCCGAGTCAGATCATCGCCGCCTCACGCAAGTGCTTGCTTTTGCGACAAACATTGAGGCTGCCGGTGACGTGGTGGACCGCGACGTGATGGGCCACGTGGCAAAGCGGCTGAAGCGCGGCTCGCCGCTGGACGAGGCGGAGAGGACCGAGGCGCGGCAGCTTCTGGACCGGCTGGCGGGGACGGTGCGCGCCGCGGCGGCAGTGTTCATGACCGAGGATGCGCGGGCCGCTCGGCTGCTCGCGGCTGAGAAGGAAGCGTTTCGCGATCTGGAGGCAGCGGCGACGCGGGCGCATTTCTCCTCGCTGCGCGCCGGGAAGGGCGAGACCAGCGACCCGGACCTGGTGCGGGAACTGAAGCGGGTGAACGGGCACCTGGTGGCTGCCGCAGCGTATCCGGTGCTGGAGGGACAGGGCGAGCTGCTGGCGAGCCGGCTGCGGCCGGGCGAGGGCTAGGAACGGGACAGGCCCGGCGATGACGGCTGACGGGCGATTTCAAGCCCTCGCATGTCTCCTGCGGTGAGCACATCTGGTATGGTTGACTCGGGTTTCCGGCATCGCCGCGTGTTTTGAGAAACACACTGTGGCCGGGCAGCCACTCGGGGAGATGTTGTGCTCGGCGCTGATCCCGCGGACCATATGTTGTTATTGACGACGAATCGCCCAGGGCCAGAGGCTCCGCGGCCGTTGCCGACAGGGGAGAAAGACGTGCTCGACGCAGTCCAGATGCCAGGCCGCCACCAGGTCCATATCGACCGCTCCCGCGACGTGCTGCTGACCGACTTCGGCCGGGCCACCCTGTCCGACCGCTACCTGATGCCGGGCGAGGAGTTCCAGGACCTGTTCGCGCGCGTCGCCTCTTACTACGGCGACGATGCCGGCCATGCGCAGCGCATCTACGACTACATGTCGAAGCTGTGGTTCATGCCGGCGACGCCGGTGCTGTCGAACGGCGGCACGCAGCGCGGCCTGCCGATCTCCTGCTTCCTGAACGAGGCGTCCGACAGCCTGGAGGGCATCGTCGGGCTGTGGAACGAGAATGTCTGGCTGGCGTCCAAGGGCGGCGGCATCGGGTCGTATTGGGGCAATCTGCGCTCGATCGGCGAGAAGGTGGGCGCGGTCGGCAAGACCTCGGGCGTGATCCCGTTCATCCGCGTGATGGACAGCCTGACGCTGGCGATCAGCCAGGGCTCGCTGCGGCGCGGGTCGGCCGCGGTCTACCTGCCGGTGAGCCATCCGGAGATCGAGGAGTTCGTCGAGATCCGTCGCCCGACCGGCGGCGATCCGAACCGCAAGGCGCTGAACCTGCACCACGGCATCCTGGTGTCGGACGCGTTCATGCGCGCGGTGGAGGCGGACGAGCAGTGGCCGCTGCTGTCGCCGAAGGACGAGACGCCGGTGCGCAGCATCTCGGCGCGCGCATTGTGGATCCGCATCCTGACGGCGCGGATCGAGACCGGCGAGCCGTACCTGATCTTCTCCGACCATGTGAACCGCGCGCGGCCTGAGCACCACAAGCTGGCGGGGCTGGAGGTGAAGACCTCCAACCTGTGCAGCGAGATCACGCTGCCGACCGGGCGCGATCAGCACGGCATGGAGCGCACCGCGGTGTGCTGCCTGTGCTCGCTGAACCTGGAGAACTGGTTCGAGTGGCAGCAGCATCCGACGTTCATCGAGGACGTGATGCGGTTCCTTGACAACGTGCTGCAGGACTTCATCGACCGCGCGCCGCCCGGCATGGAGAAGGCACGCTATTCGGCGATGCGCGAGCGCAGCGTGGGCCTGGGCGTGATGGGCTTCCACAGCTTCCTGCAATCACAGAACGTGCCGTGGGAAAGCGTGATCGCCAAAGTGTGGAACAAGCGGATGTTCAAGCACATCCGCGAGCAGGCCGATCTTGCCTCACGCGTGCTGGCGGAAGAGCGCGGGCCGTGCCCGGATGCGGCGGAGTACGGCATCCTGGAGCGGTTCAGCCATAAGATGTCGATCGCGCCGACCGCGTCGATCTCGATCATCGCCGGCAATTCGTCGCCAGGGATCGAGCCGATCGCGGCGAATGTGTTCCTGCAGAAGACGCTGTCGGGCAGCTGGACGGTGCGCAACCGGCATCTGCAGGCGCTGCTGGCGGCGAAGGGGCAGGACACCGACGAGGTGTGGTCGTCGATCACGCTGCGGAAGGGCAGCGTGCAGCATCTGGATTTCCTGACCGAGCAGGAGAAGGCGGTCTACAAGACGGCGTTCGAGCTGGATCAGCGGTGGATCGTCGAGCACGCGGCGGATCGTGCGCCGTTCATCTGCCAGAGCCAGTCGGTCAACGTGTTCCTGCCGGCGAACGTGCATAAGCGCGACCTGCACCAGATCCACTTCATGGCGTGGAAGCGGGGCGTGAAGTCGCTGTACTACTGCCGGAGTTTGTCGATCCAGCGGGCGGATGCGGTGAGTGAGGCGGCGGTGCGGCCGGCGGAGTTTGCTGGCGCTGCGGCGGTGCCGGCGAATGATGGGCAGGTGCCGTTGCCGTTGGTGGCTGCGGCGGCGGGGAATGCGACGGATTACGAGGAATGCTTGGCTTGTCAGTAGGCGGGTCTTGGGACGGTGAAATTCGATAGGCCCTCTCCCCGTCTGACTTGACACAATGATTGTGACTGCTTGCGCTGGTGCTCTAGCCAGAATCCAGGAAATCCGGGATTGCGTGCTGGAGCGCCACCGCACGGGAACCTACTTCGATGATTGGGACCGCTCCATCGCAAACAATCCCGTCAAATGTAAGCACTTCCGTCACATTGAAGCCGAACTGGCAGGGCTGGATGCTGCCGCCTGGGAGCATCTGAAGGCTCACGTCGTTCCCCTCTTCGAGAGCTACGATGACATTCGTGGCTGGCAGGCAGCCTTTGACAAGCTAAAGCTAAACGAGGCTAAGGGATACAATTTCTTGACAAGGCTCGGCTGTACGGATGTCACCTTCGTTCCTGCCGTTCCTGCGTCTCGCCAGAAGACTCCAGACCTGCGAGGAAAGCTAGGAACCGGAAAGGTTCTCTGCGAAGTTAAGACGATCAACCCATCTGATTTCGAAGCCTCGCGGCGCTGTGCGACATTGAGGGGCGAGAATGTCGTGTTCACCATCCAAGCGGCCTTGCCGGGCGGTTTCTTTCGGAAACTTATCGCCACGATCGAACACGCTGATGCACAGATGGCAGCATATTGTTCCCACGACGCGGGTCGGCGAATCGCTTACGTCATTCTAAATTTTGACGACGGGTTGAGTGAATATTCAAATGAGTATATCAAGCAGATCCAGGAGTTCTTACATCAAGCTGAGCTTCCGAGAAGCGAAATCGTGTTCGACCTAAAGCCGGGTTACTATTCTGCTACTTCTGAGTCGATTGCCTCACGGCGATTCCTGTACTCATTAGACCGATCGTGGGCGCCCCTACCAGGAGATCCGTAAGGCGCTTTTGGATCCGGCTCACCAGCCGTCGCCTCGCCTGCAAGGGGAGCCATTGCCACCGACCGCCGCGCAGGCATCGGGTCTCCCGGTTACAAGAGGTCGCGAAACTCCTCCACTGTGAGTCCGGCTTGGCGTATGATGTTGCGCAGCGTTCCCGGTTTGAGGCTACGTGCTGCATGAAACGGTACTGTCACGGCACGGCGCGCATCATTGACGTGAACCAGCACGTGATGACTACCTGAGACCCGGTCCAAAACGAAACCGGCCCTTCGCAATGCTGCAAGCACCTGCCGGGCATTCACGGCAGGCAGAGACGGGCTCATGCGGCGACAGTGATCCTCCGAACTCTCGGTTGTGCGTCGGCTGGTATCGGGATCGCATGATCGCGGCGATATTCCAGCACCAGGCGGATGGCATCCTCAGCCATCG
>DASSRN010000363.1:0-8737 GCA_035701785.1 Acetobacteraceae bacterium | reverse complement strand
GGTGTTTGAGTGGAATCTGCTGGACCTGAAGCGCATCCGCTGGGAGGCCGCGGATGCGCTGCCTCCTGGCAGGCACACGCTGGAATTCGACTTCAATTATGACGGTCTCGGCTTCGCGACGCTCGCATTCAACAACCTGAGCGGCCTGGGTCGGCCGGGAACCGGTGCTTTGAAGGTGGATGGCCAACTGGTTTCCAAGCAGGCGATGGAGCGCACAATTCCTTTGCTGCTGCCGATCGACGAGACATTCGACATCGGCTCGGACACGGGCACTCCGATCGACGATCGTGACTACCAGGTGCCTTTCCGCTTCACCGGCAGGATCGACAAGCTGACCATTGCGCTGGATCCGCCAATCCTTACGGAGGATGACAAGAAGAAACTGATGGAGGCTTTTCGCGCGGCACAGGACGCGAACTGAACGGCTGCCGCGGACGGGGAGGCGCATCACGCCGCTCCATAACCCTAAGGAGAGAGTCTGATGACCACATGCGCCTCACTTCGGAGAAGCTACCTTGCGCTGGCCGGGTGCCTTGCACTCGGCGTTGCCGGCCCAACCGTTCCCGCCACCGCCTGGGGGCAGGCGGCGGGCATGGGGGGCATTGGCGAGTCGCAGACGATCACCGCGCGGGCCCAGGTGAAGGCGGTCGATCTCGCGAACCGCGAAGTCACGCTGGTCGGCCCTCAAGGCAACGTCTTCGCCGTCCACGTGAGCGACGCGGTTCGCAACCTTGACAAGGTCAAGGCGGGCGATAGCGTCGTCGCGAAGTATTACGCCTCGATGGTGCTGGTGCTGTCGTCGCCTGGAACCAGGATTCCCGACGATCAGGCCTCCGCTGCCGTTGCTCGTGCGCCGAAAGGCCATCTGCCTGCCGGTGCGCTCAGTACCAGAACGATCGTGACCGGAACGGTGGTCGGCGTCGACCTCGTCGCGCACACGATATCGCTGGTCGATCCTTCGGGCGGCATGGTGCATACCTTCGCTGTCACTGATCCAAAGCGGCAAGCGGCGCTGAAGCGTGTCAAGGTCGGCGATACGCTGACCGCTATCGGCACGGAGGCCTTCGCCATCGCGCTCGATCCGGCGTGATCACGGTTAGCAGGCATACATCGCGAAGGTCTCGCGGATTCGGCAGAGCGGCGTAGGTCTGGGCCTGGCCGCTCACCTGGAGAGGAGAGCGCGAACGATGGCAGCGACAGGCAGACTATCCACGTTGTCACTGGCAATCGGTGTGTTGCTGCCATTGCCTCTGATCGCGCAACCTGCGCCGTCGGCAAATGCGCCGCCGCCGATCGAGCCGAAGGCGATGGAGGTGCTGAAGGCCGCTTGCGATACACTGGCCGCCGCCAAGGCCATGTCGTTCACCGCGGTCAGTACCTACGAGAAGGCCGCGCGCAACGGCCAGCCCCTGTTCTATGCGACACTGAACCAGGTCACCATGCAGCGGCCTGACAAGCTGCGGGTTGTCACGCCGGGCGACGGTGTGCGGGACGAATTTTATTACAACGGCAAGACCATCACCGCCTACGTGCCGTCCGAGGATCTTGTCGCGATTGCCGATGCGCCGCCGACAATCGAGCAGATGATCGACGTGGCCTGGGAGAAGGCGGCGATCTACTTCCCGTTCGCCGACATGCTGATGCCCAAGCCTTGCGCTGTGTTCGAGGAACATGGGCTGAACTCGGCATTCTATGTCGGCCAGTCGCAGGTGGTGGCACGGATTACGACCGACATGGTTGCTATCGCCGGGGATAACGTGCAGGCGGAGCTGTGGATCGGCGCGGCCGATCATCTGCCGCGGCTGATCCGCGTGGTGTATCCGCATGAACCGGCGCACGCGCTGTATCAGACCGAGTATTCGGACTGGAAGCTGACGGACAGCATAGATGCGGCGACGTTTGCCTCGGACAAGGCTGGCAAGGCCAAGCCGATGAAGTTCCAGCCGCCCGGGCTTCGCGAGCAGCCGCCCGGTGGGGCGAAGCAATGAGGGGAGACGGTTCCATGCGAAAAGTCGCAATTACAACGGCCGCCGCACTCGTCGCCGCGTTCGCCTCGCCTGCCGCGCATGCCTGGTTCCATGGCTATTCTGGCGGCGGTTGGTCGCGTGGCGGCGAGGCCGGAGGCTGGAGCCATTCCAGTTCGTTCGGTGCCGGCGGGTTCTCGCATTCCAGCGATTTCGGCGGCTATGAGCACAGCACGCAGGTGACCGCCGGCGGCGTGTCGCACGAAAGCGACTACGGCGGCGCCTGGCACGGCACGGCGGCGGACTCGCAGGGCGTCTATCATGGAAGCGACTATGGCGGGTACTACCATGGTACCGCCGTCGGTCCGAATGGCGCGGTGCACACCGGTTACTATGGCACGACGACCACCGCCTATGGTGCGTACTACCATCAGCCTGCAACGGTGAACTACTACGGCGGGGGCTGCTACAACTGTGGTGCTGGTTGGGGCGCCGCGGCCGCCGGTGCCGCCGTCGGCGTTGCCGCCGGTGCGGCGATCGGCGCAACGGCCGCTGCCGCTGCAGCCCCACCGCCGCCCGCCTACTACGCCGCGCTGCCGGCAGGGTGCTTCTATCAGGCCGCCTATCGCGAGTATCAGTGCGGCAGCGCCTGGATGATGCCGTCCTATGGTGCGAATGGCGTCTACTATCAGGTCGTCCCGCCGCCCTGAGTTCTGCTTGCCGAGACCGGCGCTTTGGCGCAATGAGCGGGTCTGGCTGGGGAAATGCAACGCGGCGCCACTCTGGATGTCGGGCGGGGGCCGCTGAACAGGTAAGCCATGAGTGAAATTGCCGACCAGCATGCGCCTGCGCATGCGCTGATCCGACGTTCGCGGCGCCTGCCGATCATCTGGATCATCCCGATCCTCGCGGTCGTGATGGGCTTGTGGCTCGCCTGGGACACGTTGTCCAAGGAAGGCCCGACGATCACCATTTCGTTCGACAGCGCCGAGGGTCTCCAGCCTGGCCAATCGCAGCTCAAATACAAGGACATCGTGCTGGGCACTGTGCAGAGCACGGACCTGACGCCGGACCACGCCCATGTGCTGGTGCGCGTCGCCACCACGCGGCAGGCGGAGCCGCTGTTGAATGACCAGACGATCTTCTGGGTGGTGAAGCCGCGGCTGTTCGCCGGCAACGTATCGGGGCTCGAGACGCTGCTGTCCGGCGCATATATCGGGATGCTGCCGGCGCAAACCGCCGGCAAGGCGCAGCGCGAATTCGTCGGCCACGAGGATCCTCCGGTGCTCCAGGCCAGCGTGCCAGGGCACACATTCCTACTGAAGGCGTCGCGGCTCGGCTCCATCTCGCTCGGTTCACCGGTCTTCTTCCGCGACCTGACCGTAGGCGAGGTCCTCGGCTGGGATATCGCCGACATGGCGGAAAGCGTGACGATCCGCGCCTTCGTGCGCGCACCGTATGATCGCTATGTCAGCGAGGAGTCAAAGTTCTGGAATGCCTCCGGCGTGTCGGTGAAGCTTGGCGCCGCAGGTGTCGACGTGCAGCTGGAATCGCTGCGCGCGCTGCTCCTCGGCGGCATCGCGTTCGAGACGCCGGACAAGGCCGCGACCGACACAGCGAAACTGGAGGGCCACGTCTTTCCGCTCTACGCGGATCGCACCACTGCCAACGCGTCGTCGTATAAGCGCAAGCTCCCGTTGGTGTCGTATTTCTCTGGTTCGGTCAGTGGTCTTGGACCAGGTTCCGAAGTGACGGTGCACGGGCTGCTGGTCGGTCACGTGCTGGACGTCAAACTGGTTTATGATCCCGTGAAGGACAGGATCCTCGCTCCGGTGCGCTACGAGGTGGAGCCCGAGCGGGTAATCGGCGTCGGTCACCAGATCTACGCCACTGCCGAAGAAGGTGTCGATGCGCTGGTGCAGCGCGGGCTCCGCGCCAGCCTGGAGAGCGCCAATCTGATCACCGGGCAACAGGTCGTGGCGCTGGATTTCGTTCAGAACGCGCCCCCCGCGACGGTCGAGAAGGACGGCGCGGACTTCGTGCTGCCGGTCACCGCCGGTGGCGGGCTGTCGGGCATGGCTGCGTCCGCGGGCGAACTGATGCAGCAGGTCGGCAAGATCCCGTTCAAGGCGATCGGCGACAATCTGGACGGCCTGCTGCGTGCCGCCAACGAGATCAGCAACGGGCCGCAGTTGCGCCAGGCGCTGACAGACCTTTCCGCGACGTTGAACAGCGTGAAGGAACTGACGGCGCACCTGGACAGCGGCATGGGTCCGGCGCTGCAGCAGTTGCCAGGGCTGTCGGCCGGACTGCAGAAGACGATGACCAGCGTCAACAAGCTGGTGCTCTCGCTCGACAATGGCTACGGCGACAACACGCAATTCAGCCGCGATCTCGGGCGGCTGCTGCTGCAACTGAACGACGCGGTTCGTTCGATCCGCTCGCTCGCCGATCTGCTGGCCCGGCACCCGGAGGCATTGATCAAGGGTCGCACCGGAGTGGTCGAATGATCGTCGGACGTCGATCGTTTTTCGCGGCCGGCATCGCGACCGCACTCGCCGCCTGCTCATCGCCCAACCCGGCGCTCTACACGATCGCGCCGGTCAACGGCACCGAGCATACCGGCGGTCCCAAGGTGATTCTACTGCAGCAGATCGGACTGGAGCGCTATCTGGAGCGCTCGCAGATCGTCCGGTCGTCCGAGAACTACCGCCTCGACGTGATGTCGAATGACTGGTGGGGCGAACCACTCGGCGCAATGCTGAGCCGTGTTCTGCTGGAAGAGCTACAGCAGCGTCTGCCGCACAGCGTCGCGATCAGCGAGATCGGCGCCGTGTCGGCTACGCCGGATGCGACGGTGGCGCTGAACCTTCAACGTCTCGATGAAGACGCCGCTGGTGTCCTTGTGCTGCAGGCCCAGGCGAGCGTGGCGTTCAAGACCCGGTCAGCGCCGGTGCTGAAGAGCTTCCGTTTCACCGTGCCGCCGCCCTCGTCGGATATTGCAGGCGAGGTGCAGGCGATCAGTACTGCTGTCGGCCAGCTTGCCGATGGCTTGGCAGCGATGCTGATCGCCGGCCCAGCCGCGCGATGAGGCGGCCGCTCGCCGGTTCTTCCGCATCGCCAGCGCAGTGGCGCGAGTGCCCCGGCTGCGGTCTGGTCCAGCTGGTGCCAGCCCTGCAGCGCGGACTGACCGCGCAATGCATCCGTTGCCCGACCACGCTGCATCGCACCACCACGCATCCGATCGGCGACAGTATCGCGATCACGTTCGCCGCGCTGGTGATGCTGATCGTGATGAGCAGCACGACGTTGATGGGCGTGCAGACCGCCGGCATCTCGCACACCGCATATCTGCTGTCGGGACCGGCGGAGCTGGTCCGGCGCAACATGTCCGCACTCGCCGCTGTGGTGGTGTTCGTCACCCTGATCGCGCCGTTGGGCAAGCTGTGCGGTACGCTCTATGTGCTGATCCGCGTGCACGAGAACCAACCGCCTGCGCACCTGCGCGCGATCTTCGCCTGGGTGGAACGACTGCGGCCCTGGTCGATGATCGAGGTGTTCGTGTTCGGCGTGTTCGTCGCCTATGTGAAGCTGGGTGACCTCGTGCACATCACCCTCGATATCGGCGTGTATGCCCTGATTGTGCTGATGTTCCTGCTGATCTGGGCTGATACCTCGCTGGATCGTCAGGCTGTCTGGCAGCGCCTCGACCGGTCCCGCGACGCGGCACACCGCTCAACGACGCCCGTGCGTCTACCGGGTGCCATCGGCTGTGAGGTCTGTGGCCTCGTGGCGCCGCCGCGCCCCGATGATCATGCGTGCCGGCGCTGCGATGCGCCGCTGCATCCGCGCAAGCCCGACAGCGTGGCGCGTACCTGGGCGCTGGTGCTGGCCGCTGCCGTGCTTTACGTGCCGGCCAATTACTATCCGGTGCTGACGGTCATGCAGCTTGGCGCTGGCTCGCCCAGCACGATCATCGGCGGCGTACGAGAGCTGGTCGCATCGGGCATGTACCCGCTGGCAGCGCTGGTGTTCTTTGCCAGCATCGCCGTGCCGATGCTGAAGCTGATCGGCCTGTCCACCATGCTGGCGACCGTGCAGTTCGGCCGGACTGCCTGGCTGCGCGACCGCACCCGGCTGTATCACGTGGTACGCTGGATCGGCCGCTGGTCGATGATCGACATCTTCATGGAGGCGCTACTGGGCGCGCTGGTGCATTTCGGCTCGGTGATCACCATCGAGCCCGGCATGGGCGCCGTCGCGTTCTGCGCCGTGGTGATCCTGACGATGTTTGCGGCCGAAACCTTCGATCCGCGTCTGATGTGGGACGCGGCGGAACGCCGCAGCGTCACGCTACCGGGCGGCGCAGCTGTTTATACTTGATTTATTATGAGGCGCTTGTTCGGCTGATCAGAACACCAAAGTGCCGCCGACCACCGCCAGCGTCACCGCCAACACGGGTCGCAGGACCGCATCCGGCAGGCGCACGGCAAACAGGCTGCCAATTATGATGCCTGGGATCGACCCGATCAGCAGCGAAACCAGCATCGGGACATTGACCGAGCCCAGCATCCAATGTCCCAGCCCGGCGATCAGCGTGAGCGGCACGGCATGCGCAATGTCGGAGCCAACGATGCGTGCCATTGGCAGACGAGGAAACAGCAGGAGCAGCACGGTGACGCCGATCGCGCCGGCGCCTACTGACGAGATCGTCACCAGCACCCCCAGCACAAGGCCGGTCGCAACCGTCAGGATTGAGGTCTGCCGCGGTGGTATATCGCCAAGTCGACCGGCGCCGAGGTCCAACAACTTGCGGCGAAACAACAGCGAGGCCGCAGTCACCAGCAGCATTACCCCGAGACTGGTCGTGATGACGCCCGAGGCGGCGCGACCGTTCAGGTCGAGGTAGGAGATCGCCAGCAAGGTGATCGCGGTGCCCGGGATGCTGCCCGCGGCGAGCCGAGCCACGATCGGCCACTGCACAGTCTGGTTGGCGCCGTGCACGACAGTACCGACCGCCTTGGTGATTGACGCATAGAGCAGGTCGGTGCCGACCGCTGCGGCGGGCGGCACGCCGAACCCCAGGACCAGGATGGGCGTGACCAGGGAGCCGCCTCCCATCCCGGTCTGGCCGACTAGCAGGCCGACGAGGAAGCCCGTCGCGGTGTACAGCAGCTGGACCGACATTCGTTGGGATGCCCCGATTATGGCACCCATACTACCATGCCGGTCCAACCGCCGCCCAGTTGGGTCAATCGCGTATTCCGTCGGCCAGGACGCCGTCCAGAATGTCGCTCATCTGATCAATCTCTGCACCGCTGACCGTCAGCGCCGGCATGAAGCGCAGCGAGTCTGGCCGCGGTGCGTTGAGCAGCAATCCGCGTTGCAGCGCGGCCGCAGCGATCGACGGTGCGATGTCGCGCTTGAGGTCGAGGGCCAACAGCAGCCCCATTCCACGCACTTCGCCGCAGCCGTGCCGCGCCGACAGCGCGCGTAAACGGTCCGCCAGATATGCACCTGCCTCGGTGACACGCGCGAGGAACCCCGGGTCGGCGACCGTCTCGATCACGGCGCAGCCGACCGTGGCCATGATGGGATTGCCGCAAAACGTGCCGCCTTGATCGCCATATTCAAAACAGCAGGCGTCGCGATGCGCCAGCAGCGCGGCCAGCGGCACGCCGCCGCCAAGCCCCTTCGCCAGGGTCATGATGTCAGGCGCAATGCCAGCGTGCTCGAAGCCGAACAGGCGGCCGGTGCGTCCGATCCCGGTCTGGATCTCGTCGAGGATCAGCAGGATGCCGTGCTCGCGCGTCAGCGCGCGAAGTGAGCGCAGGAATGGAATGCTCGCCTCGAATACGCCGGCCTCGCCCTGGATGGGTTCCAGCATCACCGCGACCGTGCGCGGCGTGATCGCGGCTTTGACTGCGGCGATATCGTTCAGCGGCACCTTTACGAAGCCGGATACCTTCGGCTCGTAGAGCTGTTCCCATTGCGTCTTCCCGGACGCAGCCATGGTGGCGAGCGTTCGGCCATGGAAGCCATGGTCCATGCTGATGATCTCGTACGCACCGTCGCGATGCTTCGCGCCCCATTTGCGCGCCAGCTTGATCGCACCCTCATTGGCTTCGGCGCCGCTGTTGGCAAGGAACACCTGATGCAGCCCGCTGTGCCGCGTCAGCAGATTCGACAGCCGGACCATCTGGTCATTGTAGAAGGCGGGGCTGCAATTGATCAGGCGGTGCGCCTGATGCGTCAGTGCCTCGATAATCGGTTGCGGCGAGTGGCCAAGACAGTTCACCGCCCAGCCCTGGATGAAGTCGAGGTAGCTGCGTCCGTCGCTATCGGTCAGCCACGATCCATGCCCGGCCACGAAGACGATCGGCGGCCGTGAAGTAATGTCCATGACAGAGTCGAAGTTCATAGTGCTCATCCTGTCCTCCTGGTTGGGCCGGAAGTGACAGGGCACCAGAATGCACGAAGGCCACCGTCGCTGCCGGCGGGGGCCTTCGTGGTGGTCGTTGTATGGCAAACTATGCCGCGCGCGACTCCAGTGCCCCCGTGGTGATACGGCGGCGTCGGCGGTCGGTGATGCGGAATGCGCGAGGCATGGGGCAGGAATGCCTGCGCGCGATGCGCGTGTCAATCGTCAGAACGGCAGCAGGATGTCCATCAACTGCTGGCCCCAACGCGTATGGTTCACCTCGGTAAGCTCGCCGCGCCCGCCATAGGCGATGCGTGCTTCGGCCATCCGGTCGTGCAGCACGGTGTTGTCC
>DASSRN010000362.1:0-9335 GCA_035701785.1 Acetobacteraceae bacterium | reverse complement strand
GTGCGGCCAGCCGTTCCTGAGCGACAGCATAGGCTTGCGATTCGCGCTGCTGCGCTTCCCTTCGCAGCAGGACCTCGTCGGCCAAGCGGTTGGTTGCTTGCGATTCGCGTTGCTGTGCTTCCTTTCGCAGCAGGACCTCGTCGGCCAAGCGGTTGGTTGCTTGCGATTCGCGCTGCTGTGCTTCCTTTCGCAAAAGGACCTCACCGGCCAAGCGGTCTGTAGCTTCCGCCCGCAGCTTGCTCTCTTCGCCGAGCCGCGCGGCCAACTCGGTTGATCGCAGCGAGCCTTCCTGTGCGGACGCGAGCTTCTCGAGTAGCATTGGGCCGAAGGCATCAGCCGCTGTCCGCGACAGTTGTAAGCTGCGTAGCTCAGTCGGCATGAGTGCAAGCGTTCCCACAACGTCGGCAATCTGCGCCTCTCGGCCGGTCACGACGCGCCGGTATGGCTCTCGTTTTCTGTCGGAGAGCTTCTCGATGATCATCAGCGAATCCATAAAGGAGATGCGCGCGCTCTGGCTTCCAAGGCTGCGGAGCCGCTGTAATTCGGCTCGGCCGAGTTGAACGGCTGCGTCATCCTCGAAATGATCAGAGTTGACCGCGTCTATAAGTTCTTTGAAGTGCTCTATCGACGTGCCAGCATGGCGAAATCCACCGCCATGAGAAGAAAAATAGCTGCAATGAAGGTCCTCAACGATGTAGATGCCGCCGCCTGTCAGGCGCCTGAAACATGCGTCGAATGTTGCGATGACGTGGTCAGAACGGTGTGACCCGTCGTCGATAATGATGTCATACTCCGCGCCGCCCAGCTGGCGGTCGAGCGTGTTCTCGTCGCTGGCATCGCCAGTCAGGATCGTGACATTGTCGTCCGTCGCAAGGCCGGCGCAGGCTGGGTCAATGTCAATTCCAATAATTGCGGACCCTTCCGGGAAATATTTCGACCAGATCTCCAACGATCCGCCGTTCTGCACGCCAATTTCCAACAACCGCACGGGCGTCTGCCGTTCAATAAAACTTCGGAATATCGATTCATAGGCCGCGAGGTATTGCTCCCACTTGTCGGAAACTGCGCCGTTATGCTCAAGAAAGAGGGCCGATAATGAGCGCGCGCCGCCAGCAACTTCTCTTTCTCCGCCTCGTGTTTTCATTACGCTGTCCCATTCCAGAACATTGGCCAATATTCCCGGTTCCGGAGCGGACATGCAAGGCTGAGGGGCTTGCGCCGCGACACATCACAGCAGAGGACAGATGTCGTATTATGGTATCAGTGCGTCGTTGGTTGGTACCAAACCCGACCATCGTTCGAGGTGAACTGAGCCAGCAGCCGCCGCTTCGCCGTGATCACGTCGCTGTCGCGCAACTCGTAATCCTCGTCACGCAGCCCGAACACCGCAAGGTCAGCGTTGGCACCGGGCTTCAGCGTGCCAACCGTGCCTTCGTAGCCCATGATCTTCGCCGGAACCGGCGTCGCGCGCCGCACCACCTCGTCCAACGGCATGCCGAAATGCAGCAACTGGATCATGGTCGTGGGCAGGTCCCACACCGGACCTGCATTGCGGTGGTCATCGTCAGGTCGGTGGAGATCGTGTCCGCGCGTCATGCAGAAGTTGAAGTGATTGCGCCCATGTGCACAGTCGAAGATGGTGCCGTGGCGCTGTGCCTCCACCGCCTCCTTCAGCACGAGTTCCCTTTCCTGGCCCATGATCCCCTGCGCCCGACCGCGGTAGCAGTGGGTGACGATGTCGCCCGGCTTCATATGCGCAACCAGTTCGGGCAGCGGGATCGGCGAATCGGTGATGTGCATCATCATCGGCACACCGCCGGCCATATCGGCAGCCTTCCGCGCCAGCTTCACCGGGTCGGCCGAATACTCCCACACGAGGCTGGGACCGAACCGCAGCTTCACACCGAATGCCAGATCAGGGTTCTCCAGGATGGTGTGCAACCTTCCGGATCGGCTTAAGGCAGGTGTGCCAGTTCGCCGCTGCGCGATGTGCCCGTGATGCCGATCGCCGACAGGTTGACCAGAGCGCGCACGCGCGTGCGTACCTCCCGGTCGAGCACGTGGCGCAGCCCGGCAAAGGTCGCCGAGCCGGCGCTGCCAGCGTCGCACAGTGTCGTGACGCCGCTGCATTGGCAGAAGCAGTCAGTGCGTCCGCCCATGTCGTGGGCATTGACGAAGACATGGGCGTGCATATCGACGAGACCGGGGGTGACCAGTTTGCCCTTGGCACTGATCGTGCGGCGCGCTTCGTTGCCGGGGAGCGACGGCGCGACAGCAACGATCTTGCCGCCGGCGATGCCGATGTCCATAACGCCACGCAGCCCTGCACCCGGGTCCAGCACGTCACCACCGATCAGCAGCAGATCGTATTTCATCGCACACCCTGGCGTTCGATACCGATCGTTCCTGGTAATCTGGATTCTGACAAGCGGCTGCGGTGGAGCGGCAATGCCGGAACGTAACGAGCACGCCTTCTTACGGGCGCAGACCGTCGCCGTGCGCGCTACTCTGGTCCCTGAGATCACACTCCACCTTGCTTCTGAGATCACGCCGATCTGGCAGGCGACCGAAGCCTGGCTCGCCGAGAACAACGTCGATCCGCCGTTCTGGGCATTCGCCTGGCCAGGCGGGCAGGCGCTGGCGCGCTATGTGCTGGACCATCCATCAGCCGTGACCGGGAGGCGCGTGCTGGATTTCGCTGCTGGCTGCGGGGTCGCCGCGATCGCCTGCGCGCGGATTGGGGCTACCCTGGTCGAAGCCGCCGAAATCGATCCGCTGGCGCGCGCCGCGATCGCACTCAACGCAGCAGCCAACGATGTGACGGTCACCGTGCCGCCGGCGGACGTGGTCGGCGCCGACTGCCGCTGGGACCTGATCCTGTGCGGCGATGTCTGCTACGAGGCACCAATGACCGCCCACATCCTGCCGTGGCTGCGGCGGATGGCCGGCACCGCCGAGGTGTGGATCGCCGATCCGGGACGCGCCTACCTGCCGCAGCAGGGCCTCGCCGCGTTCGCCAGCTACTGCGTGCCCACCAGCATCGAGCTCGAGGACCGTACCGAGCGCCAGGTGACGCTCTATCGTCTAGGCTTCTGACCAGGCTTGCCCGGCGGCGGTTTCGGCGCGTCGCCGCCACCCAGCTGCGACAGGTCGAGACCATTCACCTGCACCGATGGACCGTCGCTGACGATGTCCCACACCAGCTTCTTGCCGTCGGGCTTGCCCAGCCCGCGGAGCATGATCAGCGCCGGCAGCGCCTCCTTCAGGTCTGGATTGGTGCGAGCGAGACTCGCCAGGTCGTCGAGGCCGGTAGCGGTGACATGCGCCTCGCCGTGCCAAGTGTCGGGCGACAGCGCCGTGACTTGCCCGCTGCCTTCGACCTTGGCGGGTCCTATGTCGAAGGCCAGCGTATCCAGCGCCAGCTTGACCCCTCCGTGAGCGAAGATCGCGGTGATGTCCGGCTCGAGACTGCTCGCATTGGCGCCGTCTTCGGTCGCATCGACAGCCAGCTTTTGCAGGTCGGACGTCAGCACGCCCGACAAACTCGGCTTCAGCTCTACACGGTGCGGCAGCAAGGTTGCGACCCGGGGCGGCAAGCTGGGCGTCGCCAGTTCGTCGAGGCCGATATGCAGCCAGGCGTGCAGGCGGCCGTCGGGCGCCTCGCCACCGAAACCGAGCAGGAATCGCTTCAGCGAGAAGCCGCCCACGCCAGCGATCTCGGCTTGCAGGCCGTCGACTGTCTCCTCGATGCTGACAGCGGTGAGCAGGTCCTGGAGCGAGTCGACCAGCAGACGCAGCTGCGTCCTGGCCGCAGGCGGCAGGTCGGTCTTGTCGTCCTGCGCCATGAAGTCCGGCGGCAACGCGCTGATCAGGCCGGCGGCCGCTGCCAGCAGTCCGGCGGCGCGATCGCGCCGGATTCCATTGACCCTGCCGGTCGCGTGGATGGCCTCGATGCCGACAGCCACCGGCGTTCCGTTGCCAAGCTGAGTCGCGGTCTTCCAGCCTGTCGCCGCAACGATACTGGTAAGATCCAGGCGGTCGTTATGTAGCGGCACGACACTGGATTCTGCCACATAACGATCGATGCGCTGCTCCCGACGCTGGTCCGCGCTGTCGGAGGCCAGCGCGATGCCGCTCAGCTCGGTGTGCGTGGTGGAGACGCCGGTCAGCGACGGATCGATCACGCCGTGGCTGTCTTGACGGTCGATCGTATAGTGAAAATCCACCGGCGCGCGGCTGCCTCCGGTGTCAGGGTCCGGGACGGTCACGGTGAAGCTGCCCGCTGGTGGCAGCGTCAACCGCTCGATCGACCATCGGCCACCATCCAGCGGCCGGACATCCGCCCGAATGGCGGGCTCGCTGTTTGGGACGGTCAGGCCCGGGATCGGCCAGCTGATGGCATAGTGGTCGTGCTCACCAGTCACCCGCCATGGCAGGTCGCGCAACGCGGCACCCGGACCGAGCAACCCAGCGAGCCAGTCGTTCAGCTGCTTCTGCAATGCCTCGGCTTGCGTTGGGCCCAGATCGTCGGCGCGGACGGCGGAGAATGGGAGCAACAGCAGGCAAAGCGCGGCGAGGCGTGACAGTCGCACGGCCGTAAACTCCTGGCAGGATGGCGCGCCACAGGATACCGCGGATCGCGGCTGGCGCACCACGACAGGATGTCCGTGCTCAGCGGTTCATCATCACCGCGAGGTTGGAGTTCTCCAGCACGTGCCGTGTGACGCCGCCCAGGATCAACTGGCGTAGGCGCGAATGCGAATAAGCGCCCATCGCCAGCATGTCGCAGTCGAAATCGCGTGCTGCCTTGAGCAAACCGGCGCCCACCGAGTTGCCGACCGATTGGAACATCACGATGTCCGCGTGGACGCCGTGCAGGGCAAGATACGCGGCGAGTTCTGGGGCAGCCGGTCCGCGCCGCTGGTAGCCGTCGGCGGACAGGATGCGCACCGCGTCGGCACGCTGCAGCCAGGGCAGCGCCGCCAATACGGCCGAGGCGGATTCGGCGGTGCCGTTCCAGCCTACGCACATCCGCGTTCCGATCGTGGCGGGGGGCACCTGCGGCGAGATCATCACCGGCCGCCCGGAATCGAACAGCACCGCGTGCAGCGCGTCCGAGGACGACACATCCTCGCCGGCATCAGGGTGCGGAACCACCGTGAGGTCGGCAAGCCGCGCCTGCTGCGCTACCAGGTCTTCCTCGCGCCCGGTGACCGAGGCGAAACTGGCGGTGGCGCAGTCGGCCCCTGGCCGCGCTTCCGTCAGAATGACGTCGTGCTGCAGCACGAAGCGGTCGAACATGGCGCGCACGGCGTGCGCCCGCTCGCTGCTCTCCTTCTCGGTGGCAGACATCATCTCCTCAATCATCGCGCCCGACAGGCCCTCGCCGGCGAGCGGTGCGACGTCGCGGCTGTCCACACGGACGTGCAGCGCCGTCACATGGGCATTCCAGTCGCGCGCGATGGTCAGGCAGGTGGCGAGCGCCGCCTCGCCGGCGGCGGTCCCCGTGAGCGGCAGCAGCAGCTTGCGGATAGCCATGGTCGGCTCCTCGCTTGCAGGTCAGGAATGCGTTTCTAGCACGGCTCGAGCCGGCACCGCATCACATCCCTACGCACCGACCGTCTCAAACAAAAAGGGCCGGCCCTTGCGGAGCCGGCCCCTTTCGGTTCGTGTGGACATCAGTCCTGGTGCTGCGGATCGAGTGCGGCGCAGCCGATGACAGCGAGCGCCAGGGCACCAAGCACGATCAGGATGGTGGCGAACATTGTCATCTCCTTCGAAGCAGTCGGACGGCTGTGACGGGCCGCCTTGTTAGCTGTTCGCACCGCCGCCATTGTCGCTGGGCGCGTGCAGGCTGGTCGCGGCGCTGGCAGGGACTGCGAAGGCCGCGGTCCCGAACACGAGGGAGAGGACGGTAAGGATGGCAAAGAACTTGTTCATGGTGGACTCCCGTGGTTGCCGCCTTTGGCGGTGGTAAAACGCTCCTGCCAGCCGCGCCGGATTTTCGCCTTTGGCCTCGCTGGCTTCCGCGGACATGTGGCATGCTGCCGGGCGGTTCGCTCTGAACTGCTTCACTGCGCGAACTGGCCGTGCGTTGCCGTCCCGCCATGGTAAGGTGCCGGCCCAGGGGCTGCGGTCGGTGTGTCAATGACGGTGTTGCTTGGCGTCAAACCGTTCGTTGGCCTCGATCCGGCCGAGTTGGACCGGATCGAGGCCATGAGCCGGGTGGTAGAGCCGCGCGATGGCGTGCCGGTGTTTGCCGAGGGCGACGAGGCCGACGCGGTATATGCGGTCATTGGCGGTACGGGCCATGTCCGCATCGGCGCGACCGACCGAGGCAGCAAGGGACTGATGATCGAGATCTTCGGTCCCGGCGACATTTTCGGCGAGATTGGTGTGATTGATGGCAGTACGCGTTCAGCCGACGCTCTGCCGGAAGGGCGGGTGCGGCTACTGCGCATCCCCGGCCATGTGTTCCTGGACACGCTCAACAGCAACGCATTGCTAGGCGCCAACCTGTGCCGGATGTTCGCCGCCCGGCTACGCCGCACCTCCGTGCTGTTCCGCGATGCGACATTTGAGAGCCTGGAGGCGCGGCTGGCGCGACAGCTCCTGTATCTGGGTCGACGCGAGGGACGGCGGACGGAGCAGGGGCTGCAGCTCGCCGGCCGTTTTCGGCAGAGCGATCTGGCGGACCTGCTGGGCGCCACGACGCGCAGCATCATCACGATCCTGAACGCCTGGCGTGCCGACGGGCTGGTGATCTACGACGCGGCGCGGGCGCAGCTCACACTGTGCCGCGAGCAGGATCTGGAGCGCCTAGTCGGCCCGGACACGATCTAGGCGGGCGCAGTCCTTGTCTGGGGGAGCGCCCGAGGCTATATGCGCCGCCTTGGCCGGAGTGTAGCTCAGCCTGGTAGAGCACTGTGTTCGGGACGCAGGGGCCGGAGGTTCGAATCCTCTCACTCCGACCAGCCGCAACCCCTGGCGCCAACCGCATGCCGATTAGCGGCTTCGTTATCTCCTACAACCGCGCCGACATGCTCGCGACCTGCCTGAGGTCGCTGCGCTTCGTCGACGAGCTTATAGTCGTCGATAAGTCCTCCACCGACGGCTCGCGCCGCATTGCGGGTCGCTACGCCGATCGGGTGATCAAGGTGCCCTGGTCACCGACCGTGGAAGAGACGCGCGCCTTTGCGCTGGCGCAGTGCCGGCACGACTGGATCATCTTCCTCGACGACGATGAGATGCTGATGCCGGCCGCCATCGAGTACCTGCGCGCGCCGCGTTCGGCGGAAGATGCGCCGGCGGTCGCGCTGCCGATGCGTCATTGGATCCTCGGTGCATTCGATGCCGATGCCTATTACTGGCCCGAGCACCACATCCGCTTCTTTCGCCGCGGCGCGCTGACCTTCCACCCGATCGTGCATGGCGGCACTGAGCTATTGACCGATCGGATAGAGCGTATTCCGCCAGAGTCGCCGATCTGCATCGAGCATCTGCCGCATGCCGATGCGCATCAGTGGATCGAGCGCACGAACCGTTATACCTCGCAGCCGGCGCGTGTTCGCGCCGAGCCGGAAGCGGGCGATCTGATCGACTTCGCCCATCGCCGGATAGAACACTGGTTTTCACGCAGCCACACCGCCGACCGCGACGGCTACGTCGCGGCCATGGCGGTGCTGCGGGCGATCTACGACATGGTTGACCGTGTGAAGGCCTGGGAGGACGAACGTGGCCTCGATGGGGCTGCGGTGTTCCGAGCGCGCTGCGGCGAATTGAATAGTGCGTATGACGCCTTGGAAGCGCGCCTCGGAATTGCAACGGGGGCACGCGCAAATCGGTTCACCGGGCTGTTGCGACGCCTGCGCCGCTTGCTGGGCGTATGCTAAAGTTTCCTCGCGAACAGGTTCCGGCGCAGCAGAGGTAGATAGCCCCGCAGGAAAGTGCGCAGCGAGCCTCGCAGCACGTCGTGCCGCTGCTGTAGCGCCTCGCTCTGCTGTCGCGACGCCGCGAAGGCCCGTTCCGATTCTGCAAGCGCCTGCTCGGATGCTGCCAGCGCCTGTGCCAGCTGCGCCACGCGCAGCTGCGACTCGGCAAGTTTGGCTTGGTGCTGCCGCAGATGTTCGTCCAGTGATCGCCGCGCCTGCTCGCATGTGTCGAGGTCGCTGCGGTCGACATACACGCTGGGTGGCAGTGCCGGCTGCTCCTGGTCCGATGCCACGGCAATAAGGTAGGGTGCTCGTGGCAGCCCCATACAGGCCTCGAAGTGCGTGTCACCACGCCGGTCGAACACCAGCGGTGCTGCCGCCGAGACCGTGTCCGCCAGCAGCGCGGAACCGATCAGCGGACGCTGCCGGACGATTTGCACATGGCGGAACTGGGCTTGCAGCAGCGCAATGAATTCTGCCTGGGTCAGTTCGCGCACATGGAAGGGATTGGCTGGTGCGCCGGCAGGCGAGTAGACGTCGCGATCCGGCGTACTGACGAGGCAGCTGCCGGCTGGGCGCAGCACGCGGCGGATCTCGCGGACGAAATCCGCCTGCCGGTCGAAATGCTCGATGGTTTCGAAAGAAACCACGACATCGATGCAGGCATCGGCCAGCGGCAGCGCGCGCGCGTCACCTTGCAGGAAGTGAAGTTTGGGTCGAGAGAAGTCTCCCACGGCGGCTCGCACGGTGGCGCCGGAGTGATCGATGGCGATCACCCGTCGTGCGACCTGGGCGAGCAAGGCCGCGCCATAGCCTTCACCGCTTGCCACGTCGAGCACATCCAGACCCTCAACGCGAGAGCGGGCAAACAGGTATCGATGGTAATGCTCGATCTGCACCTGACCGCCAATGTCGGCAGTCAGCCGCTCTCCGGTGAACGGTTCGGGATGCTCCGCCGTTTCGCGGCGAAAGATGCCCTCTTTTATTCGCGTCTTTTCAGCCAGTTATGTCATGCTTAGGTCGAGACCCACAGATTTCGCCCACAGACGAGTGGCTGCCACGCGCTTTTTGTCCGCGATTGGGGCGACTGCTGGCCCCGACCGGGCGGAACGAAAAGCCACAAACTCAGAGCGATTGGCCAGTCTGATCCGCCCTGGTCGCCAGCCAGTGGTTCAACTCCGCCTCCGCCTTCGGTCCCAAGATTTATGCTGCCGTGTGAAGGATCGCTTCGCCGCTCACGGCACCGAGCCAGTCATCGCGCTGTCGCAGCTGCCTGATGGCCCAGGCGCGCTTGCCGGCTTCGTCCTCTGGAAGAGGAACGAGCGTGGTCATCGGGTCGCGGCTCCCTAGGCTGGCCTCGTGATGGGGAACACCCTGCCGTGCGCCCGCCGCGCAAGGCAACGG
>DASSRN010000361.1:0-5823 GCA_035701785.1 Acetobacteraceae bacterium | reverse complement strand
TAGTGAAGACCGCCGATTTCGGCGCGTTCGTGAACTTCCTTGGCTCGCGCGACGGCCTGGTGCACATCAGCGAACTGCAGCAGGGCCGCGTCGGCAGGACCACAGATGTCGTGAATGTCGGCGACCAGGTGAAGGTGAAGGTCATCGGCTTCGACGAGCGCGGCAAGGTGAAGCTGTCGATGCGGGTGGTGGACCAGGCGACCGGCGAGGACATCACCGAGAAGGTCGGCGCCAAGCCTGGACGCGGCGATCGGGACCGCGACCGCGGCGAGCGGCGCGAGCGGCGCGAGCAGCAGCCGACCGATGCGGTGCCGCCTGAGCTGGCCGAGCAGCCGGTGGTTGGGGAGTAACCTCCCACCGCACCCCTGCCCTCTCCGCCCCCAGGTCGGAGAGGGCGTGGGCGCAATTTCACTTTGCAAGCAACGGCAACCGCCGTAACGGTTGTGTCACACGGCCTTGGGAGGCGAAGGCCCATGAAGGCGATCAACGCGATCCGCATGGGGGGCATGGAGGTGCTGCCACTCGTCGAGGGCGGCAAGGGCATCTCCATCTCGAATGGCATCTCGTCCGGGAACTGGGCGTTCACCGGTGGCGTCGGCACGTTCAGCGCCGTCAACGCCGACAGTTTCGACGCGAACGGCTGGCGCATTCCGCAGGTCTATCGCGGCCGCACCCGCCGCGAACGGCACGAGGAGCTGGTCGCCTATGCCATCCAGGGTGCGCTGACCCAGGCGCGCCGCGCGTACGAGGCGGCCTGTGGCAAGGGACGCATCCACGCCAACATCCTGTGGGAGATGGGCGCCGCCGAACGCATCATCACCGACGTGCTCGAGCAGGCAAAGGGCATCATCCACGGCATAACCTGCGGCGCCGGCATGCCGTATCGCCTTTCTGATATCGCGGCTCGGTTCAACGTCTACTACTACCCGATCGTGTCTTCGGCGCGGGCATTCAACGCGCTGTGGAAGCGCGCCTATTCGAAGGCGGCATCGCTGCTGGGCGGTGTGGTGTATGAGGACCCGTGGCTCGCGGGCGGCCACAATGGCCTGTCCAACAGCGAGGACCCGACCAAGCCTGAGGATCCGTTCCCGCGTGTACTCGCGCTGCGCAAGCTGATGCGCGAGTTCGGCCTGCACGAGACGCCGATCATCATGGCCGGCGGCGTATGGTGGCTGGAGGAGTGGCAGGACTGGATCGACAACCCCGAACTGGGACCGGTTGCCTTCCAGTTCGGCACCCGACCGCTGCTGACGCAGGAGAGCCCGATCGGCAATGCCTGGAAGGAGCGCCTGCGCACGCTGCGCGAGGGCGACGTGTTCCTCAACCGGTTCAGCCCGACCGGGTTCTATTCCAGCGCGGTGAACAACGGCTTCATCCACGAGCTGCGCGAGCGCAACGAACGCCAGGTCGCCTTCACATCCGAGGTCATCGGCGAGCATGTCGCTGAATTCGGCGTCGGTCCGCGCAAGCGCGTCGTGTACCTGACACCGGCCGATCTGGAACGTGCGCGCGGCTGGGAGGCGCAGGGCTTCACCGAGGCGCTGCGCACGCCCGACAGCACGCTGGTGTTCGCGACGCCCGAGAAGGCGCGCGAGATCCTAGCTGATCAGGTCGCCTGCATGGGGTGCCTCAGCCAGTGCCGCTTCTCCAACTGGGAGCAGCAGGAGCCCGAGTTCAGCACCGGCAAGCGACCCGACCCGCGCAGCTTCTGCATTCAGAAGACGCTGCAGAACATCGCGCACGAGAGCGACGATCCGGCGGCGCTGGAGCGCAACCTGATGTTCAGCGGCCACAACGCGTTCCGCTTCGCCAAGGACCCGTACTACTCGAACGGCTTCATCCCGACGGTGAAGCAGCTGGTCGAGCGCATCCTGACCGGGCGCTGACGCCGGCTATCGCGGTGCTGGCAGCGGCGGGATAGTCACGCCGCCCTTGAACCCTTGGAGCGTCCAGTCATAGGCCTCGGTGCTGGTGCGGAATGCGCCGACGCGCGCCGATGCGAGGTCGAGGATGTCGACGATCACCACCGTCCACATCAAGGTGAGCAGCGCGACCAGTATGCGCAGCGGCCGGCCCCTGACGCCGAACTGGTAGCCCAGCGTCGCCATGCTCAGCATGGTCATGCCGATCAGCAGCCAGAAGATCTGCGGCGGAAGCCGCAGGCTGAAGGCGAAGCGCTCCGCCGTGGTCATGTCGAACGTGTCGTTCAGCGCGGCCATCAGCGAGGTTGCGACAGGGTCTGGCCGCTCGCGGACGATGGCTGAGGCGTGGCCCCATATCGCCGACTGCAAGGCGTTGGTCTGCTGGTTCAGCGCGCCGAGTACGCCGGGGTCGTTGTCGGCCAGCACGAACTGCCTGCGCACCTGGGTATACTGTTCCAGCAGCCGGGCGATTTCCGCGCCGCGCGGATGGCCGATCGCCTCGGCGCGCAGCCAGGCAGTGCCGATGGCGTTCGCTTCCGCCAGCGTGCCATCACGCCGCTCGGTGAAGCGCGTGTTGGCGAACGACAGGGTGAGCGCGAGGACGAAAGCCAGCAGGCCCAGCATGCCGCCAACCACCACGCCAATCTTTTCCGGCTGTACCTCGCCATGTGTCGCGCCGCGCCGGCCGAACCAGACGCCAGCCTCGTGCGCAAGGAATTGCGCCACGAACAGCAGAAGCGAGAATGCGAGGACACTCCAGGTGGCGAGCGCCACGATCAGGGCTGTCATCAGGTGATCACCGTTATGGCCGATCTCCTGTAGCAACAATTCATCCCGCGGCGGAAGTGGCGGATCGCATTTGACGCTGCGGACGGATGCCGGTTGCATAACTGGCTTATGGAACTCCTGCTGATCAATCCGAACATCACCGCGGCGATGACCGATGCGATGGCGGCAGAGGCACGGCGCTTCGCATCTGCCGGGACCAACATCAAGGCGGTCACTGCGGCGTTCGGCACGCAGTATGTCGAGAATCGTGCCGAAGCGGCGATCGCCTCGCACGCGGTGCTGGATGCGTTGGCAAAGCACGCATCCGGTTGCGACGCGGCTATCGTCTGCGCGTTCGGTGACCCTGGCCTCGCCGCCGCGCGCGAGTTCGCCGACATTCCCGTCGTGGGCATCGAGGAGTCAGCGATCCTCGCTGCGTGGATGCTGGGAAGACGCTATTCCATCATTTGCCTGACGCCGCGACTGCGCACATGGTACATCGAATGCGCGCAGGAACATGGGCTTTCAGGTCGACTGGCCAGCGTGCGCGCACTCGATGTGCCAGTGACAGACATCACGCGCGCCACCGAGCATCGTGATCGCCTGATGTCGCTGTGCATGCAGGCGATCGAACAGGACGAGGCGGAGGTGATCATCTTCGGCGGCGGCCCGATCGCCGGACTGGCGCGCGAACTGCGCGATCGGATACCCGTGCCGACCCTGGATGGCGTGAGCTGTGCGGTGCGGATGGCAGAGGCGCTGGTGGGGCTGAAGCCTCGCAAGCCGCTGCGCGGCAGCTTCGCGCGCCCCGCCCCCAAGCCGGCCCTTGGTCTCGCACCTGAACTCACGCGCCGGATCACCGGCGAAGGGTAAGCGCGTCGCTACACCAGCTTCGGCCAGATCGCCTGCGCAACTGCGATCTCCTTCGGATAGATCGCGACCGGCCTGCCGTTCTGCCACTGGATCATAGCCAGCACTGCGTCCACGCGGCGACCTTTGTCGTCGAACTTCAGGTAATGGCCCGGGAAGAACAGCGCCGGGCCGTCGCGCATGTCGAGGCCGCGGATCGCCTCCGCCACCTTGCGCTTGTCGGCGACCCCGGCGCGCTCCAGCGCCTCCTTGAAGATCAGCACGTGCACATAGGCGAACACCGAGTCATGGCCGAACCACGGCTCCCTGGTGCGCGCGATGAAACGCTCGGCCAGCTTGTCCTGGTCGTGTCCCGGCCAGTTCGCCAGGCCCGCCATCAGGCCCTGCAGGATATCGGCGCCGGTCACCTTCAGCAGTTCCGGCGCGCCGATATGTCCGCCGCCGCCGATCAGCGGCAGCTTGCCGCCGGCCAGCCCGAACTCGGCGAACTTGTCGAGCACCAGCTTGTCGTCCGGCACGTTGGACGACAGCATGATGCAGAAGTCGGGACGCGCGCTGCGCACCGGCTGCACCAGCGTGGTCGCATCGGCGATCGGCGGCGTGTACATCTGGTCCACCACCGCGGTCAGGCCCAGGTCCTTCAGCGTGTGCTCGCGCACCTCCTTCAGGAAGCTGACATTGGCCGCGGTGTTGTCGGCGACAATGGCGACCTTCTTCGGCCGCTTGCCGCTCGCCTTCTCGGCAAGATCGAGCACCGTCGGCAGCAGTTGCCGCGCCTGTGCGTCCGCCGTGGGCGAGGTCTGGAACACGTAGCGATAACCGCGCCCGGTGATCAGGTCGGAATAGGACAGCGTCAGCCACGGCAGTTCGGCTCGCTCAGTCACCTCGGTGACCGCGAGCGTGAAGCTCGACAGCCAGCAGCCGAAGCCGCCGACCAGGTCTGGCTCCTGCGCAATCATGCGCTGCGCGGTGTCCTTCGACTTCTCCGCCGAATCCTGCGTGTCGAACTGCATCAGCCGCAGCTTCGCGCCACCCATCGAGCGGATGCCGCCGGCGGCGTTGATGTCGTCGATCGCCATCTCCGCGCCGAGTTTCTCCAGCAGGCCCGAGCGCGCCCATGGGCCGGACAGCGGCACCAGCATGGCGATCTTCACCTCCTGCGGCGCCTGCGCGCGCGTCCTGCGCGCGATCCCCGCGGCGGTGGCGAGACCGAGCGCGGTCCTGCGTCCGATGTCGGCCATTGTTGTGTTCCTCCCATACCGGCTGCGATTTGCCTGATGTAAATGCTGCGGCGCGCGCGATGCTGCGTCCAGCCTTAGGGACGATTCGCCGGTCGGGCAGGCAACGGTGGCGACTTCTTTGACAGCGACAAGCCGATTTGCTTATGGCATCGTTGCGCTGCGGTAGTGCAGGTGGCGCTGCACTGGATAGGCTCGCACAGTAACGCCAAAATAATGAGGTTCTCACATGCCAATGTTGCTTGCCCGGCGGCTATCCTTTGCGCTTGCCCTGCTCGCCGCGGTGGGGCTGCCGCTGAATGGCACGCTCGCCTGCACGTCGTTCCTGCTACGGTCGGAAGACGGCGGCATCGTCTATGCCCGCACAATGGAATTCGCCCTTCCGCTGCACTCGCGCGTCATCGTCGTGCCGCGCAACCTGGCGCTGACCGGCACCGGGCCGGACGGTCAGGCGGGCTCGGGACTTGCGTGGCGCAGCAAGTACGGCGTGGTGGGAATGGACGGGATCGGACTGCCGATCGTGGTCGACGGCATGAACGAGGCAGGGCTCGCCGGCGGCGCACTGTATCTACCCGGCTATGCTGAATACCAGGCGGTCCCGCCGGGGCAGGAGCGCAACTCGGTCGCATCCTATGAACTTCTGCTCTATCTGCTCACCAGCTTCGCCACTGTGGCTGAGGCGAAGGCGGCATTGCCGAACATCCTGGTCAACCGCTCGTCACAGGCGGTGTTCAAGATGCCGGTGCCGCTGCATGTCACGCTGCACGACAAGAGCGGTGCCAGTCTCGTCGTCGAGTATGTCGGCGGGCGGCTGGCGACGTATGACAACCCGACTGGGGTGATGACCAACGCGCCGCCGTTCGACTGGCATCTCGCGCATCTCGGGATGTATCTGGACCTGTCGGTCACCGAGCCAAAGCCGCTGACGATCGGGTCGCTGACCTTGCAACCGCCGAGTTCAGGCGCGGGGATGGTCGGGCTGCCGGGCGACATGACATCGCCTTCGCGTTTCCTCCGCGCATTCC
>DASSRN010000360.1:0-4104 GCA_035701785.1 Acetobacteraceae bacterium | reverse complement strand
GACCACATCGGCTGGGATCGCGCGCATGGCGTGTTCTATACCGGCGTGCCGGACATGGCGGTGGGACCGCTGTACTACTCGATGTACGATGCGGCCTGCGTCGTGGTGACCGAGGCATTTCCGGATGCGGGCAAGCGCCTGAAGCAGACCAACAAGGCGTCGCTGACGCCGGAGCAGGTCGAGGACATGGTGCGCCTCCTGATGGAGGCGGACGCACAGACGGTGTGGGACCAGATCACCACGCATCTGCGCGACGGCATCTCGCTCGCGAGCCTGGGCGACGCGATCCAGCTCGGTGCGGCGGAACTGGTGCTGCGCACCACAGTGGGCAGCAAGTTCACCGAAGGGCAGCACCCGTTCGACTACTGCAACACCGCGAACTACTGGATGCGCACGTCGGACAATCCGTACCAGCCGCGCATCCTCTATCTGATGGCGCATTTCGTGAACGATGCCGCGCGCGCCAACAAGCTGTACAGCTCGGTGATCGAACAGGAGTTCGCATCACACGACCTGAGCGGCCGCACGCCTGAGGCGCTGCTGCGCGAACAGGACGAAGCGATCATGGCGTTCGACTTCCCGCGCGCGACCGCGGTGGCGAATGCCTACCTGCAAACCGGTGCGGACCGCAACCGGCTGCTCGCCACGCTTGCAGTCACGGCCTGCAAGTTCCAGGACGACCCGCACAACCAGAAGATCAGCCATTCGACGTTCGAGGAATTCGGCCACAACTCCACGCACATGCGCGACCGGCTGCTGCTGGCCACCGCGCGGCTGCTTGCCGGCTGGCCGAAGATGCCCGGCGAGCGCGACTGCTACGCCCGATACATGAAGGAGTGGATCAAGCACTAAGGAGGAAACACCATGGCTCGCGCACTGAACGTCATCGATGCCGACGGACACATTCTGGAGCCGCTCAATCTCTGGTCCGACTACATCGAACCGAAATACCGGGACAAGGCACCCAAGCTCATCCGTGACGCGGACGGCAAGCAGCGCCTGCAGGTGGGCGAGCAACTGCTTGGCAGCAAGAAAGGACTTGGTGCGCTGGGCGGGGTGGGCGCGCGCGATGGCACTGTGGTCGACGACGCCATGGAGTACGAGCAGGGACGCAAGGGCGGCTTCGACCCGCACGCGCGGATCCCCGACATGAATCTCGACGGTATCGATGCCGCCTTCCTGTATCCCTCGATCGGGCTGTTCGCCGGTGCGGTGAACGACCCGCCGACCGCGGCGGCGATGTCGCGCGCGTATAACCGCTGGCTGGCCGACTACTGCAAGCCGTATCCGGACCGGCTGTTCGGCATCGCGATGATCCCGATGCAGGACACCGACCTGGCGATCGAGGAGATGCGCTACGCGCGCGAGAAGCTTGGCTTCCGTGGCGTGTTCCTGCGGCCCAACCCGTACAACGGCAAGATGATCCATCATCCGGATTACGAGAAGTTCTGGACCATGGTGGAAGAGCTCGACATGTCGGTCGGGTTCCACGAAGGCGGCAACAGCGGGATGATGCAGGTCGGCATGGACCGCTTCGAGGAACGCGGCGCCCGCCACATCATCACCCACACGATGGAGATGATGCTGGCCTGCATGGCGGTGATCTGGGGCGGCGTGTGCGAGCGTCATCCAAAGGTGCGCATCGCGTTCCTGGAATCGGGCGGCGGCTGGATCGCCGGCTGGCTGGATCGCATGGATCGCCATTTCGACGACAAGGGTTTCAACGACTCGGGACTAAAGACCCGGCCATCGGAGCTGTTCCAGCGCAACTGCTGGATCGCGTTCGAGCCGGTGGAGCACTGCCTGAAGCCGCTGGTCGACTATGTCGGTGGGCACAAGATCCTGTGGGCGACCGATTATCCGCATCCGGACGGCTTCTTCCCCGGCGCGCCGGCGATGGTGCGCAAGCTGATCGAGGGCGCGCCAAAGGAGACGATGGCGCAGGTCATGGGCGGCGGCGCGAAGGGGTTCTACGCGCTGCACTGACGTCGCTGTCGTCGCCGTCGCTTCCAGTGGACGGCTCCCGAGGGCATCGTGTGTGCCCGGTTGAGGCTGATCCGTCTCGACAACGGGGGCCGTCAATGGAGCAGACTGACCGCATTGGGCATGTACAAGTCCGAAAGTGTGTTCCGGCTGCTCGGGTTTGATGAGCGCGAGCAGCCGGTACTGCGACGCGGCGGAATGGCCTGATGGAGAACTGATCGCATGCGCACCGACCTTCCTTCCTGGCGTTCCCTGCTGTTCGTGCCGGTCACCGCGGAGAGGTTCGTGCGTACTGGCGCCGATCGCGGAGCAGACGGCATCATCCTTGACCTTGAAGATGCGGTGGCACCTTCAGAGAAGAAGCGTGCCCGCACGCTGATCGCCGACGCCATTCCGCAGGTCGCGCGCAATGGCGGCGACGTGCTTGTGCGCGTGAACCGCCCATGGCGGCTGCTGGTGCGCGATCTCGAGGCCGCGGTGATCCCCGGCATCGCCGCGCTCATGCTCACCAAGGTGGACAGCGCCGAACACGTGCATGCGGTCGCCGAGATCGTCGCCGAACTCGAAGCAGAACGCGGCCTGCCGCCGGGCAGGATCCAGTTCGTTGTGCTGGTGGAAACCGCCGCCGGCTTCTTCCGCATCGAGGCGATCGCGAAGTCGCATCCGCGCGTCGTGGCGCTCAGCCTTGGTACCGAGGACTTCACGGCCGATGTCGGCATGCTGCCCGATCCCGAGGGCTTGCTCTACCCCAAGCAGCACACGCTGTTCGCCGCACGCGCTGCCGGCATCCTGCCGTTCGGCTTCGTCGGCTCGATCGCCAACTTCCGCGACCAGGAGGCGTTCCGCGCCATCGTGCGGCGGTCCAAGCGGTTCGGGTTCGTCGGCGCCAGCGCGATCCACCCGCTTCAGGTGCCGGTGCTGAACGAGGAGTTCTCCCCCTCGGCAGAGGAGGTCAACCGGGCCGAACGCATGGTGGCAGCCTATGACGCGGCCTTCGCGCAAGGCCTGGGTGCAGTGCAGTTCGAAGGCGCGATGATCGACGTGCCGGTGGTGCAGCGGGCGCAGAACGTGATCGCGCGGGCGGCGGCGATCCGGCAGGCAGCGGGACGGACGCGCGCCAGTTGATTCAGATCAATGACGGCGGCATCGTCGGGGCCAATGATCGGCCCAGAAGACGAGGCCGCTGAGACAGGGCCTCGGCAAAGATTGCGCGACGCGACAATCGGGAGGCAACAATGCACGCAAGCGACGTGATGACGCCGGCCGTGATCACCGTTGAACCGAACATGACAGTCCAGGCCCTGGCGGCGCTGCTGTCGGAGAAGGGAATCAGCGGCGCTCCGGTGGTCGATGCCGCCGGCCAGATGGTCGGCATCGTCAGCGAAGGCGACCTGCTGCACCGTGCCGAACTCGGCACCGAGAGCCAGGCCAAGCGCCGCCACTCATGGTGGTTGGATCACTTCGCATCGGGCCTGGCGCGCGAATACGTCAAGGCGCATGGCAGAACGGTCGGCGACATCATGTCGCGCGATGTGGTCTCGGTGACCGAGGATGCCAGCCTCGCTGACATCGCCACGCTGCTGGAGACGAGGCGTATCAAGCGCGTGCCGGTGGTGCGCGACGGCAAGGTCGTCGGCATCGTCAGCCGGTCCAATCTGGTGCGCGCGCTGGGCGCAGCGCCGGCGCTCTCCGCTGCGGCTGGCAGCAATGACGACCGGGCAATCCGGGCGCGGCTGCTGGCTGAACTGGGGAGGCAGGAATGGGCCGCCCGGCTGTGGGCGCAGGACATCATCGTCAACGATGGGACTGTCCACCTGTGGTTCGGCACCGATGAGCCGGAAGACCGGCGCCAGGCGGTGCGGGTCGCGGCGCAGAACATCGCCGGCGTGCGCGGCATCGAGGAGCACTTCGTGCCGGTGCCGATGATGCCCGCCTTCTGATCGCGCACCGCGAGGCGTTGCCTTGTGATCTGAGACACTGGCATGGCGATCGGAAGCGCGGTTCAGCGCGGGTCGTATGTCTTCGTCTATGACGAGAGCGGCCGGCATGTGTTCTCACTACCTGCCGGCACGGGTCCCAAGGACGGGTTACACGGCTATACCGGCGCTACCATCAGCGTCC
>DASSRN010000359.1:0-2178 GCA_035701785.1 Acetobacteraceae bacterium | reverse complement strand
CTTCCGCCGCGTGGATATCGAAGAAGCTGCGCACCTCGGACAGGATCTGGTCGAAGTTGCGCGTCTTCAGCTTGGCGCCGGTGGTGACCGTGTTCCCGTGCATCGCATCGCACACCCACACCACCTTGGCGCCCTCGCGCTCCACCGCACGGATCAGCGCCGGCAGACGTGCCTCCACCTTATCGTGGCCCATGCGGCTGATCAGCGTCACGCGCCCGGGCTCGTTCGCGGGGTTCAGCCGTTCCAGAATGCGCAGCAGGTCGTCCGCCTCCTGCGTCGGACCCACCTTCATCCCCAGCGGGTTCTTCACCCCGCGCAGGAACTCGACGTGCGCGCCGTCCACCTGGCGCGTGCGGTCGCCGATCCACAGGAAGTGCGCCGAGCAGCCGTACCAGTCGCCGGTGGTGGAATCGACCCGCGTCAGCGCCTGCTCGTACGGCAGCAGCAGCGCCTCATGGCAGATGAAGAAGTCGGTCTCGCGCATGTCGCGCGTGGTGGCGCTGGTCATGCCGCAGGCGGCCATGAACGACAGCGTCTCGTCGATGCGATGCGCCAGGTCCTGGTATCTCTCGGCCAGCGGCGAGCGGGCGGCGAACTCCAGGTTCCAGCGATGCACTTCGTGCAGGTCGGCATAGCCGCCACCGGCGAAGGCGCGCAGCAGGTTCAGCGTGCTGGCGGACTGGAAATAGCCGAACTCCATGCGCGCCGGATCGGGAATGCGCGCCTCTGCAGTGAACTCGGGCCCGTTGACGATGTCGCCGCGATAGGACGGCAGCGTGACGTCGCCCTGCGTCTCGCTGTCCGAGGAGCGCGGCTTGGCGAACTGCCCCGCCATACGGCCCATCTTCACCACCGGCACCGATGCGCCGAAGGTCAGCACCACCGACATCTGCAGCAGCACGCGGAACGTGTCGCGGATGGTGTTGGCGGTGAAGTCGGCATAGCTCTCGGCGCAGTCGCCGCCCTGGAGCACGAATGCCTTGCCCTCGGCGGCCTGCGCCAGGTGCGCCTTCAGCCGGCGCGCCTCGCCGGCGAACACCAGCGGCGGGTAGCGGCCGATGCGCGCTTCCATGGACGCGAGCTTCGCCGGGTCCGGGTAGGCCGGCACCTGGCGGATCGGGCAGTCGCGCCAGGAGTTCGGCGTCCAGCTGCGGGCGGGCATCGTATCGGGCATGGCATTGTCTCCTCGGGCGCCGTTATGTCGCGAAATGCCGCGAATGGCTACAACGGAAGGGCTTTCTGGCGTAGGGTCGCTGGCGATGACCGATCTTCTGGAAGAAGCCGTTGCCGCTGTCCGGGCATTGCCCGACCAGGCACAAGACGAGATCGCCAGGCTGCTGCTGCAGCTGGCGGGCGGTGAACAGTCCCCCGTGACTGTCCTCTCGCCAGAGGAACGCGAGGCGCTGGCCCGCTCCAAAGCTGCTGCGGCCGAGGGTGACTTCGCCACAGACGAGCAGGTGAGCGCTGTGTGGGCCAAGTATGGCCTGTGAGGCTGCGCTATACCACCCCGGCGCTCGCCGATCTCGACGCGATACTCGAATACATTGTAGCTCGTTCTCCAGCCGGAGCGCGGCGCGTCCAGGCGCGACTAAGCGCTGTTATCCAGCTGCTTTCGCATCCGCATGTTGGTAGTCGGACGGACGATCCCACTATCCGCCGCATGGCGGCCCTCCCGTACCCCTACCTCGTGTTAACGAAGTTGCCACCGACATGGTGATCATTCACGCCGTTCGGCATGCGGCGCGCGACCCGTCGGGGATGCCTGGATCTGGGTCTCGCGAGCCGTCGTAGAGGTGGCACGCGACCTCCCGCTCCGGCTCGTTCTGCAGTAGCGGGGGCACGACCTGCCTGCACACCGGCATCGCCATCGGACAGCGCGCCACAAACCGACACCCGGCCTGCGTTGCCTCGCCATGCGAGGCGCCCTGCCGTTCGTCGAGCCACGTGCGGTCGGTGCTGACCTGCGGGATCGAGGCGATCAGCAACTGCGTGTACGGATGCTTCGGCGCCTTTACCACCGGTTCGACATCGCCGGCCTCGGCGACCGCGGCGCGGTACAGCACGATGATGCTGTCGGCCACCTGATACGCCGTCGCCAGGTCGTGCGTGATGTAGATGATCGAGATGCCACGCTCCTGGTTCAGCTGGCGCAGCGACCCCAGGATCGTCGCGCGCAGC
>DASSRN010000358.1:0-3386 GCA_035701785.1 Acetobacteraceae bacterium | reverse complement strand
TACCAGGTGCGCCGTGGCAATGCTGGCACAGCCACGGCGGCTCGCCTCTCGGCACTATCGCTGGCCAGTTCCGTCCGAGTTCCGACCTGGCGGTATGTGCGGCCAGCGTGCGTGGCACTGCGTCGGCAACGATCGCGCGCTGTCCGGGGGTGAGCCACTGCCAGCAAAGCAGCAGCGGCAGCATGTTGCCGGCGAACCCATGCACAGGACCGAGCCAGCGCTGTTGCCGTCCATACAGGTCCTGTGTCCAGATCAGCCCATTTTCGTCCGCCTCCAGCGCGTCCAGCAAACGGCTTGCCTGCTGCCTGAAGACTGCGCTGAACCGCGCATCGCTGGTCATGCTCGCCATGTGGACGCAGGCGAGCATGCAGCCTGGCAGGCCCCACATCAGCTCCACGATCGGCATCTCGGTGTTCGCCGCTACAAGGGCATGGATCTCATCCGCCAACCCCTGGTCAGGCGTGACGCGCATCTGCACCAGGAGGATGCCCAACTCGCCCATCAGCAGCGACCCGTGTCGGGCGTATGATGTGCTCGCAAACCAGGGTGCGTTGCGCTCCAGAGCCACGCTTATCAATGGCGCGAGATCCGGACACTCCGCGATCGCGCGGACACGCCTGAGATAGTCCAAGGCCCAGATCACTCCTGCCGCTCCGAAGTAGACCGAGCCGTTGCCATCGGCCAACCCATCGTCCATCGGATGCGATGGCCACAACATCACCGTGTCGGTATGCGCAATCGCATCGGAGGCGATCTCCACGATCGCCTTGCGCGCATCGGATTCATCCCATGCCCTGAAGTCCGGCTTGAAGTGCCTGCTGCGGTGAAACATGACCGGTTCATTCAACAGTCGTTAATCGTCGCATGGTAGCAGCAGCGGTAGCCCGGTCACCACTTGCCTGAATGGTCAAGGCCCTAACATGAGCATGCAGCTGAACCTCGCCGACCGACTGGCGGCGATGAGCATCGATGATGAAGCGCGCTCTATCCTGCGCGAACTCCGCCCTCTGGTCGCGCAACATATCGACGCGGCGATCGACGCTGCCTACGCACAAATCCTGAAATTCCCGGAGGTCAGTAAGATCTACCAGAATGTCGATCTTGCTGCCGCCAAAAGAAGCCAGAAGCAGCACTGGATGGAGGATATTTTCTCCGGCGCATTCACGGAAGCACAGCTTGCCCATGCGATTGAGATCGGCGAGCAGCGGCATCGTGCGGGACTGTCGCTGCGTTGGTATTTTGCCTTCTGGAGCGTGGTCCTGGCTTATGTGACCGAGCGCGTCGTGGCCGCTTACCGAAGGCATCCAGCCAGGCTCCCGCGCATGCTTGCTGCTATCAACAAGGCAGTCATGCATGACCTGGAGACTTTCACAGCCATCTGGCTCCATGCGGCGGAGGGCGAAGCCGCCAACCAGCTCAACAATCAGGCCGACAACTTCGAGCAGGAGGTCTCGGCCCTGGTCAGAACCGTGTCCGGGTCAGTCAACAAGCTTCAGGGCACCGCCCACACGATGTCGAGCACCGCAGAGCAGACCGCGGCTCAGGCCAAGGCGGCCTTGAACGCCGGAGAGCAGGTCGGCGGCAACGCGCACGCCGTCGCCGCAGCGACGGAAGAACTGAGCGCATCGGTTCAGGAGGTTGGTCGCCAGGTGGCTCAGTCCACCGACATCGCCAGTTCTGCCGTCGAAGAGGCTCGACGCACCGACGCACTGGTGCGCAGCCTGGTCGAAGCCGGTGGCCGGATCGGCGATGTCGTGAAGCTGATCAAGGACATTGCAAGCCAGACAAATCTGCTGGCCCTCAATGCGACAATCGAGGCAGCGCGCGCGGGTGAAGCAGGCAAAGGTTTTGCCGTTGTTGCCGGCGAGGTGAAGAGCCTTGCCGCGCAGACCGCCAAGGCGACCGACGAAATCGCCGGTCAGATCACGACGGTGCAGCGCGCCACCGAGGACGCGGCGAACGCGATCCAAGGCATCGGCACGACGATCAGCCGGATCAGCGATATCGCCGGCACGATCGCGGCCGCGATCGAACAGCAGCGCTCGGCTGCTCAGGAGATCGCCAGGCGGGTGCACGGCGTCGCCGAGAGCAGTGGCGTCGCCAACAGCAACATGGCGTCCGTGACAGACTCCGCCGCGCAGACCGGGACGGCCGCACTGACTGTCTCACAGAGCGTCGACGAATTGACGCAGGAAACCGGGCAGTTGAGCCATCAGGTGGATCAGTTCCTGGCTCGGATCCGGCGCCTGGCGTGATCCGCTGACCAAGCCCCACGCGTCAGAAGTCTTCGCCCTTCCTCCGGTTCCATCTCACCGCGGCGCGCTCCATGTTGGGCGCAGGAGGGCCACTCGCTCCACAGTCGGCGCATTGCACCATGAAGGTGCCGGAGTGAACGATCTGCGGCCGGTCGCCACAAAATGGGCAGGGCTTCAGTATCGGAACGATCTCGTCCTGCACCATCTTCGCCTCACCTCATGCCACGGGCGGGCGACTATGCCTTACCCCGCACTTCAGGCGAAGTGCGGCATGATGTCCGAGACGAACAGCTCCAGGGTCTCCATGTCGTTGCGGTAATCGCTGTTGATCAACAACTGGACGCCGGCGTCGCGAAACTGGCCGACCAGATCGAGTGCCGCGGATACGGTGCCGACGAAGCCACGCAGTGGCCCGCGCGCCGACAGGCGTTCGCGCTTCGCGGCGACCGCGGCATCATCGCGGGCGACCAGCCAGCTGAAATTGTGGGTGCGCTCTATCGTGTGGTAATCCCGCTGCGCAGCCTCGCAATGACCGCGCAGCACGGCGAACTTGTGCTTCACGGTCGCGACATCGCCACCGACATTGCAGGCATCGCCATGGCGGGCGACCGCGCGCAACGTCATCTGCTCGCCGCCACCCGCGATCATCACTGGCGGCCGCGGCTTCTGCACAGGCTTTGGCTCAAGGATCGCGTCTTCGACGTGGAACCAGCGGCCATGGAACGTCGTGCGCGGCTCGGTCCACATCTTGAGGATCAGCTGGACGGCCTCCTCCATCTGCCGGATGCGCGTCGCCGGTCGCGGCGGAAACTCCCAACCATACTGTCTGTATTCATCCTCGAACCAGCCAGCGCCGATGCCCAGCGTCACGCGGCCGTTGCTGATCTGGTCCACACCGGCGGCAATCTTGGCGAGATGCGCCGGATTGCGAATGCGACTGGTGACCGCGGCCAGTGCCGACAGTACCGTACCGTCCAGCCCTCGATGAACGGTTCAGTCGGTGCACCGACGCCGCCGATCTGGATCAGGTGGTCCATCACCGAACACCAGACAAAGCCATGGTTCTCGGCCCATTGCGCCTTCGCCTTGATCCCCTCGAACGCCTTCGCCGGATCGGAACCGTACACCCAG
>DASSRN010000357.1:0-9161 GCA_035701785.1 Acetobacteraceae bacterium | reverse complement strand
GCTTTCAAGAATGGGATGTCGTGCATGTTGGCCACGTTGGCCATGTTCGGGAACGGCGGCAGCGGGCCTTCGTCGACAACCTTCTGCTTGCCGACCTTGCCCCAGCGCGGCATCTCGGTCGCATCGTCCTTGTCGGCCGCGTAGCAGTGCACCAAGCTGCGCGGGCCGTAGGTGTTGTAGTACTTCTCGTCGATCGGGAACGAGTACCAGTACGGATCCGACATCGCGTCGAGGTGGTACAGGTAGCCGAAGAACTCGTCGAAGCCATGCACCGTCGGCAGGAACTTGTTCAGGTCGCCCAGGTGGTTCTTGCCGAACTGACCTGTCTCGTAGCCCAGCGACTTCAGTGCCGTGGCGAGCGTCACCGCCTGGTCAGGCATACCGACATCGGCACCCGCCTGGCCGACGGTGGTCAGGCCGGTGCGCAGCGGGATTTCGCCGGTGATGAAGTTGGCGCGCCCCGCGGTGCAGCTCGCTTCTGCGTAGTAGTCGGTGAACCGCATGCCATCGGCCGCAAGCTTGTCGAGATTCGGCGTCTTGCCGGACATGATGCCCTGGTGATAGGCGCCGATATTGAACCAGCCGACATCGTCGCCCATGATGACCAGGATGTTCGGTGGGCGCGCCGGGGCCTGGGCCGCCGCCGGGGTGCTCCATTGCGACAGCCCCAATGCGGAAGCCGTCACCGCCAACAGGGCACACACGCCCTGTCGCACGCGTTTAGCCTTTATCATGCCCTCCTCCATCGTTGTAGCCACAGAGCCAGGCACACAGCAGATCGGCTATGGCCATCACGGCATCTCCCTGCGACTTCAGCTCGCGCTGGTCCCACGCTCGGCAGATGCAGGGGCCGGGTGGTTCAGGTTATAGCCCGACACCCTAGAACTGCGCCGACGCCAATGCCTATGGCAAAATCGGCAAGTGTGCCGGCAGGCCTCAGCCGTCGGTGTGTCCGAATGGAGGTGGTGTGCCGTAGAAAAACAGATGCTCGGCCGCAAAACCGCGCACGTCGGCAAACCCGTGATGCCGCACAATGGCAATAGCACTGTCGGCTTCGGCTCGCGTCAGATCGGCCAGCGTCAGCGTCAGCCGGCGCAGGCGCTGATATCGTCTGGGGCTCATGCCCAGCACCCGGTTGCAGGCAGCCTGGATCAATCGCGGCGATACACCGAGCGCCTCGCTGATTTCATGCGTGCGAAGCAGCCTGCGCTGTGCCATCAGCAACGCTTCGAGCCGCACCAGCAGACCGGGTTGCTGGCGAACTTCGCCACGATCGCCGCCAGCGAGGCAGTTAAGCAGCGCAAGCAACAGATCTTGCTCCACAGCGCGAACGACCTCTTTGTGGCCGATGCGGTCCGGCGCCGTTTCAGCAATGCGTCCGATCTGTGCATGGAGGCGAGTCAGCAGCCGCAAATCGACCGGCCGAGGACGCATCACGCGCCGGATAAGCGGTGGGGCGAGAATGCGTCCGGTGACAGCCACGCCAGACGCAACCAGCGTCGCTGGCGATAGCAGAATCGCTCCCCAGCGGGCGGGACCGGCCGTACGCTGATGCAGGCGGTCGCCGCGGCCGTGCCAGAGTATGTCACCGAACTGTAGCTTGATTCCGTCGCAGACCAATGTCGAACCATGGTCGATCACGAAGCTGATTGAGACGGATGCTTGTGGCAGGGTCAAAAACGCGACGCGTGGCGAGGATTCACGCGCCCGAAGCAGGCGCAGTTGGGGCAAGTTCACCCAGGTCAGGCGGGCATGAAAGGGCTGCTGCTGCTCAACCAACAGGCCGACCAAGTCCCGCAGGCTGTCCTGATAACCTATTGCGTCGGTGAAGATGCTGGAGCCGCCTGCCGGCATTCGATCCAGCCGTTTCCCTGTGTTGCCGGACCGAAGGCACCGCGCCAACTCGGGCCGTTCAGCGACAACCTAAGCAGACCGCAACGACCTGTGCCTATGGCAGAAACGGCAATCGTGACCTTGACGTCGACGTTACCCAAGACGCTCATATAGCGCAGCAACCGCTGTGTTGAAGGTGAAGGCAAAGCCTCGGACATGAGACGTCGTGCCTTCGTTGCAGGGACCGCGGCCGCCCTTGCCGCACCATCTCTGGCACGCGGCGATCAGGCTTCGGTGCTGAAATATGCTCCGGGAGGTGATCTGCCGAGTGTCGATCCCCTCCTCATCCCGTCTTACGAGACCCGCTCTCACGCCTTCATGGTATTCGACACGCTGTATGGCCAGGCTGGCGCAGAAAGTGGCTTCGCGGCGCGGCCGCAAATGGTGGCCGCGCATCAGATAGAAGATGACGGCAGGACGTGGAAGCTAACGTTGCGCGAAGGGCTGCTGTTCCATGACGGGACCAGAGTGTTGGCGCGTGACTGCGTGGCGAGCATTCGCCGCTGGAGTGTGCGGGACCAGTCCGGGCAGACCCTGATGCAGCGTGTCGATGCGCTTGTCGCACCCGACGATCGAACAATCCTGTTCCGGCTGCGTACGCCGTTCCCGATGCTTCCCGACGCTCTGGGAAAGTTCGGCACGCAGATGTGCGCGATGATGCCGGAGCGTCTGGCCAGCACCGATCCTTTCAAGCCGATCACCGAGGTGATTGGCAGCGGTCCGTTCCGCTTCAAGGCGGACGAGCAGGTATCAGGCTCGCTGCACGTCTATGAACGCTTCGCCGATTATCAGCCGCGAGAAGACGGTAAGGCGGACTTCATAGCAGGCCCCAAAGTGGCGCACTTTGATCGGGTCGAATGGCACATCATACCTGATCCGACCACGGCCATCGGCGCGCTGAAAAATGGCGAGATCGATTGGGTCGAGTACCCGTTGGAAGACGTGTTGCCCGCCTTGCGCCGCGACCGCAGGGTGAAACTGGAGGTTCTTGGCGCGGCAGGATGGTGGGGAGTGATGCGGCCCAACCATACGCTGCCGCCGTTCAACAATCCGGCGATCCGGCGCGCGCTATTGCACGCATTGGACCAGCGCGACTTCATGACCGCGGCGATCGGCACCGATCCAGCGCAGTGGCACGTGCCGATGGGATACTTCTCGCCGGCGTCGCCGATGGCCAGCGATGCAGGGCTTGCCGTGCTGAGCGGAGGACGAGACCTGGGCAAAGCACGCAGCGAATTGCGCGCAGCAGGCTATCGGGGGGAGAAGATCGTGGTGATCCTGCCCGCCACCTTGTGGCGCGCCAGGGTCTTCGGTGAAGTCGCCGCCGAACTGCTGCGACGCATTGGCATGAATGTCGAGGAGCAGGTGATGGACACCGCCAGTTGGGCGCGAAGGCTGGTCAGCAGGAACACGCCCGATCAAGGCGGATGGAACGTGTTCTGCACATCGATGCAAGGCACTGATGCGCTGTCGCCGGCGAGCCACGCCGCCCTGCGGGGCAACGGCGCGGCCGCCCTTGCCGGCTGGCCGGACAGCCCCACCCTGGAGACGCTGAGAGAACGCTGGCTCGAGGCGCCTGACTCGGCTGCACAACGTGCGATCGCCGACGATATCCAGGCGCAGGCTTTCATCGATGTGCCGTACTATCCGTTGGGCGCATTCTATCCATCGACGGCCTACCGGTCTGATCTCACCGGCGTGCTTGACGGTCAGGCGATCTTCTGGAATGTGCGGCGCGACGTTTGATGCGCGTCTCGGCTATCGCCAGCAACCTCGACTGATCTTGCCTCGCCAGCCACTGTCAGTTCCCGCCATGCCGAACAGTTCAGTGCTGAATTTTGCCGATCCCTACGACTATCAAAGGGCGGTTCACGCAGCGAATCTGCAAGTGACCGTCGCGACAGGCGGCACATTCGAAGCCGAACTCACGCGCATCAAATTGGACCGCCTCTGGATGCAGAGGGCGCGGCTGTCACTGCCAGCGATCACGCATTCGGCGGTGTCCAGAGAACGCAGCATGATCTTTCTGCAGTTCGACCCTGAGCAGCCACCAATCCTCCATAGCGGGCACGAGGTGCCACCTGGAGATATCGTCTGTTACTCGCCTGGTTCGGAACATCACTATCGGACTTCGACCAGCTATCATTGTGGCGGCATGTCACTGGCACCCGAGGATCTCGCGACGATGAGCGAGACCCTCGCAGGCCGTGCGCTCGCCGCTCCTTCAGTCACCCGGGTAATACGGCCCCGGCCAGAGCTGATGGCGCGACTCCAAAGCCTGCACAAGGCGGCTGGCGATCTCGCCGCAGCCGCTCCCGACGTCATCGAGCATCCGCAGGTGGCACGCGCGATCGAGCAGGAACTTGTTCGCGCGATGGTCGCTTGCCTGACGGATGAGGATACCGAGGAAAGGAGCCGCTCGAGCCGCACCCGGACGGCGGTCATGCAGCGGTTCGAACAGATGCTGGAGATGCATTCCGGCGAGCCACTGTATGTGACGGACATCTGCGCGGGCATCGGCGTCAGCGAGCGGACGCTGCGGCTGCGGTGTCAGGATCAACTCGGGGTCAGCCCGCACCGGTATCTGTGGCTGCGCAGGATGAACCTCGCGCGCCGCGCCCTGGCGGTCGCTGATGCCGGCACGATCACAGTGACCCAGGTGGCCAATGATCTCGGATTTGGCGAACTCGGCCGGTTCGCCGTGTCGTACCGCAAGCTGTTCGGCGAATCGCCGTCGGCGACGTTGCGTCGCACCCCGTAACGCGTCCGCCCGTGTTGCTGTGACTCCCGTCAGGCGTCTACCTTGCCGCCACATGGTTGAGAACGCAGCATGAACGACCTGTTCTCGGGCAAGGGCTCGGACGGCTATTCGGCCAAGGACATCGAGGTCCTGGAAGGGCTCGAACCGGTGCGCCGCCGCCCCGGCATGTACATCGGCGGGACGGACGAGACAGCGCTGCATCACCTCGCCGCGGAGTTGCTTGACAATGCCATGGACGAGGCTGTGGCCGGGCACGCGAGTTTCATCGAGGTCACGCTAGAGCCGGAAAACTGGCTCACAGTGCGTGACAACGGCCGCGGTATTCCGGTTGATCCTCACCCGAAGTTTAGAAATCTCAGTGCGTTGGAGGTCATTCTCACGACGTTGCATTCGGGCGGCAAGTTTGGCGGGAGAGTCTACGCCACCTCGGGCGGGCTGCACGGCGTCGGCAGTTCGGTGGTGAATGCGCTGTCGTCGGCGATGCAGGTGGAGGTGGCGCGCGACCGCGTGCTGTGGAAGCAGAGCTACGCGCGCGGGAAACCGACGACCAAGCTGATCAATGCCGGACAGGTGCACAACCGGCGAGGTACGTCGATCCGGTTCAAGCCGGACCCCACCGTGTTCGGCACCACGGGCTTCAGCCCTGCCCGCCTGTATCGCCTGTGCCGATCGAAGGCGTACCTGTTCCGTGGCGTGCAGATCCGCTGGGCGTGCGACTCGTCGCTGCTGCGCGGCGCCAAGGACGATACCCCGGCCGAGGCGGTGCTGCACTTCCCAGGCGGTCTTCGCGACAGCCTCGCTGCCGAACTGGGCGAACAGACGTTGGTGCTGCCGCAGCCCTGGACCGGCGAGGCGGATCTGCCTGGCGGCGCCGGCCGGGTGGAGTGGGCGGCGTCCTGGGTGGAGGAAGGCGAGGGTTTCGTCCATTCCTACTGCAACACCATTCCGACCACGCAGGGCGGCACGCATGAGGCCGGGTTCCGCGCCGCGCTGCTGAAGGGCCTGCGCGCCTGGGGCGAACAGCGCGGCAACCGGCGCGTTGCGCAGGTCGTAGCAGAGGATCTGCTGGGCCCAATCGCGGCCAAGCTGTCGGTGTTCCTGCGCGATCCACAATTCCAGGGCCAGACCAAGGAGCGGCTGACCAGCACCGAGGCGACGCGCCTGGTTGAGACCGCATTGCGCGATCGCTTCGACCATTGGCTGGCCGGTGATCCGACGCAGGCGGACAATCTGCTCGCCTTCACCATCGAACGCGCGGAAGAGCGGCTGCGCCGGCGCGAGGTAAAGGACACCGCGCGCAAGTCAGCCACCCGCAAACTGCGCCTGCCCGGCAAACTCACCGATTGCACGCGCGAGAACGCGGCCGAGACCGAGATTTTTCTGGTGGAAGGGGATTCGGCCGGCGGGTCGGCGAAGCAAGCGCGCAACCGGGAGACGCAGGCAGTACTGCCGCTGCGCGGCAAGATCCTGAACGTCGCCAGCGCCTCGGCCGACCGACTGCGTCAGAACCAGGAGCTGAAGGACCTGATCGAGGCGCTGGGGTGCGGCGTGGGCGATCGCTTCGACCGGGGCAAGCTGCGCTACGGACGTATCATCATCATGACCGATGCAGATGTGGACGGAGCGCACATTGCGTCGCTGCTGATGACGTTCTTCTACCGTGAGTTGCCAGAGCTGGTGCGGCACGGCCACGTATACTTGGCACAGCCTCCGCTGTACCGGCTGACCCAGGGCGCCAAGTCGGTCTACGCCATGGATGACGCCGACCGCGAGGCGAAGACAAAACGCGAATTCAAGGCTGGCGCCAAGGTAGAAATAAGCCGCTTCAAGGGCTTGGGTGAAATGCCTCCTGCGCAGCTCAAGGAGACAACGATGGATCCTTCGAAGCGCACGCTGCTCAAGATCATGATCCCACAGGAGGATCGTGCCGAGACCGGTGAGCTGGTTGAGCGGCTGATGGGGCGCCGGCCAGAGTTGCGTTTCCAGTTCATTCAGGAACAGGCGCGAACGGTTGAGGACGTCGATGTTTGATCTCGATGACGCTGTGGAATTGTCAGGCGCGACCAGACGTGATTGGACGAACGGCGCAGGCAGCGGCCATGGTGTGTCTGGCCTGGGGACGACGCGAGCCAAAGGACGCGAACACTGAGCGCACTTCTGCCTGAGTACCCGGAGGGGATGTTCGTTGGACGCTTGGCGCGCCGGCTTCTAACCGAATCCGAGGCGGACCCGGAGTTGATCCGCCGGAGCGGCGTCCAGTCGCCCATTGCCCCGAAATTGCGCGGGGTTCAGCCATTCTCGGCTATGGCCTTGCTGGCCGAGCCCGCGCTGGACGTCCGCCAATACCTCGAGGACCTTGCCGAGATCGCCATCAGCTCTGCCCAGCAGGCTGAGGAACTTGCCGCCGAGACGCAAGCGGCAAACCGCAAGGCGCGCCGCAGTATGATGGTGCTCGCTGGTTTCGGTGCGTTCGGTCTGCTGGTCGGGATGGTGGGGTTCGCCGTCGGCCGCAGTTCGAACGTGTTGCTGGCGGAAATGCGCCAGGAGATGGGCGCGTTGCATGAGATGCAACGGCAGACACAGGATCAACTGTCCGATCTGGCGACGCAAAACGCCGACCAACGGGATGCGGCCGAGCAGCATCAGGTGCCCGAGCAGCGAGATGTCGGGGCGGAAGCATCTCGATCCGTAGCCACGGCGCCTGCGGTCGCCGCTGTGCAGCCCCCACCGTCCACGACGACGACGCCTCAGGCACGGCAGCCTGCAACTGCCAGCTTCTATTATCAGCCTTGGCCGGACTCGCGCCCCGCGGTTCGACGTGCGCCGGCACTGCGTAGCCAGAGCACCCAACCGGTGGTGGTGCCACGGTTCTTTGCAGAAATTCAGCGCGGCGTGCGCGGGATCTTCCGATAGTTGCACATGCAATCAAACGGCCGCTGGCTTAAGCACGTTCGGAAAGCTACTGTGGTGCCGCAGCCAGATGCGACCGCAGGTAGCAAATCGCCCACGTATCATGTTCGCGCGACACAGGTACTGTGAACAGCCGATGGCCGTTGCCGAAATGGGTTGCAACTCGCTGAATTGAGCGTTACGCACGCGCGCCGCGGCATTCTTACGGACGGATCACATGTTGAGCGGACCACACCACGCCGCATGAACACGTGTGAGCCGCAAAGTGTACTGTTTTCACGATCGGGAGATTGCGGCCGGAGGGCGGCATAAAGTCACTGCTGGCACGTCTGATTGCAATCCGACGATGACACGTCAACGATATATGCCTGCGACGGCTTGAATGCGGAGTAGCAGCCTGCCAACAAACCGCCGAATTCTGGACGAACAACCAGATTCCACTGACGAGCGGGGCTTGAGTGGGACTCCTGGCATGTTGCGGGTAACGGTGAGCGATCTCTCTCGACTTCCGGTCGAGAGACTCGCGAAGCTGCTCATGGAATGGGCGATCGACGATCAGCGGCTGCTTGTGCGACTGCACGCGACGCTTGAGGACAGCCAGCCTGCACGAAATTCGGTGGCGGCTGAAACCCCGGAAATCATTGGGCAGAGCCCAGCCATCCAGCATGCCTCTGAACTGATCAGGCGTTTCGCCAGAACCGACGAACCAGTGCTGATCACGGGTGAAAGCGGCACCGGCAAGGAACTGGCGGCGCGTGCGATTCATGACCGTTCGCCACGCCACGCCGGGCCTTTTGTGGCGGTCAACTGCGCCGCGTTTCCGTCCACACTCGTCGCGTCTGAACTGTTTGGCTACGAAAAGGGTGCATTCACAGGGGCGGCCGCTCGGACGAAAGGGCAGATCGAGCACGCGAATGGCGGCACTCTGTTCCTTGACGAGATCGGCGACATGCCGGTCGATCTGCAAGGTCACCTGCTGCGGTTCTTGCAAGAAGGGCAAATTGTGCGGGTCGGCGGTCGCGAGGCGATCCGCGTGGACGTAAGAATCGTCGCGGCCACGAACGTGCGTCTTCGGCAGGCGATCAGTGAGGGTCGGTTTCGCGAGGACCTGTACTATCGCCTGCATATCCTGTCGCTCAACATGCCGCCGTTGCGTGAAAGGCCAGAGGACATCGAACTGCTCGCACATCACGCTCTGAAGAGCGCGGCAGCTCAATACGATCGGGACGTAACGGGCTTCGCACCGGATGCCATGGAGGCGCTCCGCCGCCACGATTGGCCAGGCAATGTACGCGAGTTGGTCGCCGCCATCCGACGCGCTGTGGTGATCGGGGATGGGACGATGGTTACGCTTTCAGACCTGACCGGTCTGGGCGAACCGGCGCCTAAAGTGGCGGCGGTTGCCGAACGGCCGCAGCCTGGCTCAGATGCCGAACGGACTGCGCTGCTTGAAGCACTGGCGGGCACGCATGAGAATATCACGATGACGGCGCAGGAACTGGGGGTCTCTCGCGTCACGCTCTACCGGATGCTGCGCCGCCATTCGATCAGCCTGAGTCGGGGGTTGAAGGCCGCCCCGGTCGCGGCCGAGTCGTCA
>DASSRN010000356.1:0-12382 GCA_035701785.1 Acetobacteraceae bacterium | reverse complement strand
GGCGCTACCTGGCAACTGCTCACGGAGGCTGCACTCGTCTTCTGACTGAGGAAAGCTGACCCGACATGACCCTGTTCATCGCCACTTTCTCTACCCTTCTCGCGATCATCAATCCGCTCGAGGCCCTGCCGGTGTTCCTGCAACTGGCTGCGCGCGAGAGCGATCAGACACGCGCACTGCTGGCCAAGCGTGCCTGCCTCTACGCCGTGGCGCTGATGTTCTTTTTCCTGCTCTTTGGCACTCTCATTTTGCGCGTCTTCGGCATACCGCTGAGCATGGTCCGCATCGTCGGCGGCATCATCCTGACCCGCCTGGGGTTCTCGCTGTTTTCCGCACGACCTGCGGACGCGCCGGCGGATCATCCGACAGACGGCCACCCCACGGATGTCGCCTTCGTTCCTCTGGCGATGCCGATCATGGTCGGACCAGGAGCAATCGCAACCATCCTGGGCATGACATCGCTCGTGAAGCATGCCGAATTCGAGCTCGGGGCATTTGTCGCTATCTGTGCCGCGATCCTGGCGACCATGCTGGTGACGTATATGGTCTTGCGGGCCGCCAGGATCGTGCTGGCGCGGATTGGCCCCCAAGGGATTGACGCGGCCACGCGCATTGTAGGCTTTTTCGTTTCCGCGATGGGCATGGGGTTGATCTTCCACGGGGTCATCGAGGCGCTGCAGACCTACGGCCTGGTGACCGGGCATTAGCGGTAAGGAGGGGGCAATGAGGCGTGTATGCTTTGGTGCCGCATGGGTTCTGCTTCTGATCGGCAGTTGGTCAGCCCATGCCCAACAGCCGATGAGTGCGGGGGAACCCTCCCCCCCGGCCGGCTGGAATTTCGACGTCGCCCCGTATCTATGGTTTCCCACCGTCGATATGTCGCTGAACTACGGGCTGCCACCCGTACTCGGCGGCCGGTTGCCGACCAATGTGGCGGTCGGACCCGGCGATATCTATTCGCACTTCGATATCGGCGCGATGGTTGCAGCCGATGCACAGAATGGTCCGTTCTCACTGTTGACCGACTTCGTCGGCGCGCGGTTCAGCGCCACCACCAGCAACGTGACGATCAAGTCGATCGACTTCTTCGGCAGATCACCCATTCCCCTCTCGCGCGACCTCCAGACCGGCACCGGCACCACGCTGAAGTTGATCATCTGGACTCTGGCCGGTGGCTACACCGTGGTGCAGCGCGATTGGGGCAATCTCGACCTGATCGCTGGCACTCGTCTGTTGTGGGTGAACAGCAAGACGGATTTCAATCTCGCCCTGCGCGTGACCGGTCCGCTCGGCAATGGCGCAACGTTCGGCGGCGTTGGTGACGTGAGCCTCGACCGGACGGTCGTCGATGGCATCGTTGGTCTGCGCGGTCGCATCCGCTTCCCCGGCATGCCGCTGTTCGTGCCGTATTACTTCGACATCGGCACGGGTGGGTCGCAGCTCACCTGGCAGATCGCATCGGGTCTTGGCTATCAGTTCAACCAGTGGGGCGCAGTGTCACTCACCTATCGCTATCTGTCGTTCAAACACGGCGGCGCAACAGTGGACCACGTGGCGCTCAGAGGGCCGATCCTGATGGTGAATTTCACCTTCTAGGCGCGAGCGGCGGTGCGAGCGTATCGCTCAGACGTTCCGCCGGTTCGGCAGCGTCTCCGGGTTCACCACGTATCCGGGGTCGAGCACGCCATCGAACAGCTCCAGCATGTTCTTCGCCGCGCGCACCGACATCTTCTCGTTGCACTCCAGCGGTGCTGCGGCGTTGTGCGGGCTCAGCACCACGTTGGGCAGCTTCAGCAGCGGATTGGCCGGATCGGGCGGCTCGTGCAGCTGCACATCCAGCCCCGCGGCCTCCAGCCGGCCGGATGACAGCGCCTCGATCAGCGCGCTCTCGTCCACCAGCGGGCCGCGCGCCGCGTTGATCAGCCAGGCAGAACGCTTCATCAGCCCCAGCATCTCGCGGTTGATCATGTGATGCGTCGCCTCGCCCAGCGGACAGTGCAGCGTCAGCACATCGACCTCGGGCAGCGCGGCGGCGATGTCGGTCACCGGCGTGAAGCCGTCAGCAGCGATGCGTGGCACCGGGAACGCCGGATCGCAGACCATCACCTTCATGCCGAACGCAGCGCACAGTCGCGCCACGCGCGTGCCGATGCGCCCGTAGCCCACCACCAGGATGGTGCGGCCGGCAAGCTCGCCCATCGGCCGGCCGTCGCGCAGCATCCACCTGCCGGCGCGCACCGAGGCGTCCATCTCGATCGTGCGCCGCGCCACCGCGAGCAGCAGCATCAGCGTGTGCTCGGCCACCGACAGATCGTTGCCGCCATTGGCCACGCCGACCACCACCCCGCGCCGCGTGCACGCCGGAATATCCACCGTGTCGTAGCCGACACCGAAGCGCGACACGATGCGCAGTTCGGGCGCCGCATTCAGCAGCGCCTCGTCCACCTGCTCGAGGCCCACCAGCACGGCATGCGCGCCCGGCATCGCCTGGGTCAGCTCCTGCGCCGACGGCCGGTTCAGCGTGCGGACGGTGACGTCATGGCGCGCTTCCAGCAGCGCCATACCGGAGGCATGCAACGGTCGGCAGAGAACGATGGTGGGCATGTCTGTCTCCTGATGACGGCGACGCGCAGGCAAGAGCGCATTTAACACGGTGGGCGAGCGAGAATCCACGAAGGGCCGCTCTCATTGGCAAGCCGCCCGGTCTGCGGGATCCGTTCAGGTGTGAAGCGGCCTGCCGAGTATCCTGAACGCCGCCTCAGGCAATGCTTCGCTCAGCGTCGGATGCGCAAAGATCGTTCCAGCGATGTCTTCGAGCCGCGCACCCATCTCAAGCGCCATTGCGAAGACGGCCGACAATTCGGAAATGCCGACACCGACGCCATGAATGCCAAGCACAAGGTGATTGTCGGCCCGTGCGACGATGCGGATGAAGCCGGCATCGGACGCCAGCGTCATCGCGCGACCGTTGGCCTGGAATGGAAATGCCTCAGTGATGATCTCGATATTGCCAGCCCTGGCAGCCTCGGCCGTCATTCCGGCAACAACTATCTCAGGATCGGTGAAACAGATTGCCGGTATGCAGGTTTGGTCCCAGGCACGCGGCTTTCCGGCCACGATCTCGGCCACCATTTCGCCCTGTGCCGAAGCCCGATGAGCCAGCATCGGTTCACCTGTCACGTCGCCGATCGCATAGACGCCACGCATCGACGTCCGACATCGTTCGTCGATGTCAATGAACGGCCCATTCATGTCAAGATCGATCGCCTCCAGGTCCCAGTTTGTCGTAGCAGGCTTGCGGCCCACGGCGACAAGGATCCTATCGGCCTCGATCGTGGCCACATCGCCGTCAGCCTGCTGGATGACCAGGCCGTCCTTTGCCGGAGCAAGCTCAGTCACCCTGGCACCAGTCAGCACGCCGACGCCCAGCTCGTGCAGGCGCCTGCCAACCGGGCGCGTCAGTTCAACGTCGTACTGCGGGAGGATCCGCGACAACGCTTCGACGATGGTCACCTTCGCTCCCATTTTGGCGAAGGCGGTTCCCAACTCGAGCCCGATATAGCCTGCACCCACCACGACCAGGCGACGCGGAACCTCGGTGAGCGACAGGGCCTCGGTTGACGAGATCACTGGACCGCCAAAGGGCAGGCCTGCGAGTTCGACCGGAGTTGACCCTGTCGCGATCACCACGTGTTCGGCATGGACAACCTGAGCGCCCATTTCGGTTTCGACCTCAACTGTCTTGCCGTCGAGGAACCGCGCCCAGCCGTCGATACCTTTCACCTTGGCCTTCTTCAGCAAGGCAGAAACACCGCCGCTCAAACGGCCGACGATGCCATCCTTCCACTGCATGGTCCTCGCCAGGTCGAGCCGCGGCGCTCCCAGAGAAATACCGAGCGGACTCGCACCGGACGCGAACTGCCCGACCCGCGCGAACTCATCGGCAGCGTGGATCATGGCCTTTGAGGGAATGCAGCCGATATTGAGGCAGGTGCCGCCCGGGCTGTTCTTCTCGACGATCACGGTGTCGATTCCAAGCTGCCCCGCTCTGATCGCGCAGACATAGCCACCTGGTCCCGCACCGATCACAAGAAGCCTGCACGATATGTCCCGCATGAGGTCAATCTTCCACGAAGATCAGCGCCGGCGTCTCCATTAGCACCTTGATGTGCTGCACGAATGTCGCCGCGTCCCAGCCATCGATTATCCGGTGATCGAAGCTCGATGACAGGTTCATCATCTTGCGCGGAATGAACGTCGAGCCGTCCCAGACCGGACGCACCACGATCTTGTTCACGCCGACAATCGCCACCTCGGGATGATTGATGATCGGTGTCGAGACCACGCCGCCCATGGCGCCAAGCGAGGTGATCGTGATCGTTGAACCTGCGAGTTCCTCCCGCGTGATGGAGCCAGTCCGCGCAGCCTCCGCAAGCCGGGCGACCTCGCTGGCGCAGTCCCACAGATCGAGCGCCTCGGCGTGGCGCACGACAGGCACCAGCAGCCCGGCGGGCGTCTGCGCTGCAACGCCGATATGGACAGCCGCATGCTGATGGATAACTCCAGCCTCGTCGTCATAGAGTGCATTCAGCCGTGGTTGCTTCGTGATCGCCGAAACCACCGTACGCATCAGAAACGGCAACAGCGTCAGCCTCGGTTGCTCCGGGCGCTTCCGCCGATTGAGCGTCTCGCGCAACTCCTCGAGCGCGGTTACATCAACCTCTTCGACGTAGGTGATATGCGGGATTCGCGCGTGTGCGACCGACATCTGCTCGGCGATCCTGCGGCGCAGTCCTATCACCTTCACAACTTCGACCGCGCTCTTCGGCTGCAACGCCTGCGACCGCGCAACACGCGGATCACGCGCAGCGAAGGCGTCCAGATCGTCATGCGTGATGCGGCCCGCCGGACCGGTACCGGGCACCTGACGCAGATCGATGCCCGACTCACGCGCGCGGAGGCGCACAGCGGGCGACGCCACTGGCTTCGGCCGCCCCAGGCGCACGACGGCCTTGGGAGCCGATGGCAGCGGGGCGTGATCGGCGTGGACCGCGGGAGGCTTATCCGTGGCCGCCGGCTCCGTTAGGTCGGGGACTGCGGCGCGCGGCTGCGATGACGGTGCATGTGCCGCGTTCGCTTCACCCGGAACCTTCAGGCGCACCAGGTCCGATCCGACCGTGACCTTGTCGCCGATCTCAGCGCCCAGCCATGTGATCTCGCCATCAACGGGCGATGGAATCTCGACTGTCGCCTTGTCCGTCATCACTGCGGCGAGCGTTGCGTCAGCGCGTACCAGATCCCCGACTTTGACGTGCCACTCGACAAGTTCGGCTTCAGCAATGCCTTCGCCGACATCGGGCAACCGGATCACATGCTCAGCCATGCTATGCTGCAATCGTCTCGAGGAACGCCCGGCCAACGCGATCGGGACCCGGGAAGTAATCCCACTCCTGCGCATGCGGATAGGGCGTATCCCAACCGGCAACGCGCATGATGGGGGCCTCGAGATGATAGAAGCAGCTCTCCTGCACCAGCGACGACAGTTCCGCGCCAAATCCCGACGTCAGCGTCGCCTCGTGCACGATCACGCAGCGCCCGGTCTTGCGAACCGATGTCTGGATCGCGTCCAGGTCGAGCGGCAGCAAAGTGCGCAGGTCGATTATTTCAGCATCGACCTCGGTTTCTGCGGCAGCAGTCAAGGCGACATGCACCATGCTGCCATAGGCAAGGACCGTCAGTGCCGTACCCTCCCGGCGGATCGCGCTTGTCCCCAGCGGCACGGCGTAGTGGCCATCGGGAACCTCGCCGAGTTCGTGGTTCGACCACGGCGTCACAGGCCGGTCGTGGTGGCCATCGAACGGTCCGTTGTACAGCCGCTTGGGCTCAAGGAAGATCACCGGATCGGGATCCTCGATCGCAGCGATCAGCAATCCCTTGGCATCACCAGGGTTGGACGGCACCACGGTCTTCAGTCCGCAGACATGCGTGAACAGCGCCTCTGGACTCTGACTATGCGTCTGCCCACCAAAGATGCCGCCACCGGTCGGCATTCTCACGACAAGCGGACACGTGAACTGTCCATTGGATCGATAGCGCAGCCGCGCTGCCTCAGAGACGATCTGGTCGTAGGCCGGATACATGTAGTCGGCAAACTGGATCTCGACACAGGGGCGCAGCCCGTAGGCCGCCATACCGACAGCGACGCCAACAATGCCAAGCTCGCTGATCGGCGTATCAAAGCAGCGGCGCGTGCCGTACTTGGTCTGCAGCCCCTGCGTGGCACGGAACACGCCGCCGAAGAAGCCCACGTCCTCACCAAAAACCACCACGTCGTCGTCTCGCGCCATCATGACATCCATGGCGTCCCGGATCGCCTCGATCATGGTCTTCCGTGGCATCGCTCACACCCCCGCCATCTGGCGTTGCCGGCGCAGATGCGGTGGCATCTTGGCATAGACGCCCTCGAACATATCGCGCACCGAAGGACGGCCACCGGCGTGCAGCGTGCCATGGCTCTCAGCTTCGCGCTGTGCGGTCATGACGGTGTCCATGATCTCGGCTTCTGCCTGCTTGTGACGCTCCTCCGACCAGGCACCGCGCTGCGTCAGGTGGTTCCGTAGCCGGATCACCGGGTCACCGAGCGGCCAGGCATCCGACTCGGTCTTGGGCCGGTATGCCGCGGGATCGTCCGATGTCGAATGCGCCCCGACACGATAGGTGACGTGCTCGATGAGCGTGGGGCCAAGGTTGCGCCGCGCACGATCCGCTGCCCAGCAGGCCACTGCGTGGACCGCGAGATAATCATTGCCATCTACGCGAAGCGCAGGGATCCCGAAGCCCAGGCCGCGCGCGGCAAATGTGCCAGACCCACCGCGAGCGATGCCCTGGAACGTTGAGATCGCCCATTGATTGTTGACGATGTTGAGCACGACAGGCGCCTTGTAGGTCGAGGCAAATACCAGCGCAGCGTGGAAGTCCGATTCAGCCGTCGAGCCATCGCCGATCCAGGCTGCGGCAATCCTGGTATCGCCTTTGATTGCGGATGCCATGGCCCATCCGACTGCTTGTATATACTGGGTCGCAAGGTTGCCGGAGACCGAGAAGAACCCATCCTCCTTCGAGGAGTACAGCACCGGAAGTTGCCGCCCCTTCAGCGGATCCCGGTCGTTCGAATAGATCTGGCACATCAGATCGGCCAACGGATGACCCGCCGCGATCAGCAGTCCCGCCTGCCGATAGGTCGGAAAGTTCATATCGCCTGGCAGCAGCGCCTTGCGGAATGCGCAGCTCACCGCCTCCTCGCCCATGTGCTGCATATAGAACGACGTCTTGCCCTGGCGCTGCGCCATCAACATGCGTGAATCGAAGGCGCGCAGTGTCATCATGTCGCGCAGGCCGGCGAGCAGCGCCTCATCGCTGAGCAGTCCCGCCCAAGGGCCGACTGCCTCCCCGTCGCGATTGAGCACGCGAATGATCGAATACGCGAGATCGCGGATCGATTCAGGGTCGGCATCCACTGCGGGACGTGCGACCGAGCCGGCTCGCGGGATCTGTACGCTAGAGAAATCCGGCATGCCACCGGGTCGAACCGCCGGTTCCGGCACATGCAGCGTCAGTGGGCCATACCCAGTCATGTTGTCCTCTTCTCCTTCGTCCGGGGTGCGCCCAACGCTACCGCGGCAGGATGAAATCATCGTCGGGATTGGAGTTCAGGCCAATACGCGGCGTCTGCGCCCACAGAGGCTGACCCGCGCGAGTTGTGGCTGCGTATAGCCGGAGGCACAATGGGGGGAAGCCTGCGTCAAAGGAAACCACCGTGCCCCGCGTGATAGACCTCGAAATGAACCTGCCCGGCAGCGAGGAAGAGCCGGGCTACTGGGACGCGATGCAGGGGCGCCCCGGCAACGCGGTCGCCGACCTGCAAGCTCGCCCCGATGGCTACGGCTTCGATAATTATCGGCACATCTTCAAAGGCCGCGCTCGCTCCGGAGAGCCATCTCTCACATTGGATGACGATGGCGGCTTGCCGCGCCTGATCGCAGACATGGACGTGGCCGGCATCGAACTGGGCGTACTCGGCTCCTCCAATGCCACTCTGGCGCGCATCTGCACCGCCCATCCCGACCGCTTCATCGGCCTTTCCGCCACCAGCCCTCTCGACGGCATGACCGGCGTCCGCAACTTCGAACGCCTGGTGCGCGAGCACCACATCGGTGGCCTGCGCGTCGTCGCGCTCTACAACGCGATCCCTGCGAGCGATCGCCGCTATTACCCGCTCTACGCCAAATGCGTCGAGCTCGATGTGCCTGTGCGTATCTATACCTCGATGAACTATGCCAACGACCGTCCTTACGACCTCGGCCATCCCAGGCATCTCGATACAGTTGCGATGGACTTCCCCGAGTTGCGCATCACCGCGGGCCTCGCCGGGTGGCCCTGGGTGAATGATATGATCGGCCTGCTGCGCCGGCATCCGAATCTCTACTGCGACACCGCCGCCCATCGGCCACGGCATTTCGCCACACCCGGTTCCGGCTGGGAGTCGTTCCTGCAGTTCGGCAATACGCTGCTACAGGACAAGGTCATGGTCGGCTTGTCCCGAAGCACATTCGGCATCCCCTTTGATCAGCTGATTTCCGAATATGAGGCACTGCCGCTCAAGAGTGCCGTCCTGGAGAAATGGCTCTACCGCAACGCCCTCGCGTTTCTCCGCCGAGGCTGACGCGTCCATGCGCAACGTCGATGCCATCATGCGGGCTCGCACTGTCGCTGTGATCGGTGCCTCCGCCAGTCGCACCACACAGGGCAACCACGTCATAGCCAACCTGCGCCGTGCGGGTTTCGCCGGACGCATCTTGCCTGTTCACGCCACGGCCGCCGAGATCAATGACCTGCCTGCGGTCAACAGCATCGCTGCCCTGCCAGCCGGTACCGACGTCGCCGTGGTTGCCATCCCCGCTGCCGGCGTTGCGGCGTGCCTCACCGAGTTGGAACAGGCCCGCGTCCGCGCCGCGGTTGTGTTCAGCAACGGCTTCACGCCTGTACAGGAGCAGGATTTCCGTCGCGTTTCCGACGCCAGCAGCATGACCATTCATGGCCCCAACTGCATGGGTCTGATCGACCTGCATCAGGCGATGCCGCTCTACCCGGCTACCATCACGGCGAAGGTCCGGCCAGGCAATGTCGCATTGATCGCGCAATCCGGCTCGGCTGCGATCTCGCTCATGAACTCTTCCTGCTTCGGCATCTCCACTGTTGTCACGGTAGGCAGTGAATTCCAGGTGACGGCCCCCGATTACCTGCGCTTTTTCGCCACCGACGACCGTACCGCGGTGATCGGCGTCGTGCTTGAATCAATCCAGCGGCCATCAGACTTCGCCGATGCCGTCAGGCAGGTCTACGCTGCGGGCAAATCAATCGCCGTCCTGAAAGTGGGGCTGTCCGAGGTCGGCAATCGCGCCGTGCAGGCGCATACCGGCGCCATGATCAGCCGCAGCGAGGCCTATGCCCGCTTCTTCGCCCGTCACCACCTGCCTGTTGCGAGCGACTATGATGAGCTGATCGCGACACTGGAATGCTTCAGCACAACGCCGCGAAGGACCCGCGGCAGCCGGATCGGCATCGTCGGTATTTCGGGCGGCGAGACCGCACTCACCTGCGACATCGCCACCAGCCTGGGCATCCCAATCGCCGTGTTCGGCGACGAAACGCGCGCCAGCATCATCGCCAACCTGCCAGGTGCGGCCGGGGTTAATCCGCTCGATCTTGGTGCCACGGTCAACCACACTCCGGATCAGGACCGCATCGCCATCAGCGCAATCCTGCAGGACCCCGAGGTCGACGCGCTGGCCTTTGTTCAGGACGCTCAGGCCACGCTGACGCCGACAATGCTGAACAATTACACGCCCAACATCATCGAGTATGGCAAGCACGCGCGGCGGACCGACAAACCCGTGGTCCTGATCTCGCCCAGCGCGGAGAACACCCACCCCCGCATCCATGAAATGCTGGCTGATGATGGAGTGCCGGTCCTACGCGGTCTGCGGCCGGGTCTTGTTGCCTTGCGCAATCTCGGCATCGCGGAACAGCGAGGATCGCCGGAGGGCCGGCATGCGCGGGTTTGCCAGCCTCACGCCGCGGCAGAAATCCGCGCTGACCTCATGGGGATTTCCGGCCCACTCCCGATAGACCTCGCCCGCAAAATTCTCACCGCATACGGCATTCCGATCGTTTGCTCGGCGACCGTCTCGGACCTCGACACAGCGCTGATGGAGGCAGCAAGGATTGGCTACCCATTGGTGGTGAAGATCGCCTCGCCCGATATCGCTCACCGTTCGGACATCGGCGGCGTGAAGCTTGGCGTCACCAATGATGCCGAGTTGCGCGGAGCTATTGCAGGCATCAGCGCCGACGTTGCCAACCGGATGCCGAAGGCCCGGATCACTGGCTTCGAACTGCAGGAATATCTCGTTGATCATATCGAGGCCATGGCCGGCTTCGTCGCAGCTCCGCCATTCGGCGCCCTCCTCACCGTCGGCACCGGCGGCACCATGGTCGAGCTGCAAGACGACCGTAGTGTGGACCTCTGCCCGCTCGATCCCGAGTGTACTGCCGAGATGATCGGCACCACGCGCCTCGGTTCTGCCCTTCATGGCTACCGCAATCTCATTCCAAAGACCGATATTGCGCCACTCGCCCTGCTCGCCGCCAACCTGTCGGAACTGGCGTTCGATCTGTCTGGCGCTATCGCTGAGTGCGACCTCAACCCGGTGCTTGTCCGCAAGGGCACAGGCGAGGTACGGGTCGCCGACTTCCTGTTGGTCGCCAAGCGATGACGCACCCGCTGCGCTTTTCTGTCCTGGTCCTGCCGAACGTCGCATGGCCCGAGCTGTTGCGACGCTATCAGGAAGTGGACGAGTTGGGGTTTGATGCGGTCGGCTTCGCCGATCACTTCACCGACTGGGCTGGTGGCAAAGGACCGTGGTTCGAACTATGGACGAATATCGCGGCCACTGCCATGGCGACGAAGCGCATTCGCCTGCAATCGCTGGTCGCGCAGATTCCGCTGCGCAATCCGGCAATGCTGGCGCTACAGGCACTCACGGTAGACCACATCTCCGGCGGTCGCCTCGAAGTGGGTCTGGGCACGGGGCTGGAAATCGATCCATCATATCGCATGATCGGCGAGGCAAATTGGAGCGCGAAGGAGCGCGTCGCCCGCTTCGAGGAATATGTGACGATCGTCGATCGCCTGCTGCGTGGAGAAGAGCTGACCCAAGCCGGTAAATTCTACCGAACGGATACCGCCGTGCTACGGCCTGCTGCCGTGCAATCACCGCGGCCACCGATCCTGATCGCCGCGATGGGACCCGTGATGTTGCGCCACGCCGCGCGATACGCTGACATCTGGAACAGTCTGAGCTTCGCCAGGACATTTCCGGAGCAGCTGGATGACACCAGACACCGCATCGCCGCAATCGACGCATACTGTGCCGCTATCGGGCGCGATCCTGCGAGCCTGCGGCGTTCCTACCTGATGTTCGACCCGACAGCGCGCGCAGGCGGCGGCCGCATCCAGTACTATGCGGACGAGGAACAGTTCGAGCAGATGATTGGACAGGTTCTCGCGCTGGGCGTCGATGAAATCGGCCTCTTTACCCGATGCTGGAGGGCCAGCACGCGACGTTCCTGCGCATCGCCCGCGATGTGTTACCCCGGCTGCGCGCTGCGCGTGTGTGACATGGAGAAGTGCACATGAACGATAGAGTGGAAACTGCATGCGAGCTGTCCGTGCCTGCGGCGACGGACTTCGATGCGATCGTCATCGGCGCCGGGGTTTCCGGTCTTTATCAACTTTACCGCCTGCGTGAACTTGGCCTGAAAACTCGCGTGTTCGAGGCCGGCTCCGGTGTGGGCGGTACCTGGTATTGGAATCGCTATCCCGGTGCCCGCTTCGACTCGGAAAGCTGGACCTACGGCTACTCCTTCTCTCAGGAACTGCTGGACGAATGGGACTGGGAGGAGCATTTCGCCGGCCAGCCGGAAACCGAGCGATATCTGAACCACGTCGCCGACAAATTCGACCTGCGGCGCGACATCCAGTTCAAAACCACAGTCACTGCGGCGCATTACCAGGAAGACAGGCGAAGCTGGAAGGTCACACTGGACAACGGCACGTACTGCACCGCGCGATTCCTTATCACCGCGGTCGGTGTGCTCTCGGCGTCTGTTCTGCCGCGAATCCCGGGCGTCGACTGCTTCAAGGGCCAATCCTGCCACACGCATAACTGGCCCAAGCAGCCGATCAGTTTCGAAGGCAAGCGCGTCGCGGTGATCGGCACCGGTGCCACCGGCATCCAGACCATTACGGAAGTCGCCAAGA
>DASSRN010000355.1:0-10837 GCA_035701785.1 Acetobacteraceae bacterium | reverse complement strand
AGCGGCCGGTGGCAATGCTGCGCTGCTGGCGGCGGACGAGGACTAGGGGAACCGACCATGATCGGCGTCGACTGGGGCACCAGCAGTTTCCGCGCCTTCCGCATCGGTCGCGACGGTGCGATCCGCGACACACGCAGCGCGCTGCGTGGGCTCGACACCATGCCTGACCGGCGCTTCGCCGACACGCTGCGCGAGGAGGTCGGGCCGTGGCTCGCCGCCGGCGAGGACCATGTCCTGCTCAGCGGCATGATCGGCAGCCGCCAGGGCTGGCAGGAGACGCCGTACCTGCCCTGCCCGGCGGGAGCCGCGGAGATCGCGGCCGCGCTGGTGGAGATCGGCTTCGACTGGGGACAGGTGAAGCTGGTGCCCGGACTGTCTGCCACCGACGAGGCGGGCGTGGCGGAGCAGATGCGCGGCGAGGAAACCCAGGTGCTGGGCGTGCTGGAGGCGATGAGCGGCAGCGGACTCGCTTGCGTGCCCGGCGCGCACTCACGGTGGGTGAGGGTAGAGAACGGCCGGATCGTGGGCTTTACCACGCACCTGACAGGCGAGGCGATCGCGGCGCTGCGCGGCCACACGATACTGGCGCGCCGGATGCGCGAGGGGCCATTGGATGGCGCGCCGTTCGAGGCGGGCGTGCGGCGGTCGCAAAACCCCGGCGGGTTGCTGCACCACGTGTTCGGCGCGCGGTCGCAGGTCCTGGCGGGACGGCTGGCGGAGACCGAGGCCGGCGCCTACCTGTCCGGCATCCTGATCGGCAACGAGGTGCGCGAGGCGCTGGCTGGGCGCCACGGCCAGGTGGTGCACGTCATTGGCGTCCCCGATCTGACGGTGCTGTATGCGCAGGCGATCTCGGCGTATGGCGGCTACCCCGAACGGCACGATGGCGAGGCGGTGGCGCGCGGCCTCGCGCTGATCGGTGCGCAGGCCGGCTGGGGCTGACCCGTTCTGCTGCTGGGCGCGCCGTCGAAAAGGCAGCGGCCGGACACTGGTCCGCCGCTGCTCGAGGTCGATCGGTGCTTACCTTGTTGTTGTGCAGACCGTGCGCCTCCCCGACACGGCGCGCGGCCTACCAGCAGTTCCGGTGACCTCGTTGCGATCGTTGCCCCTGAACCTGCCGTAGCGCTGTTTTGCAGCCGCCGTGCCAAACGGATCGGAAAGGCAATAAACGCAGGGAACGGCGGATTTCGCGCTGTCCGGCACCGAAGGGGGTGGGTGATTTGCCTCGACGTCTGGGGCAAATCACCCGAGCAGCGCGTCGCCGTGCCAACCGGCGCGGGTCAACTTGTCTCGCCAGGCGCCAGGGCAGGGGCGGCCAAGTGCTCCACCGGCGGCATCACCGCCTCGTCGCGCGTCGTCAGACGGAACCAGTTGTGATGGCGGTCCCGATGCTCCTGCTCGTCCGCTGCGTTGTGCAGGATGAGCACGACCAGTGCGATGCCGCCGACCATCGTGGTGATAGCGAGGATCAGGCCAGGCAGCAGAAACTGGTCCGAGAAGGTGCCGGTAACGGCGTTGCCGCCCGCCCAAAGCCAGGCAGCGACGATCGTCGCCATGAGCCAGCGTCGGGCCACCTGGCGCCGCTGCATTGCGCGGCGTTCATTGTCCTCGATCCGCACGGCGAGCACGGCCAGTTCGCCGTGCAGCTTCAGGTGCAGGCCATGCACCTGGCGCCGCAGATAGGCGAGGTCGCTTCTGAGGCTGGCCAGCTGCTCGCGCGGGTCGTCCCTGCCGATGACGCGGTCGTTGTCCTGCCGGCGGACGGCGGAACTCTGCCTGACTGCCTTTACGCTCATCCCTGGACCTCCGGACAGACTCTCTAGCGGAGCGATTCGAGCCGGCGGAAGAGGGACGAGCGGGCAAAATCAGCCGAAAGTGGGCAGCGCCTCGGTCCGATCTACCAGGGCGGCCGCTCCCTCGGTCGGAAGCCTGACCGAGTAGTTGAGCGCGCCGTCGATGTCGTTCTCCCACATCTCGCGCGGCAACTCATACAGCAGCTCGATGCCGTAGCCATTCGGGTCGTGGATGTAGACGCTATGCGTCATGCCATGCTCGACGCGCAGGTCGAACTTCACGCCTTTCGCCTGAAGGAACGCGAGCTGGCGCAGCCATGCCTCGCGGCTGGGCAATGCGACCGCGATGTGGTTCACCGCCACCGGCATGCCGACCATCTTCCAGTCGGCCGGCGGCGGCGGCAGGTCGCGGTTCTCGACCAGCGCCAGGTCGTGATGGCTCAGCCGGCCGCCGCCGTGATCGCAGCTGTAGAACCGCATGTTGGGTGCGACCGGACGGTCAGGCCGCGGCTTCGCCGTGCCGACATGGCGGAAGCCGATGACCTCGGTCCAGAACCGATGCGATTCCTCGATGTCGCGCACGTTCAGCACGACATGGTTGAGCGCCATCGGCGGTTCCGCGCGGTGGGGAATATTGATGTCCATCGTGCCGCCTCACTGCTGACGACAGCAGGGTAGGCACGCGCCGGGACGCACCGTCGTTGATCTCGATCAAACGTCCCGGCTGCGTTTCGATCAGGCCGCCCGGGTCAGGCGCTTCATGAACGCCGAGATGCGATGGCGGCGCAGCTCGCTGCGCGCCTTGGCGTCGGTGGTCATGTAGTTGAGCTGCACCGAGAAGCGCTGTCCGATGAAGCGGCGATGCCCGTGCCACGTGCCTTGGCCGTTGGGAAACACCAGCAGCGTACCGTTTACCGGCGGCACCTCCACTGCGTAGTCCTCAAGGTCGTGTGGCCCGCGCAGCAGGCGCAGGCAGCCTTCGTGCTGCGCCCAGGCATCGGTCGCCGGGTTCAGATACAGCAGCACCGTGACGCGCTTGGCGGTTGAGTCGCAGTGGATCCGACCGTCGCGCTCGCTGGTCCAGCCGCGCAGCGTCACCATGGTGGGCGCATCGTCGATGTCCAGGCCGAACTTGTCGGCGATGCCCTGGCGCAGCCGCTTGCCTTCCAGCTCATCCATCAGCGCCCGTGCGGTGGGACCCAGGGCCAGCGAGTCCAATGGGAACGATCCGCGCTTGCCCAGCGCCGGCAGATCGGCCAGCACGCTGCGCAGGTGCTCTGCCGGCACGAAGCCGGGTACCACCACGTGCGGGAACGGGTCGGTTGCAACCGGGGTTCCGTCCAACGCCGTGTAGTTGAGATCCATCATCCGCGGTGCTTAGCAGGAATGCGACGCGTTGAACCAGAGCGGCCGGAACGCTATCTGCGACGCCGACATGAACAGCCCGGGCGCCGACAACCCAGCGCAGCGCGGGCCGCTGCCAGCCTTCCGGGCGATGGTGGCGGCCGGCGAACTGGCACCTGACGCATCGCAGGAAGAGGTTGCCGAGAGGCTCCAGTCGCTATGGCAGCGGCTGCGCGGCTACGATCCGGCGCCACGCGCAGGGAATGGTGGGCTGTTCGCATGGCTGCGCCGCCGCGATCCCCAGGCGGAGCAGCCGAACGGGCTCTATATCGTCGGCGCGGTCGGACGCGGAAAGTCCATGCTGATGGACCTGTTCTTCGCCACGGCCGATGTGCGTCGCAGGCAGCGGCTGCACTTCCATCGCTTCATGCAGGACGTGCACACGCGGTTCCATGCGCTCCGGCACGATAACCCGGAGATCGACGATCCCATCCCGCCGCTCGCCGATGCCATTGCGGCTGAGGCCGCACTGCTGTGCTTCGATGAGTTTCAGGTGACCAACATTGCCGATGCGATGATCCTTGGGCGCCTGTTCCAGGGGCTGTTCGAGCGCGGCGTCGTCGTGGTGGCCACATCCAACACTGCGCCGGACGATCTGTTCAAGGACCAGCCCGGGCACGACGCGTTCCTGCCGTTCATCGCATTGATGAAGCAACACCTGGACATGGTGACAATGGACGCTGGCCGCGACTTCCGTCGCGACCGGATGCGCGGGCTGCGCACCTGGCTGGTGCCTGCCGATGCGCGCGCCGATCACGAGCTCGATCGCGCGTTCAGCGAGTTGACCGGCGGGGTCGAAGGAAAGCCGGTGACGCTGACGGTGATGGGGCGCAGCTTCGTCGTGCCGCTGGCGGCCGAAGGCGTGGCACGATGCGACTTCGACCTGCTGTGCGGCACGGCGCTTGGACCCGGCGACTACCTGGCGCTTGCACGTCGCTTCCACACGGTGGTCCTGGACGGTGTGCCGCGGCTGTCGCCGGATAACTACGACAAGGCACGCCGCTTCATCACGCTGATCGACACGCTGTACGACCACCGGGTGAAGCTGCTCGCATCCGCCGATGCGCAGCCCGACCAGCTGTACCAGCGCGGCGAGAACGCGCGCATGTTCGAGCGTACCGCGTCACGGCTGGACGAGATGCAGAGCGAGGACTGGCTGGAACTGCCACACCTGCTGTGGGTGTGACGCCGGCTACTTGATCTTGCCGCGGCCGGCGATGCGCCAGATCGCCTCGATGCGGTTGTCGCGCACCGCGACGATCTCCTCGTGCAGGTGCACGGTGGTGTCGGAATAGCCGACGATCAGTTCCAGCTTGTCGCCGATCCGCGGCAGATCGTTGGGCTCGGACAGCTCGATCGTTCCGTGCTCGGCCGACAGCGACACGCTCTGCGCGGTCACGCCGATCGGCATCGGCACCGCGCCGTCACTGCTCATGGTCTTCTTGCCGGCATCGATGATGATGCGCGTTGGGGTCGGCCGGCTGGTGACGGTCGCCAGCACTGTCAGGGCCGGCGGGAAGTCGAGATGGAAGCGGGTCCGGTACAGCATGTCGCTGAAGATCGCGCCGCCTGCCTGGATCTCGGTGACGCCGGGCTGCTGCGCACAGTAGGGGAACGAGCCGGTGCCTCCGCAACTGACGATCTCAACCGGCATCCCGGCGGCGCGACAGGCATCGGCGGTCGCGGTGAGCTGGGCAATGGCAGCGGCGACGGCGCGGGCCTTCTCGGCGGGATCGGCGATGCCGACGGTGTGCGCCTCCCAGCCCATGACGCCGGCGAATCGCAGCCCGGGCTGATCGGTGACGGCGCGCGCCAGAGCCACGACGGCCGGCCCCGGCACAACGCCGGCGCGGTGCATGCCGGTATCGACCTCGACAACCACGCGCAGCGTCCGTCCACTGGGCTGCACCGCCGCGCCCAACTCGGCGACATGTGCGGTGCTGTCGACGGCGACGATCGGATCGGCGATCGCGGTCAGTTCGCGCAGCCGTTCGGTCTTGGCCGGTCCGACGATCTGGTTGGCGATCAGGATGTCGCGGATGCCGTGCGCCGCCAGCACCTCCGCCTCGCCCAGCTTGGCACAGGTGACGCCGAATGCGCCGGCCGCCAGTTCCTTGCGGATGATCTCCAGCGTCTTCTGGCCCTTGGTGTGCGGGCGCCAGCCGACGCCATGCGCGCGGCAGGTCTCGGCCACGCGGCGGATATTAGCTTCCATCAGGTCGAGGTCGACCAGCAGGGCGGGCGTATCGACCGCGGCCTTCGGGGCGCCGAGGAGCGATGCTGACATGGGCAACCCCGGTTCAGTGATGCGCTGCGCCAGGACCGATGCCGAATTCGGACCACACGGCGCCGTTCATATGCATCACCATGGTGCCAGGCGCCGGATTCGCGACGGGCCCTGGCAGCGCCTGCGTCTGGTAGTTGTTGTTGTTGTTCGCAGCGGCCCCGCCATTGGCGATCACGCGCTGCTGCATCTGCGGCGGCTGCACGATCGGCGCCGGCGTCGACTGTGCGTTGGCTGCGCAGAGTGCGGCGCTGGCAGCAATGATCGCGGCGCCCAGGACGAGTGTGCGCATGCAGTCCTCCTTCCGAGGACTGCGGTGTACCGGTTGGGCTGCGACATTGGCAAGCCGGGCAGCGCTCAGGCGACCACCACCGGAATGGCAGCCGGCGCGTCGGTCACGCTGATCGGCGTCGGCAGTGCCGCATCGCCGTCCGTCTGCACGGGGGACTGCTCGTTGCCGGTGAAATCGATCCGTCGGGCGCGGATGTGGCGCACGCCCGGCGCGCGGCTCAGCAGGTTGAGCGGCAGTGCGGCGCCGTACAGCAGTGCGGGGACCGCGCCGGCGTGGTCAAACAATGCGACCGAGAACCCTGGCTCAGCGGGACAGGCTTCCGGCGCCAGCACGAAGCGGCCGCCATAGAACCGGCCCTTGCTGATGATGACGCTGGCCGCCTGCGTCTCCTCGCCATCCACCCGCAGATGGATCGACGGAAACCGATACGCGGTCAGTTCCCGGAGCGTCTGCAGCGCATAGGCGGTGCGGCCAAAGGTGCGCTTCAGCATGACCGGCAGGTCGTGCACCACCTGCGCGTCGAAGCCGACGCCCAGCATCTGCACGAACAGCCGCGTGCCGTTGGTTCCCTTTGCCATGCCAGGCCACAGCGGCCGTGTGCGTCCGAACGCGAGCGCTGCCGCGACTGCCCGCGGCTCGAACGGCAGCGCCAGTTCGTGTGCGAGCACATTGGCGGAGCCGAGTGGAATCACACCAAGCCGCGCATCGGAGCCCAGCAGACCGTTCGCCACCTCGGCGATGGTGCCGTCGCCGCCGGCCGCGACCACCAGCGAGGCGCCGCGGCAGGCAGCGGCGCGGGCCAGCGCTTCGGCGTCGCCCGGCCGCTGCGTCTCGGCAAGCTCGATGCGGATGCCGTTTGCCATCAGCACGTCCAGCACGCGCCACAGAAGACTGGCACGGCGCATCCCGGCAGCGGGATTGAAGATGATGATCATGCTCCGCCGCGGCAACGATTCGGCAAGCCGAAGCTTTACTGATCTCATTAAAATGTTTCAGGAAGATGACGGTTCAATTGCTCAGGGATGACTTTGATAACAAGGCTTAATCCCAAGTTTCGTCACGCAAACTTAACTTTATCCACAACGGTGCCGTAGTATCTCCTGCTGATTGCATGAACGCACCCATCGTTCCCGGCGCACGACCGCACTATCGCAGCGTGTTCGTCTCGGACATCCACCTTGGAACGCGCGGCGCCCGTTGTGACTTCCTGGCGAATTTCCTGCACCGCACGAGCTGCCATAAGCTGTTCCTGGTCGGCGACATCTTCGATGGCTGGCGGCTGCGCAAGTCGTGGTACTGGGATGAATACCACGACGAAGTGCTGCGGCAGATCCTGCGTCACGCGCGCGGCGGCACCGAGGTGATCTACATCCCCGGCAACCACGATGAGATGTTCCGCGCCTGGCTGCCCATGGGCCTGGACATCGCCGGCATCAGCCTGCGCGCCGAAGCCGAGCACGTCACCGCCGATGGCAGGCGGCTGCTGGTGATGCATGGCGACGAGTTCGACAGCGTGGTGCGCTATGCGCGGTTCCTCGCGCTGCTGGGCGATCGCGCCTATGCCGCCGCGCTGGTGTTCAATCGCTGGTTCAATCTGCTGCGCCGTCGCCTGGGCTACCCCTATTGGTCGCTGTCAGCCTGGCTGAAGCGCCAGGTGAAGGAGGCGGTGAAGGCGGTCGACCGGTTCGAGAATGCACTCGCCGGCGAGGCGCGCCGCCGCGGCTTCGACGGCGTGGTCTGCGGCCACATCCACCACGCCGAGATGCGCGAGGTGCAGGGCGTGCTCTATCTCAACGACGGCGACTGGGTGGAAAGCTGCACCGCGCTGGTGGAGCACCACGACGGACGGATGGAACTGATCGACTGGGCCGCGGAGAACCAGCTGTCGTTCTTCGCACCGCGCGGTTCGCTGGTGCGCGAAGCTGCCTGACGCGGTTGTCCTCGACGCTCCGGTCGATTGCGACGCGATGCTGCCTCCCGCGCCGTCCCACCGGCTGCTGATCGTGACCGATGCCTGGGCGCCGCAGGTGAACGGCGTGGTCCGTACGCTGACAACGGTGGTGGCGGAGCTGCGTGCGATGGGCCACGTGGTGGAGGTGATCGCGCCCGATCGCTTCCGCACCATTCCGTGCCCGACCTACAGCGACATCCCGTTGGCGCTGTTGCCGCGGCGTCGGCTGGTGCGCATGATCGAGGCATTCCGGCCCGACGCGCTGCACATCGCCACCGAAGGTCCACTGGGCATGGCAGCGCGCAGCTGGGCGAAGCGCACCGGATTCTCCTTCACCACGGCGTTCCACACCCGGTTCGCGGAATACATCAAGGCGCGCACCGGACTGCCGCTGCGGCCGATCTACACCTGGATGCGGCGGTTCCACGGTGCCGCCGAGGGCACGATGGTGGCGACGCAGTCCCTGCGGGACGAACTGGCAGGCCGCGGCTTCCGCAACATCCGCTCATGGTCGCGCGGCGTCGATCTCGACCTGTTCAAGCCGATGCCGCGAGAGGAGTGGGAGCTGCCGCGTCCGGTGTTCTTGTATGTCGGGCGCGTTGCGGTGGAGAAGAACATCGAGGCGTTCCTGCGGCTGGTCCTGCCGGGATCCAAGGTCGTGGTCGGTGGCGGGCCGATCCTGTCGCGTCTGCAGCGCGAGTATCCACAGGTCCACTTCACCGGTCCGCGCTATGGCGAGGCGCTGGCGCGCGCCTATGCGGGGTCCGATGTGTTCGTGTTCCCGAGCCTGACAGATACGTTCGGCCTAGTGCTGCTCGAGGCGCTCGCATGCGGCACGCCGGTCGCGGCATTTCCGGTGACCGGACCGATCGACGTCCTGGCCGATGCGCAGGGCAAGATCGGCGCCATCAACGCGGATCTGCGCGTTGCCGCGCTTGAAGCGTTGGGCGCGGTGCGGACTGAGTGCCGACGGCACGCCGAATGCTACTCATGGCGGGTGTGCGCCGAGGTGTTCCTGTCGCACCTTGTGCCGATCGCGGGCGCCTCTTAGGCGACCGCCTCCGCCTCGATCTCCACCATGAAGCGAGGGTCGGCCAGCCCGGCGACGAACAACAGCGTCGAGCACGGCGCGTGATCGCCATACACCGCGTCGCGCGCGGCGCGGAACGAGGCCAGCAGCGAGCGGTCGGTCAGGAACACGGTGGTCTTGACCAGGTTGTTCACGCTCATGCCGTTGGCGTCGAGCACCGCGCGCAGGTTGGCGAAGGCCTGCGCGATCTGGCCCTCGCCGGTGCTGGGCACAGACCCATCGGGCGAGACGCCGACCTGGCCCGAGACGATCAGCCGTCGTTCGACGCCCTCCAGCAGGAGACCGTGCGTGTAGCCGGTGGGCGCGCGGACAGCAGGGGGATTGCTGGAGGTGATCGTTGCCATGGCTTGGTCCTTGGATTGCGATGCGCGTTGCTTGAAGCGAGTTTGCTGACTCGGACGGCCTTGGGCAACGACACGCTTCGGCGATCACGGCGTACGCTTGGCGACACAGTGGCCTAATCCAGCCACTTCCGCACCGCCTCGCGCACGAAGCGTGCATCCTCGGGGTTGGTCGTTGGATTGCCGGCGCGATGGCCCCAGATGCTGGGGATCGGCTTCAATTCCGCATGTGCGAGATACGGCAGTTCGGCGGCGTTGTCGGCGACGCGGAAATAGAGGTCGGTCTCACCAGGCATCAACAGCACGCGCGCGCGGATCGCTCGCAAGGCGCGTGGCAGGTCGTGGTCATACAGCGCGTTGGCGCTGATGTCGGCGGCGTCCCAGGTGCGCAGCTGTGCGTATCGGTTGGCGGCCGGACGTGCGCCGAAGCGCTCCTCCCAGTCGGTGCGCAGAAAGGTTTCGAGATCGGGCGAATTCGTCAGATGCAGGCCGGCACGATAGAAATCCTGGCTCAGCGCCCAGGCGGCATAGATGCGGCCGAAGGCGCGCTTCGCCAGAAGAGGTTCGGCGGTGAAGCGCCCGTCGCCGATGTGTTCGAGTGCAGCTTCGAGCGTTGCCATCAGGCTGCGCAGGAACACCTGGTTGTGCACGGCCGTACGCGCGACGCCGCAGTTCACCACGATGCGGTCCACCGCGTCAGGGAACAGCGCCGCCCAGTGATAGGCTTGCAACCCGCCCATCGACCAGCCGTACACACAGGCCACGCGTTCGATGCCGAACAACTCGCGCAGCGCGTGACGCTGGGTCTGCACGTTGTCGTAGATCGTCACCAGCGACGGATAATCGGCGGTGTTGGACGGGCTGGATGACAGGCCGTTGCCGAACATGTCGCAGATCACGATGAACCAGCGTGTTGGGTCCAGCACGCCGTCGGGACCGATCAGCCATTCCAGGTCCGGGTGCTGCGCGCCATAGCTGGTCGGATAGACGATGACGTTGTCGCGTGCCGGCGCCAGCGTGCCGTGCGCCTTCCACGACAGGCGTGCGTCGCACAGGACTGCGCCCGACTGCAGCGTGAGTTCGCCGAGTTCGAATATCCCGTGCTGCTGCGGCCAGGCCATATGCGTCCCCCTTTGTTGCCGGCGTAGGGTCGGCTGTCAGGGCACTGGACGGCAAGAGCCCGATAAGCTGATCTTGCAGCGTGCCGATTGATCCTGCCGCCCTCGTGCAGCTGATCGAAGCGGGGCGGGTGCCGCCGCAGGAGTGGATCGCGCAGATCGTCGAACTCAGGCTGGAGCGCAGCTACGTGACCGACCTGCGTCCGGTCGCGGCGCTGACCGCGCTGCGTCGGCTGGTGCTGACTCGCGCGCGAATCAGCGACATCGCACCGCTGAGCGCGCTGACCGGGCTGGAGCACCTGCACCTGTCGTTCACCGCGGTGGCGGATGTCACGCCGCTGGCGGCAATGCGCGGACTGTTGTGCTGCTTCCTCACCGGATCGCTGGTCGCGGATGCGGTGCCGCTCGCAGGGCTGCTCCGGCTCGAGCGCCTCGACCTTGGCGATACGCCGGTGGCCGATGTATCGCCGCTGGCGGCGCTCGGCGCACTGGAAAGCCTTGACCTGTCGGGCACGCGTGTTGCCGACGTGGCTCCGCTGTCGGCGCTGACTCGGCTGCGCTACC
>DASSRN010000354.1:0-9547 GCA_035701785.1 Acetobacteraceae bacterium | reverse complement strand
CAACCTCAACTCGGGCGACCTGTTCACTTCATCGGCTGCCTTCAACAGCTTGAGGACACAGCCGTCGGTGCAGTGAGCGGTGCTGCCCGCCACACATAATTGCCGCCCGTGACGCCGGATGCTATCGCAGCCGGACGTCACGGAGCAGCACTCTGCCATGCAGCATCAGTGGGATGTCGAGGCCGATGTCGTCGTGGTCGGCTTCGGGGCCGCAGGCATGGCCGCATCGGTCACCGCGCACGAACTCGGCGCCAAAGTCGTTATTCTGGAGAAGGCGCCGGAGGGCCAGGAAGGCGGCAATACGCGCGTCGCTGGCCAGGGCTATCTGAACACTTCGTGCGCCGACAAGGCCATCGCCTATCTCAATGCGCTGTGTGGTCCCTACACCGTGCCGGACGGGATGGTGAAGGTCTGGGCGCAGGAGATGGGCCAGAACAATGCATGGCTCGCGAGCCTGGGCGGCGATCCGCAGGAGCATCAGCATCAGCCGGTCGGCATCGAGTTCCCCGACCTGCCGGGCGCCGACTGTGTACACAAATTTCACGACGGACCGACCTACGGGTATTCCTACACCTGGAAGCTGTTCGAGCGCCTGGTGAAGCGGCGACCGATCGCCATCCACTACGAGACGCCGGCGCGCGAACTGATCCAGGATGGCGTCACCCGCGAGATCCTCGGCGTGCGGGCGCAATCACCGAACGGGGCGCTGCACGTGAAGGCGCGCAAGGCGGTGGTGCTGACCTGCGGTGGCTTCGAGAATAACCAGCAGATGATCCGCGACTATCTGCCCGGCGTGCCGTACTGCTACACGTCGGGGTCGCCGTACAATGAAGGCGACGGCATCAGCATGGCGTTGTCGGTCGGCGCCGACCTCTGGCACATGAACAACTTCGCTGGTCCTTCGATGGCGCTGAAGGTGCCCGAGGTGCGCACGTCGTTTTCGATGCAGGCGCTGCATTTCAGCAAGCAGATGCCGGGCGGGATGATCGTGGTCGGACCGGATGCGCGCCGCTTCACCGACGAGAAGTTCAAGACGCGTCATGGCAAGGTGCCGGTGAATGGCCGCTGGCTGCCGCTGTCGACGCCATGCCCGATGTTCATGGTGTTCGACCATGCGCTGTTCACCGCCGGGCCGCTGTACGACAAGCACCCGAGCCACGGCTGGACGCAGATCATCGAGCGCTACGATTGGAGCGAGGACAACAGCGTCGAGCTGGCGAAGGGCTGGATCGCGCGGGCCGATAGCATAGCAACACTGGCATCCGCAGTCGGCCTCGATCCCGCCGCGCTGACCGAGACCGTGGGCAGATGGAATAGCTCCTGCGCGGCGAAGCACGACGCGGAGTTCGGTCGCAAGCTGATGCTGGCGCCGATCGTGCAGGCGCCGTTCTATGCAGTCGAGCTGTCGCCATCAATGCTGAACACACAGGGTGGCCCGCGGCGCAATGAGCGCGCGCAGATCGTGCGTCCGGATGGCACGCCGATCCCGCGATTGTACAGCGCCGGGGAGCTTGGTTCGATCTACAGCTATCTGTACCAGGGCACAGGCAACATCGGCGAATGCCTCGCGTTCGGGCGCGTTGCCGGTCGTAACGCGGTGGCGGAAACGCCCTGGGAGTAGGTCAGGCGCCCGCGCTGCGGTGATCTATCTCACACGTGCTGTCAGGACTGTGTGCTACCGCCACGGCCCTGCGACAGCCTGGAGGTAGCGATGGCGACGATGACCAGCATGTGGCTTGCGCCGGATATTGTGGACAAGACCGACAAGACTCCGCGCAACTACCGCATGCGCAACCGGATGTCGGCACAGATCGACACTGTGGTGCTGCACCAGACGTCATTCAGCCGTGGTTCGGTGGCCGACAACTACCTGTCGGTGCATGCGCATTACGTCGTGCTGCCGGACGGCACCATCGTGCAGCTGCACCCCGTCGAGGCCTATCTGGTTGCGTCCAGCGCGTTCAACGACGATGCGATCTCGATCGAGGTCGTGGGTAACTTTCCGGACGAACGCGGCAACTACTGGAAGCCGAGTGAGAACGGGCGCAGCGTGCTGTCGCCGCAGCAGATCGGTGGTGGCTGCGATCTGGTGAAGTACCTGAACCAGACCTACGGGATCTCATTCGTATTCGCGCATCGGCAGGGCGAGTCTGCCGACCTGCGGGGCAACTGCCCCGGTCCCGACGTGTGGTACAACATCGGTGAGTGGGCCGTGCGCGAGCTGGGCCTGAGCGATGGGGGGAAAGGCTACACGGAAGGCAAGGGGAGTCCGATCCCTGACAGCTGGCGGCGACCGCGCGCTTGACTGCTAGATGACGCCCTTCTCGCGCAGCGCTGCGAGTTGCGGCGCCGTGAGGCCGAGGCGCTCGCCAAGCACCGTTTCCGTGTGCTCGCCCAGCAAGGGCGGTGCGATGCGATAGTCGGCGGGTGTTTCCGACAGGCGCACGGGATTGGCGATCACCTTCACCGACTCGCCCGATCCGTGCGTCATGTCCTGCACCACGCCGCGCGCCACCACATGCGGATCGGCGAACACCTCCGACAGCTTGTTGATCGGACCGCAGCCGATCTTCAGCGCCTCGAGGCGTTCGACCCACCAGCCGGTGTTCTGCGTCTGCATCACCGGGGTCAGCGTGTCGGTCACGAGCTGGCGGTTCTCGACGCGGGCCGCGTTGGTGGCGAAGCGCGCGTCCTCCAGCAGATGCGTCAGCGCGAACGCCTCGCAGAACCGCTTGAACGTCGGGTCGTTGCCGATCGACAGCACGATGTGGCCATCGGCAGTCGGGAACACTTGATAGGGTACGATGTTGGGATGCTGGTTGCCGAGACGCGCCGGGTTTTCGCCGGTCGCCAAGTAGTTCATGCCCTGGTTTGCCAGCCAGGCAACATGCGTGTCCAGCATGCCGATGTCGATCTGCTGGCCCTGTCCCGTCGCGTCGCGATGGCGCAGTGCGGCGAGGATGCCGATGCAGCCGTAGAGACCGGCGAACAGGTCGGCGACCGGTACGCCCACTTTCTGCGGCAGTCCGTCGGGCTCGCCCGTCAGGCTCATAACCCCGCCCATCGCCTGGATGAGCGAGTCGTAGCCGGGGCGCGGCGCGTATGGTCCGGTCTGGCCGAAGCCGGTGATCGAGCAGTAGATCAGCCGCGGATACGCCGCGTGTAGCTGATCGTAGCCAAGGCCGTACTTGGCCAGCGCACCCACTTTGAAATTTTCCACCAGTATGTCGCTCTGGGCGATCAGCTGTCGCGCGATCGCCTGGCCTTCGGGCTTGGCGATATCCAGCGTGACCGAACGCTTGTTACGATTCACACCGACGAAATACGCGCTCTCCTTGGTGCCCGGCATGTAGGGCGGCGCGAAGCCGCGGGTGTCGTCGCCGGCGCCAGGGCGCTCGACCTTGACCACATCGGCGCCGAGATCGGCAAGCATCTGCGCGCAGGTTGGACCTGCCAGCACCCGCGTGAGGTCGAACACGCGCAGGCCGCGAAGTGGTCCAGTGGGTTGCGCGCCATTGGCAGCACTCATGCGTCTCTCCAGCTTGCCGGGGCACATGGCCCGGTCCATACCACCCCGCCGCTTATACCCGGGAGGAGAAGCCGGCAATGCCGGACACCATGGTGCCGCAGCGCGCGGCCAGCATCGAGAGCCGCGCGTCGTGGACCGCCGCTGCTATCACGCTGGCCATCCTGTCGATCTCTTACGGCGCGCCGTTGCTGGTCGTGGTCGGGCTGAAGCCGATCCAGGAGTCGCTGGGGACCGACCGTTCCGTAGTGGCGCTGGCCGGCGCGCTGGTCTGGGTCGGCACCGGGCTGGGTGGCATCCTGATGGGTTGGCTCGCCGACCGCATCGGCATCCGGTTCAGTGTGTTGGTCGGCGCGGTGATGATGGCGAGCGGGCTTGCGCTCTCATCGATCGGCAGCGTGTGGGCGCTGTATATCGGGCACGGTCTGCTGATCGGCCTGGTCGGCAACGGCGCGATCTATGCGCCGCTGGTGGTGTATGTGTCGCGCTGGTTCGATCGAAGGCGCGGATCGGCGCTGGCACTGATCTCGTCCGGACAGTACATCGCCGGCGTGGTGTGGCCGGCGGTGTTCGAACGCGGCATTACCCAATATGGCTGGTCAGCGACGATGCTCGCCTACGCGGCGGTGGTGATCGCGGTGATCGTGCCGCTGACGCTGTTCTGGCTGCGCCCGACGCCGGCAGCGCATGTCGCGCACACGCTGGCGGCGGACCCGCGCAGAGGCGAGAAGGTGCTGGGACTTTCGCCCAATCTTGTATTGGGATTGATCTGCATCGCGGCGTTCTTCTGCTGCATTCCGATGGCGGTGCCGAACGGGCACCTGGTGGCGTTCTGCACCGATCTCGGCATCGCGCCGAACCATGGCGCGGCGATGCTGTCGGTGCTGTTGGCGTGTGCATTCATCAGCCGGCAGTTCTGGGGCATGCTTGCCGACCGCGTTGGCGGGCTTCGCGCAGTGATGGCGGGGTCTGCCTGCCAGGCGGTCGCCATCGCGGCGTTCCTGGTGACACAGAACGAGGTCGGACTGTTCGCCGTTTCTGCTGCGTTCGGCCTCGGGTTCTCGGGCATCATCCCGTCCTATGTCGTGGCGATCCGCGAGCTGTTCCCGTCGTCCGAGGCGTCGTGGCGTGTGCCGACCTTTTTCTTCCTGGCGATGTCCGGGATGGCGTTCGGCACCTGGCTGGCGGGGGAGCTGTACGACCGCTTCGGGTTTTATGCGCCGTCGTTCGGGGTGGGGGTGTTCTTCAACCTTGCCAATCTGATCGTCATCGGTTTCCTGGTGATGCGGCGGGGCAAGGAACGATTGGTGTTCGCATACCGGTAGTGCTCTGGTCGGGCAAGATTGCTTCGCCCCGCGCACAATGACAATCTTCCGCAACGACGTTGCACCGGGGGAACTGACCATGTTGAATCGCAGAGATTTCACACTGCTGGCAGCAACCACGCCGCTCGCCGCGCTGTTCAGCCGGATCGTGGACGCCGCAACGCCAAAGGACATGGTGGTCATCGCCTCGCAGATAGACGACATCATCACCTGCGATCCCGGCGAGGCGTATGAGATCTCGGCGCAGATCTTCCTCTCCAGCGTCTACGACCGGCTGGTGCGCTACGAGGCGGAGGACCCGACCAAATTGGTCGGTGGCGTCGCCGAAAGCTGGAAGGTCTCGCCCGACGCCAAGACCTATACCTTTGCGCTGCGCACCGACCAGAAGTTCGAAAGCGGCGCGCCGGTCACCGCTGATGACATGGCGTTCTCGCTCCAGCGCGTCGTCATTATGAACAAGACGCCGGCGTTCCTGTTCACCCAACTTGGGTGGAACAAGGACAACGTGCGCGACCTGATAAAGGCGCTCGATCCCCACACGCTGCAGTTCACCATCGCCGAGGACTTCGCGCCGACCCTGGTGCTGAACCTGATGGCGACTGTCGCGGCATCGGTGGTGGAGAAGAAGGTGGCGCTAGCCAACGAGGCCAGCGGCGATCTCGGCAACACGTGGCTGAAGACGCACTCGGCCACCTCAGGCCCCTACCGGCTGGTGTCGTGGAAGCCGAACGAGTCGGTAACGCTGGAGGCGAATCCCGGCTATCACCTGGGCCCGGCGAAGACCAGGCGGGTGATCATCCGCCATGTGCCTGAACCAGGTTCGCAGCAGCTGTTGCTGGAGAAGGGCGACATCGACATCGCGCTCAGCCTGCAGCCGGATCAGCTCAAGGCGCTGGGGGCCAACAAGGATGTCAAGGTCGAATCGTTCCCCTATTCCGGCACCTGGTACATCGGACTCAACCTGGGTGACGCGCGGTTGAAGGACCCGAAGGTACGGCTCGCGCTGAAATACCTGGTCGATTACCACGGCATGGCCGACACTTTCCTGAAGGGCCGCTTCGCGGTGCATCAGGCCTTCCTGCCGATCGGTCTGCCTGGGGCAATCGCCTACGATCCGTACAAGCTCGACGTCGCCAAGGCCAAGGCGCTGCTGGCCGAGGCGGGCTATCCGAACGGCTTCGAGCTGCGGCTCAGCACCGCCGGGATCTCACCGCAGCTGGAGATGGCGCAGTCAGTGCAGCAGACCATGGGGCTCGCCGGGGTTAAGGTGAATATCGTCGCCACCGACCAGAAGCAGGTGGTCGCGGAATTCCGCGCCCGCAAGCACATGGCGACGCTGCTGAGCTGGACGCCGGATTACCTCGACCCGCACACCAATGCTTCCACCTTCGCGTTCAACGACAACGACAGCGACGATGCACCGCATCCGCTGGCCTGGCGCTGTCATTATTTCGATCCCGCGGTGAACGCCAAGACCACCGCGGCGGTGAAGGAGGTCGATCCCGCCAAGCGTACGGCGATGTACGAGGAGCTGCAGAAGATCCTCACCGACGACGGCCCGTATATCCTGATGTTCCAGCCCGCCAACCAGGTCGCCTCGCGCGCCAACGTCACTGGCTACAAGCCGGGAATCGTCGAGGACCTCTACTTCTTCCGCACCATCACCAAAACCTGAGAGGAAGCTACAGCTTCTCGAGCCGCCGCAGGCACAGCGGGCAGGTGACCGCTGCTGCCGGCGGCTCCGCCCATTCCGAGCGAGCGCCAGGTTCGGCGCAGCACAGAGCAACGCGGAAATGTGGCGTGACCGCGTGGAAGATCGGCTCGCTCCGTGTCGCGTAGCCTTGCTTGCGCAGCGCCACGAAGAAGCGGTCGCCTCGTTCAATGATTCTCTCCATCTGCCGAAAGGAGAATCATTCGCCTGAGCCGTCAAGCTGGCGCACGATATCGTTTCGGGATAGCGAACGCACAGTCGCGGTCATGTGACACAGAACAACAAGACAGCACTTCGGAAGGCGGGGGCGCCTTACCAACTCTGGCCAGGTTGGCTGCTCCAGCCGCCATGCGAATAGCCCCCTCCTCAACGAAGCGACGGACTCGACATGACTGCACGGCCGGAAGCGGCGCATTTGAGCAAGGTTCCCGAAGTCACCCTGCTGTTCTGGATCCTGAAGATTGCCGCAACGACTCTCGGCGAAACCGGCGGCGATACCGTCACCATGACCTTGGACTGGGGATATCTCGCCGGTGTCGCGCTGTTCCTGGTCGCGCTCATCGTTCTGGTGGCAGCGCAGATTCGCGCCCAGGCGTTCCACCCTTCGCTGTATTGGGCGACGATCGTCGCCTCCACAACCTTCGGCACCGCGATGGCAGACTTCGCCGACAGGTCTCTCGGCATCGGCTATACCGGTGGCACCACCCTGCTCTTTGTCGGGCTGATTGCTGCGCTCTGGCTGTGGTACCGATCGGAAGGAACCATCGCGGTCAACTCGGTCAGCACACCCAGGGTGGAGGCGTTCTATTGGACCGCCATCACTCTGTCGCAGACACTCGGCACCGCATTGGGAGACTGGTCTGCGGATTCCGGTGATCTTGGCTACGGGGGCGGAGCACTGTTGTTCGGCACCGCGCTTGCCGTCATCGCTGTGCTGTACTTCTGCACCGGTGTATCGCGTGTCGCGCTGTTCTGGGCCGCTTTCATCCTGACCCGGCCGCTCGGGGCCACCGTCGGTGACTTCCTGGACAAACCGGTCAACGAAGGCGGGCTTGCGCTCAGTCGCCCGCTTGCCTCTGCAGTGATCGCGGCCTTTATCGTCCTCGTCATCGCGCTGTTCCGGCAGCGTGCCGGACGACACCCGGGTCGGCCTGCAACCGTGACCCTGGACTGACCGTCGCCGTCCCGATGGCTGTTGGGTTCCGGGCCTCTTGATGTATAGCGAGGCGTAACCCGTTCCTGCGACCAGAGGTGAGATGATGCGACCGAACAAGATCAAGCAGATGTGGCGTGCCGGGCAATACGTGACCCTGGGCTGGATTTCGTTGTCGCACGGCTTCTCCGCCGAGGTCATGGCGCGCCAGGGCTTTGACGCATTGTGCGTCGATCTCCAGCACGGCACCGCTGAGATGAAGGACGTCGCACCGCTGCTTCAGGCGATCTCGCAGACCGACACGGTGCCGGTGGTGCGCGTCGCATGGAACGAGCCTGCCGCCATCATGAAGGCGCTCGATCTCGGCGCCTACGGCATCATCGTGCCGCTGGTGAACACTGCCGAGGAGGCCGCGATGGCAGTTGCCGCATGCCGCTATCCGCCGGTCGGCATGCGCTCCTCCGGGCCGGTGCGCGCCATGCATTACGGCGGCGCGGACTATGTGGCCCATGCCAATGACGAGATCGTCGTCATGGCGATGATCGAGACCAAGCAGGGCATCGCCAATCTCGACGCGATCTGCGCCACGCCCGGCCTCGACGCCGTCTATATCGGGCCGGCCGACCTGTCGTTTGCGCTGGGCCTCGCCCCGCGCGGCGACAATCCCGATCCGCTGCATCTCTCGACCTGCGACAAGATCCTTGAGACGGCACACAGGCATGGCATCAAGTGCGTCATGCACTGCGCCAGCGCTGCGTTCGCCGCCGGCGCAGTGAAGCGCGGCTTCGACATGGTCATGCTGACCTCCGACCTGTCGTGCATGATCGCCGGCGCGCGCATGCAGCTCGACGAGTTGAAGTCCAAGACCGCCTGAGCCTGGCGCAGACACTTGCCGCAGGTCTCGGCGTGCAGCGCGGGATCATCCTGCACGTCGATGACCTCGGCATGTGCCATAGCGGCAATGCCGCCTTCCTGGAACTCCATCGCCAGGGGCTGGTCACCTGTGGCTCGGTCATGGTGCCCTGTCCCTGGTTCCTGGAGATCGCCGAAGCCGCATCGGCTGATCCCTCATTGGACCTGGGCGTCCACCTCACACTGACCAGCGAGTGGCAGCACTATCGCTGGCGACGATCTCCACCGCCAGCCCCGCATCCGGCCTGATCGACAGCGATGGCTACTTCTGGCGCGACCTCCAATCACTGCGTCGGCACCTGGTGCCCGAGGCGGCGGCAGTCGAACGCGCGCCCAGGTCGAGCGCGCGCATTCCGCCGGCCTGCGACCGACGCATCTCGATGCGCATATGGCGGCCGCCATGCTGCCCGAACTGCTCGAATGCCATGTCGCGCTTGCTCGCGACCATGGGCTGGTCCCTGTGCTGCCGCGTACAATCCGCTTCGCACCGGACCAGGACGCCTACGAGCGCGCCATCCATGCGATCGATGCCGCCGGCCTTGCTCTGCCAGACCATTTCCGCGGCACGCTTGCGGTCGCGCCCTCCGAGGCTGCGGATCGCTACCGCGCGCTGATCGCCTCGCTGCCGACCGGCATCACGCACATGGCGCTGCACTGCGCGGCATCAGGCGACATCGAGGTGATCACGCCGCAGCACGCTGCATGGCGGATGCGCGAATACCAGTTGCTGGCCGACGGCAGCATCCGGCGCTGGTGCGGAGAGGTCGAAGTGGCGCTGATCGGCTATCGTGCGGTGCAGCGCCTCTGGTCAGCTCACTGCGCCACCAGCCGCGCGAACTCCACCAGCTGCTCCGCCTCGACGTCCGATACTGCGTAATACTGGATGCCGCTGCGCCGCCAGGTCACCACGTTGAAGCCCT
>DASSRN010000353.1:0-4794 GCA_035701785.1 Acetobacteraceae bacterium | reverse complement strand
GCCAATGATGCCGCGGCGGCGGAGTTCCTCGACGACCTGCTCGGCAAGCACCTCTGGTGGGGCGGTCATGGTGGGCAGGCGCAGTTCTGGATCCAGTGGCTCTTCATACGGTGCGTCCACGCCGGTGAAGTTGCGGATCTGCCCGGCGTCGGCCCGGCGATACAGTCCCTTCGGATCACGACGCCGGCACTCGTCCACCGGCGTGTCGACGAAGATCTCAAGGAACTCGTCGTCCTCGACGCAGTCGCGCGCCAGCATCCTTTCGGCGCGATACGGCGAGATGAACGACACCAGCACGATCAGTCCCGCGTCAACGAACAGCTTCGACACCTCTGCGACGCGGCGGATGTTCTCCACCCGATCCGCCTCCGAGAAGCCGAGGTCGCGGTTCAGCCCGTGCCGCACGTTGTCGCCGTCGAGGCTCATCGTGTGGTGGCCGTCCGCGTGCAGCGCCTTCTCCACCAGGTTGGCGATGGTCGACTTACCCGACGCCGACAGGCCGGTGAACCACAGCACCGCCGCCTTCTGCTGCATCAGCGATGCACGCGCCTGCTTGTCGACGTCCAGCCGGTGCCAGTGGATGTTGGTCGCCTTGGTCCGCAGCTCTGTCACCATGCCGGCGCCGACCGTGTTGCGCGTCAGCCGGTCGATCAGGATGAAGCCGCCCAGATCACGGCTGATGGCGTACTGCTCGCATGGCATGCGCTGCGCCAGCGAGATCGTCACACGGCCGATCTCGTTGAGGCCGAGTTCGCGCACAGGCACCTCGGCCAGCGTGTCGACATCGAGCCGGTTGGTGATCTCGGTGATGGTGCCGATGACGGCGCGCGCACCCAGCATGAGCAGGTAAGCGCGGCCACGGAACAGCGGCGTCTCGTCCATCCACACCACCCAGGCGGCCACCTGGTCGGCCAATACGGGCGGAGGCGCGGCGGCAAGCACGTCGCCACGCGAGACGTCGATCTCGCGATCGAGCACCAGCGTCACCGCGTCGCCTGGGACCGCCTCGCCGCGATCGCCATCCATCGTGACAATGCGCGACACCTTAGCTTCGGTGCCAGACACCGCATTCAGCAGCGTATCGCCAGGCCGGACGATGCCGGTCGCCACGGTGCCGGCGTAGCCGCGGAAGCTATGATCCGGCCGCGCAACCAACTGCACCGGCATGCGGAACGCCCTCTCGGCGACATGCGAGGTGGGCTCTGCACCTTCCAGCGCGGTCAGCAGCGTCGTGCCGGAGTACCAGGGCATCCGCGTGCTGGGAACGGTCACGTTGTCGCCGTCGCGCGCGCACACTGGGATTGCGGTCACCGCAAGCGGGCCGAGCTTCCCAAGCAGCGAGTAGAAATCCGTGACGATCTTGTCGAACACCGATTGCTCGAAGCCGACGAGGTCCATCTTGTTCACCGCCAGCACCAGCTGGCGGATGCCCAGCAGCGAAGCGATCGCCGCGTGCCTGCGCGTCTGCACCAGCAGGCCCTTGCGCGCATCGACCAGCAGCACCGCGAGATCCGAGGCCGATGCACCGGTCACCATGTTGCGGGTGTACTGCTCGTGGCCCGGCGCGTCTGCCAGGATGAAGCGCCGGCGCGGCGTCTCGAAGAACCGATAGGCGACATCAATGGTAATGCCCTGGTCGCGTTCGGCGGCCAGCCCATCCACCAGCAGCGCATAATCGGTGCCGCCCGGCACGGTGCCGAAGCGGATGCTGTCGCGCTTCAGCGCCGCCATCACATCGTCGGGGATGGTGCCGCATTCAAACAGGAGGCGGCCGATGAGAGTGGATTTGCCGTCGTCAACCGAGCCGCAGGCCAGCACGCGGAGCAGAGAGTCGGGCATCAGAAATACCCCTCGCGCTTCTTCTGCTCCATCGAGGCGTCCTGGTCCTTGTCGATCACCCGACCTGCGCGTTCGGACACGCGCGTGGTGCGCATCTCCTCGACGATCTCCTCGAGATTGGACGCCGCTGACTCCACCGCCGCCGACAGCGGATAGCAGCCCAGCGAGCGGAACCGCACCAGCCGCTGCTCCGGCTGTTCGCCTGGCTCGAAGCGCATCCGATCGTCATCGACCACGATGATCAGCCCGTCGCGCATCACCGTCGGGCGCTGCGCAGCGAAATACAGCGGCACCACGTCGATGCCTTCGTCCAGGATGTAGGTCCACACGTCCAACTCGGTCCAGTTGGACAGCGGAAACACCCGAAGCGTCTCTCCCGGCGCTAAATTTCCGTTATATAAATGCCAAAGTTCCGGACGCTGGCGCTTCGGGTCCCAACTGTGACCCGGTCCGCGCACCGAGAACACCCGCTCCTTCGCACGCGACCGTTCCTCGTCGCGCCGGGCACCGCCGATCGCCACGTCGTAGCGGCCTTCGGTCAGCGCCTGCTTCAGCGCGTCGGTCTTCATGATCTGGGTGTAGCTGCTGCCGTGGTCGAAGGGATTGATGTTCTGCCGCTTCCCCTCGGGATTGGTGTGAACGCGCAGGTCGAAGCCGAACCGTTCCGCAGTGGCATCGCGGAACGTTATCATATCGCGGAACTTCCAGGTCGTGTCGATGTGCAGCAGCGGGAATGGCGGACGCGCGGGGAAGAACGCCTTGCGCGTCAGGTGCAGGAGCACCGAGGAGTCCTTGCCGATTGAGTAGAGCACCACGGGCCGCGCCGCCTGGGCGGCAACCTCGCGCAGGATGTGGATGCTCTCGGCCTCGAGGGCCTTCAGGTGCGCCGGATGGGTGGTGGTCAAGGCAGCCTGTCTCCTCGATCGCGATCGGCAGCCATTTCAAGAAAGCGGCTCTGCCTCTAATCCAGAGGGTGCCTGGGTGTAAACGCTGATCCGGCAGGCTAGGCTGGCAGCGGGGACGCTGAACGCGAAGAGGCGCAATGACAGTTGCATATGCACGACGCCGCTGGACCGGGCTGAGCGTGCCGGTCGACGCTGTGGAACGTGTTCCGCGGGCGGAGGTCGATGTTGCGCTGGTGCTGGCGGTGGACAGTTCGGGCAGCATCAGCGAGCAGCGGCTGGCGATGCAGATCCAGGGCTATCTCGATGCGATCCGGCACCCATCGTTCATCGAGGCGGTGAAGGGCGGCCGGCGGGGCCGCATCGGACTGACCTTCGTCACCTGGACCGACGCGCGGCGGCAGGACCAGACGGTGCCGTGGACTGTGATCGGCGACCAGGCCGCGGCGCACGCGTTCGCTCAGGCGGTGCAGACCGCGCTGCGGCCGCTGCCGGGTTGGACCTCGATCAGTGGCGCGATCGACTTCTGCACCGGGCTGCTGCTGAGCTGCGGCTACGTCGCGACACGACGGGTGATCGACGTCTCGGGTGACGGCGCCAACAATGACGGCCGCCCGGTGACCGACGCGCGGGACGCCGCGGTCGCCGCCGGCGTCACTATCAATGGGCTGCCGATCGTCGAGGTCGAGCCGAACCTGGAGCAATACTACCGGGAGAACGTGATCGGCGGCCCTGATTCGTTCGTCGTGGTGGCGAGCGAGTCGGCCGCGTTCGGAGTGGCGGTGCTGCGCAAGCTGCTGGTCGAGGTTGCCGGTGTAACGCCGCCGAGTGCCGGCTGACCGGCTCAGGCGTCGAGCGCCGCCCGCACCGTGACGGCCAGTTCCTGGCGGCGATAGGGCTTGTGAAGGGTCATCCCGGGATGCGGCATGGCTTCAGCGCGCTTCGTCAGGACGTATCCGGTCGTGAACAGGATGCGGAGATCCGGCAACAGGGTCCGTGCCGCCGCGGCGAGTTGATACCCGGTCATGCCATCCGGCATGACCACATCGGTCAGCAGCAGGTCGTAGCTTTCGCCGGCCTGAAGGATCTCGAGAGCGGCAGGTCCGCTGCCGGCTTCGCTGACACGGTAGCCCAGCGACACCAGATGGCGCCGTGCCACCATCCGCATACTTGTATTGTCGTCCACCAGCAGGATGGACTCGGCGCCACGCGGCGCCGGCAACTCGTCGCCATCCTGGCCTTGATCCCGATCGGCGCCGGACGAACGCAGAAGATATAGGCTGACGGTCGTGCCGTGCCCCATTTCGCTGCGGAGCCGCATGTGGCCGCCTGACTGCTTCGCAAAGCCGAAGACCATGCTGAGACCGAGGCCGCTGCCGGCGCCGGGCGGCTTCGTGGTGAAGAATGGCTCGAGCACGCGCTCGAGCAACTCGGGCGGCATGCCGATGCCGGTATCGGTCACCGACAGCTCGACGTAGTCACCCGGCGCGGCGGCGCCGTCCAGCTCGCCTTCCGCGAAGTGCACGTTAGACGTCGCTACGGTCAGCGTGCCGCCATGTGGCATCGCGTCGCGCGCGTTGATCGCCAGGTTCAGCAGCGCATCGCCGATCTGCGATGGATCCGCCCGCACCAGCCAGAGATTGTCGGCGAGATCGGCGGTGACCGTGATCTGCTCGCCAAGCAGCCGGCGCAAAACGGCCACCTGGTTGGGCAGGTAGGCATTCAGGTCGAGCTGTCGAGGCTGGAGGCTCTGGCGTCGGGCGAAGGCGAGCAGTCGCCGGGTCAGGTCGGCGCCGCTCAGCGCGCTGTTGAGGATCTCGCGCGCCAGCGTCGCCTGTTCCTGGTCGCGCGCCGTGTCGAGGAGGAACTCGATATTGCCGATGATAATGCCCAGCAGATTGTTGAAGTCATGGGCGATGCCACCGGTGAGCTGACCGATCGCATCCATCTTCTGCGCCTGCCGCAGTTCCGCCTCGACCTGCTTCTCTCGCGTTATGTCGTGGACGAGGGTGAGCAGCAGACCCGGGTGCCCCTCGGAGGCGCTGAGCTGCGT
>DASSRN010000352.1:0-12283 GCA_035701785.1 Acetobacteraceae bacterium | reverse complement strand
CCACGCCCGGCCGCGTCGGCGGCGGTATGGGCGTGCATTGCCGCATGGACCCGATCATCGACGGCAATCCGATCGGCTGGACCATCCGCACACTGAGCGCGAAGCTGCCGAAGATGCTGGAGCGCGCCGGCTACCAGCAGGTGGCCCACGCCACCAACATGACGCAGGTGCAGCGCGTGCTCCCCGAGGTAGAGGCCTGTGCGCGGGATACCTTCATCGCCAAGCGGAACACGGTGAAGCACAACCGCGGCACGGAGATCTTCGAAGCCGGCAACATCCGCTTCGGTCTCGAGATGCGGCGGCTGAAGGACGGTGACGGCGGGCTGGCGGTTCACGTGCTGGCGGACGTCGGCGGGTCAAAAGGCAAGTCTTACGTCGAGGAGACCGAACTCCTGGCGTTCGACTGCTTCTGGAACAACGCGCACTACCACTACGGTCCGCGCAACAAGAACCACCGGATCAACTGGGACCTGACCGTGGTCGACGACCCGCTAGAGTGGACCTTCGAGCAGATCGAGAACCGCAAGCTGGGGCCGATGATCGAGCGCGCCGGTTACCCGGGGATCGCCGCCGACCTCGACCTGGACAAGATCGCGTCGGTCGTGCCGACGTTGAAGAAGCGTGCCTTCGAGATGTGGGAAGAAGGCGAGCGGCTGACTGGCCACAAGGGGCTGCCGCTGGAGTTCACCCCGAATCTCGCTGCTGACTGATCTGACACCAAGGTGGCGGGCGAGGTCGCCCGCCACCCTGCCGCCCCGCCGGATGGCGACGAGATCGAGATCCACGTTGCTGGCAGCGGTGAATTCGGCATTGCACGCAAGTCTGGCAGGATGGAGCTGTTGAAGCGCCTGCGGGCTTTCGCGGCCGGCTTCCCGCGGACTTCAGGTTCGAGCGGGACGAGGCGAATGCCCGTTAGTCTAGCTGCGCCGAGGCGGTGGTGGCCACGGGCGAGGGGCGGTCAGGTGCGCAACGAACTGACCAACGTCGCACGCTGCTCCCTTGATCTAATTGCCAGCCGGTCCGGAGGCCTTTTGGTGCGCCTCCTCCGCGAAACTCGAGTGCCTGATGTGGTATTTCGTCTCCAGGTTCAGGATCGTGCCGTCCTTCACCCACCGCCTGACCACGCCGGATAGATAGTCGGCCAATTGCGGCTGGTCTTTGCGCACCGCAAGGCTCCAGGGCTGTACTTCCTGGGATGCGAGCGGCATAGTGTAGTCGCGCCATTCGAGTTGCTGCATGGAGCCTTCAATTGCGGCATCGTCGTACAGCAGCCCCGCGCAGTGTCCCTGTTGCAGTGCCGTCAAGGCATCTTCTGTGCTGGCAAAGGCGACGACCTGGAACTCGAAGTTCATTGTCGCCTGATAGTTGAAGTAGGCGTCTTCGATGCCGCAAACCTTCTTGCCCTTGAGGTCGGCCCACGATGTGAGCTTCATAGCCCTCGGCACCATGACGTTGTAGCCGGAGGCATAGTACGCAGGTCGCACTATATCAATCTCCGCCTTGCGCTCGCGTGTCGCGTTCATCGTGGCGATGATGAGGTCGATCCGGCCCTGCTCCAGCAACTGGATGCGGTTCGATGCCACGACCGGCACAAGCTCCAGTTTCACGCCCAGGCTGTTCGCCACATCCGCGGCCAAATCCGGTTCGATCCCTTCGATCTCGCCGGCAGGGGAGCGGAAGCCGAACGGCGGATAATCGGTCTTCACGCCGACGATCAGCGTGCCGCGCTGCCTGATCATCGCGAGGTCGTCGGCCTGCGCCGACGCAGCATGGAGGGTGAGCGCACCGGCGGCGAGCAGAAACCCGACCAGGAGGCGCCTGCTTGCGCAGGCGAACAATGGCAATGCGCCCACCATCGAGTGCTCAGGCTTTCCGCGGCGACCAGCCATATGCCTTCGCGCAGGCGCCGCCCATCAGGATGGCGCGGTCGCTGTCGGACAGGCGGTCGGTCTTCAGGAAGGGCTCGACTGCCTGTTCGAAATTCACCACCGCGTAGGCACGAGTCCAGTCGGTGCCCCACAGGCAGCGCTCCAGGCCCCATGCGTCGAACACGCGGGCCAGCGGATCCCAGATGTCATCGAAGGGATAGGGCTGCTTCGACAGCGTGCAGGCGCCGCTGACCTTGATCACCGCGTTGGGCCGTTTGGCCAGTTCCAGCACCTTCGGCAGGTCAGCCCAAGGCTCGGGCGGCGCCGGCGGCTCGCGCGGCTGCAGGATGCCCAGGTGGTCGATGATGAAGCGCGTGTCCGGATGCCGGTCGATCAGCGCGGTGCCAACGTCGAGATTGCCCCAGAACAGGATGTTGACCGGCAGGTCGTAGCGAACCGCGGCGCGCAGGATGCGATCGAGGCCCGGATCGGTCGCCTGGCGGCCGGCCTCCTGCGGCAGCATGATGCGGATGCCGACCGCGCCCGGCACCTTCTTCCAGTCGGCGATGACGTCGGCCACCGCCGGATCGTCCGGGTTGACCGGCTTGACGATGGCGAACCGGTCAGGATGCGCGCGCTGCACCTCCATCGCGTAGCTGGCGTCGTACTGGTAGAGGCCGAACGCCGAGATGAAGATCGCGCCGTCGACGCCGACCTTGTCCATCGCTGCCACCATCTCGTCGCCGGTGACGTGGTCGGGCCAGTTCGGCACACTGTGCCAGGGCCGCTTCGGCGTGTTCGCTTCGTAGGCGTGGACCTGTGAGTCGATGATCATCGTCGGGGACGCTCCATTGTTCCGCACCAGCTTGGCGATCACCGCGGGCCGGTGTCCAGAGGCCACCGTTGTTCAGCCATGAAGCATCGGAGCAGGCGCAAGGGGATCCCGCAACAGGACCTGGCGCAGGATCGCGCGTTCTGGCGCGAACTGCTGGCGCAGCGCGCCGGCATCGGCGGTCTGCCGACGCATAGCTCCGGCGGTTATCGGAATCGCCGCTTTGCCATCGTTCGCGATGCCGCATGGATCACCCTGTACCGGGCGAAGCTGTCGTTTCCCCAGGTTGGCGTGTTCCTGCGCTGCACTGGGCTTGCCGGCGAGGCATTCTTCGCATTGGCCGATCGCGCGCGTGCGGAGATCGAGCCGCGGCTGAAAGCAGAGCTTGGGCCGGACGTGGCGATGGAATGGGGCACCTCGCACCATCGTGGGATGATCGACATCGCAGCAATCCTGCCGGCGCCGCTGCCCTGGGACGACGCTGCCGCGGAACAGCAGATAGCGTGGATGCTGCGGGTCGGCGCGACGTGGTGGAACTGCTTCACATCGCTGACGGCATGAGCGCGATCAGCGGAACGCCGGCATCACGTCGCGCGCGAACCAGCGCAGCTGTTCCTCGAACTCACCAGGCGACAGGCCTTCGGCCCAGTGGATCATGTAGTCTTCGAGCCCGGGATACTTCGCCTCGGTCGACTTGATGCCGTCGATAACCTGGCCGGGGGTGCCGCAGAACCACGCCTTCTGCGCAACGCCATCGCGCAGCGAGGGAATACGCGCCGGAGCGCCGGGCGTGCCCCAGGTGCGTCCCTGTTCGTCGGCATAGCGCACGAAGCCAAACGGCGCGAACCACTTGTAGCGTTCGTCATGCGCCGGCTCGACGCGGCGGATCGCCTCCTCCTGCGAGCCGGCTAGATAGAGCCCGGTGCCCCATATCATGTCGCGGCCGAGTTCCTTGTGGTCGCCGACCTTCGCGCAGGCTGCCTGATACGCACGCACCACATCGTCGAGGATCTTCTCGCCGTTCAGCGTCACCATCGCCTTGAGGCCATACTTCGCGATCATGTCGATGGTCTTGCCGGAGGCGACCGGCATCCAGACCTCGACCGGCAGGTGCTTCGGCCGTGGCACCATGGTGATGTCCTTCAGCGTGTAGCCGCGATACTCGACCTCCGGCGGGCAGGTGAAGAAGCGGCCTTTGAAGCTGACGTATTCCTGGTTGAAGCAGGCGAGCATCAGCTGAAGCTGTTCTTCGAAGTAGTCGCGGTTCTTCTCGGCGTCGATCAGCGGTGCGCCGAAGGTCTCGACCTCGCGCGTATGGTAGCCGCGACCGACCCCCATGATGACGCGGCCATCGGTGACGATGTCGGCCATTGCGTAATCTTCTGCCAGCCGGATCGGGTGCCACATCGGCAGCACGTTGAACGCGCAGCCGAACTTCAGCCGCTTGGTCTGGGTAGCGAGCCAGAGGCCGAGTTGCACCAGGTTGGGCAGGCACTCGTAGCCTTCATGCTGGAAGTGGTGCTCGGCAGTCCACAGCGCGTGATAGCCGCATTCGTCCATCACCTGGGCGATGTGGCGGGTGGTGAAGAACACCTCGGACAGGCGCTCGTTCGGATAGCGGCGCTCGTTCGCCGGCGTGCCGTCGAGGCCGACATTGTCGAGGTCGATCTGGCCGACATAGAGGACGTGGAAGCGCTTGATCATCGGACGGCTCCGGGACTGCTCGTGGGGCCACAGGTATCGCGCGCAGTGCCGGCCGTCGATCCCACCTCAAGGGCAGCGAATGCGCTCAGGTTGACGATGCCGCGCGCGGTCACACTTGGCACCAGCACATGGATCGGCTTCGACATGCCCAGCAGCATCGGTCCTACGGGCAAACCGTCGGAGGCCGCCTTCAGCAGCGTGAATGCGATGTTCGCGGCATCCAGCGTGGGCATCACCAGCAGGTTCGCCGTGCCGCTCAGCCGGCTGTCGGGCACGGAGCGGTCCCGGATCGCCTGCACAAGCGCAGCATCGGCGTTCATCTCGCCGTCCACCTCGAGGTGAGGCGAGCGTTCGCGCAGCAATTCCAGCGCGCGCCGCATCTTGCGGGCCGACTCTGAATCGCTCGCGCCAAAGTTCGAGTGCGACAGCAGCGCGATCTTTGGGGTGATGCCGAACTCGGTCACCGCGTCGGCGGCGAGAACCGTCATCTCGGCGACCTGCTCGGCCGTCGGGTCGATCACCATCTGCGTGTCGCAGATGAACAGCGGGCCGTGCGCCAGGATCAGGCAACCCAGGCCATACACCCGGCTGGCGTCCGGCCGGCGCGGGATGATCGGCAACAGGTAACGCACCTGGCGCCACCAGTTGGCGCTGCCGCCACAGATCGCCACATCCGCGATGCCGGCGTGCAGCAGCATCGCGGCCGCGACAGTGCCGCGCCGCGGCAGACCGAAGGCGGCATCCTCGGGCGGAATGCCGCGCCGGCCGACCAGGCGCTGATAGTCCGGCAGCAGCGGGCGGAACACATCGTCGTCCACCGACGGGTCCAGCACGCGCACGCCGTCATTCAGGTCCAGGCGCAGTCCCATGTCATGCACCTTGCGCTCGATCACCGTGCGCCGGCCGAGCAGGATCGGCCGGGCCATGCCATCGTCCACCAGCGCCTGCGCGGCACGCAGCACCCGGTCGTCCTCGCCCTCGCCGAAGACGATGCGGCTTGGTGCCTGGCGGGCCGCCTCGAACACCGGGCGCATCAACTGGCCCGATCGGAACACGAAGCGCTCCAGGTCGCGCTGGTACTGCGCGAGGTCGTCGATCGGGCGGCGGGCGACGCCGCTCTGCATGGCTGCGCGCGCGACGGCGGGTGCGATCTCGAGGATCAATCGCGGATCGAACGGCTTGGGGATGATGTAGTCGGGGCCGAACACCGGCGCCGACCCGCCGTAGGCGGCGACCACCACCTCGGATGCCTCCATGCGCGCCAGCCCGGCGATCGCCTCGGCGGCGGCGATCTTCATCGCCTCGTTGATCGTCGTGGCGGAGACGTCGAGCGCGCCGCGGAAGATGAAGGGAAAGCAGAGGACGTTGTTCACCTGGTTGGGGAAGTCACTGCGGCCGGTGGCCATGATCGCATCGGGACGCAGTGCGGCGATCTGCTCGGGCAGGATCTCCGGGTCCGGGTTGGCCAGCGCCAGGATCAGCGGGTTTGGCGCGAGCAGCGCGAGCCACTCCGGCTGCAGCACCCGGGGCGCCGAAAGGCCCAGGAACACGTCGGCGCCGGAGAGTACGTCGTGCAGCGTGCGCGCTGCGGTGTCGCGGGCGTAGCGCGCCATGTTGGGCAGCATGTCGTTGCGGTCGGTCCGCACCACGCCCTTGATATCGGTCAGCGTCACGTTCTCCGGCCGCAATCCCATCGACACCAGCAGATCGACGCAGGCGAGTGCTGCGGCGCCGGCACCCGAAGTAACCAGCCGGATGTCGGACAGCGACTTGCCCTGGAGAACAAGGCCGTTGCGCACCGCAGCAGCGACCGTGATCGCGGTGCCGTGCTGGTCGTCGTGGAACACCGGGATGGACATGCGCCGGCGCAGTTCGGCTTCGATGGCGAAGCATTCAGGCGCCTTGATGTCCTCAAGGTTGATCGCGCCGAAGGTTGGTTCCAGGGCAGCGACGACGTCGCAGAAGCGTGCCGGGTCGTGGGCGTCCACCTCGACATCGAACACGTCGATACCCGCGAACTTTTTGAACAGGACGGCCTTGCCCTCCATCACCGGCTTGCCGGCGAGCGCGCCGATATTGCCCAGGCCCAGGACGGCGGAGCCATTCGAGATGACGCCCACCAGGTTGCCGCGGGCGGTGTAGTCACGCGCCGCGTCGGGATCGGCGACGATCGCCTCGCACGCCGCGGCGACGCCCGGCGAATAGGCGAGCGACAGGTCGCGCTGCGTCGCCATGCGCTTGGTCGGCTCAACCGCTAGCTTCCCCGGCTGCGGCGAGCGGTGGTAGTCCAATGCCGCCTTGCGGAAGTCGTCGTCCATGCGCAGCCCACCCGATGGGATCGGCGCTCAGGATGAGCGGCCAGGCACAGGCTGGCAACGGTCTTGCGACGCTCTGACCGGCGAGGCGGTGGGGAAGCGATGAGGTTCGACGAGGTCTACCGGCGCCTGATGAAGTGTCAGGACGACAGCAAGCAGTACGTGGTCCTGCTGTCCGAGACGACCCTGCGGGAGGTCTACAGCTGCATCATCGCGAGCGGGGCGCATGACTGCCTGGAACTCGGCACCGGCTTCGGCGCGACTGCCTGTGTGATGGCCGCGGCGGTCGAGGAGAACGGGGGCGGTCTCGTCACGACCGTCGATCACATGCATCGAACCCCGATCGGGGTGGTCGAGTTGGCAGAGGCCACTGGGCTGAACCGCTACGTCAACGCGGTGGTGCACCGCAGAGGCTACGACTGGTATCTGCTTGGCGCCCTGCGCGAGCATACCGGCAAGGGTGTGTGCGAGCCGTGTTTCGACTTCTGCTACCTGGACGGCGCGCATGAATGGGAACCCGATGCGCTCGCTGCCCTGGTCATGCCGAAGCTGCTGAGACCCGGTGCGTGGCTGATGATGGACGACCTCAACTTTCGGTTCCGCGAATACCCGCCCGATGTGGCGCGGGCCGATTGGTCGGATGAGGAACTCGACATTGCGCATGTCGGCATGGTGTTCGACCTGCTGGTCAAGAACCATCCGGACCTCGCCCATTTCATGCTGTCGAACACTGGGCACATCGGCTGGGCAAGAAAGAAGGGCGCACCAGCACTGGACTGGCGGCCGGATGGTGTCGCCCTCGCACCCGTCGACATGACTTGGAGCGAGAGCTTCGACGCCGCGGTCCTCGTCAGTGATTCGACGCGCAATGCCGATGTCTCCGTCGCGCATGGGGTCGGGATGTGCATCCGATCGACGAGTATCGATCCGTCAGTCGCGATACGCAGCCCGCTCGCCCAACAGCGCCCAATCGACTACGTGACGGTGCGCCTCAGGCTGGAGGCGCCGGCTCTGGAAACCGTCCAACTGTTCTGGATCGGAGCGACGGACGAGTATTTCGCCGAGGAGCGCAGCGCGCGTTGCATCGTGCGCGCTGCAAGCGGCGTTCAGGACTTGACGTTCAGCCTGTCTGGCTCGACCGAGGCGCGCACCATCAGGCTGTTCCGTCTGGATCCTGCGGATGGCGCGTGCGTGGCCTTCCTGGACCGTATCACGCTCGGGAGCCGGTGACGGGGCGTCTGTCCCCGCGCGCCACGCTAGCGCGAGGCCGCGTTGTAGTTGTCCAGGATCTCCTCACAGGTGAGGACCCGCGGATAGATCGCCACCTCATCGAGGCCACCGGTAAGAAAACTCTTCGTATCGCGGGTACCTAGCCGCAGCGGCGCATACCCGGGCACGGGGTAGATATTGTAGGAGGCGTATAGCGCCCCCGGTGAGGTCGACGGGCTGCCGCGTCGCACGCCGTTCTTGAAGATCGATACCCCGGCTTGCGAATTGGATGCATCGCCCGGATCGTAGCAGGCGACCACGTGGATCCAGACATGGGGTTCGATCGGGTCCTCGAAATAGGCTCCGGCACCTTCGTTCTTTTCGCCGTTTTCGACCGTCGGGTTCCAGATGTAGGCGGAAATACGGTTCGGGCGATCCGAGCACTGGCTGTAGAAGCGAAATCCCCACTCGAACCTGCCGGTCTCGCCTTTGCCGAGCCAGTGCACATACGGCTGATCGGTTTCGCCATGGAATCGCAGCAGGTCGGGGCGGAGCCAGGCCTCCACCGTCAAGCCCATTCCACTCTTTGGCTGGCTGAACACCGGGTCGCTGGCGATTTCGACGAACGCGTCCTTGCCATTCAAGACGATCGCGCGGCCATCGCTGCTGCGGATCGCGCCTGGCTGCGCAAACCTGACCTCGCCCTTATAGGAGCCGGGGTGGCCATGAGGCGCCGAATCGTGCGCCACCGGCCCCGAATTCTCCTCGAAACGCCAATAGCCGACCGGGCATTTTTCGAGCACATGCTGGGCATACTGATCGGGCATGGCCGCCTCCATCGGGAACGCTGCGCAGCAGGGTCGCCCGATCAATCAGCAGCGTGCGTGAATGCGTTCACCGTATTGGCGGATGTTTGTCGGCCTAGGCCGCGCCTTGCCGTCCCCGCAGCCGGTCGACGATCGCCGCCAGATGCTGCGATGTGAACGGCTTCTGCAGCACGGGGACATCGGCATAGGTCCGGGTATCGGCCGCGCCGTAGCCGGTGACGAATGCGAATGGGATGCCACGCTCCCGCAGCAACTCGGCCAGCGGCCAGGCGGGCGTGCCGCGCAGGTTGAGGTCGATGAAAGCCAGATCGAAATCGCCGCTGCGCGCCATGCTCAGCGCTTCGTCGAGCTGGCCGGCGGTCGCTGTGACGCGACAGCCCGACTCTTCGAGCAGGTCCTCCATCAACATGGAGATCAGCTCCTCGTCCTCGACGAGAAGAACGTCGCACCTGGTGTCGGCCGTTACCGTCATTTGGAGCTGCCGAATGCCCTCAGCCGTACCGAGCTTGCGCCGTCCGGCGGTTGGAAACAATCGGCGGCGCTGCCACTTATGCGTGACCGGTCAGTGGCGCTGCTGTAAGCAATGGTGCGGTCGAGAAGACTCGAACTTCCACGGGGTTACCCCCACAAGCACCTCAAGCTTGCGCGTCTACCATTCCGCCACGACCGCTCGGGCAGGCGGCGGGGTATACCGGATGACTGACAGCGCTTCAATCGCTCCGACCGGGCTCGAATGGCGCACTGCGGCCGGCCTGACGCCATATCCGGAGGCAGTCGCAACAATGCAGGAGCGCATCGCTGCCATCCGGGCCGGGGCCGCGCCGCAGCTGGTCTGGCTGGTGGAGCACCCGCCGCTCTACACCGCGGGCACCTCGGCTCGGCCGCAGGACCTGACCGCGCCCGACCGCTTTCCGACGTTCGCCAGCGGTCGGGGCGGGCAGTGGACGTATCATGGGCCAGGCCAGCGCGTGGCGTATGTCATGCTGGACCTGACCCGCCCGCATGGGCCCGCGCCGGCACGCGATGTGCGCTGCTACGTGAACGCGCTGGAGAGCTGGCTGATCCGCGCGCTGGCACGCTTCGGCGTGAACGGCGAGCGACGAGAAGGCCGCATCGGCATCTGGGCGGTCGACGCTGCCGGTCGCGAGGCAAAGATCGCCGCGATCGGCGTCCGGGTGTCGCGCTGGGTAAGTTGGCACGGCGTCGCGCTCAACGTGTCGCCGGCGCTGGACCACTATGCCGGCATCGTGCCCTGCGGCATCAGCCAGCATGGCGTCACCAGCCTTGCCGCGCTGGGCATCGACGCGACAATGGCGGACGTCGATGCTGCGCTGCGGGCGGCCTGGGTCGAGGTGTTTGACGGGGACGCGCTGGCAGGCGCCTGTTCCAGTCAGGTGGCCTAAGCGGTCGGCACCTGACGGAAGCCGAAATGCTCCGGCGGATCCGCCAGATCTTCCTCGATGCTGTCCACCACGGCCATGCGCGGGCCGCGGCGGCAGAGCCGCAGCAATTCTTCGACTGCGGCGGTGTCGCCGGCGACCAGCGCCTCGACCGAGCCGTCGATCCGGTTGCGCACCCAGCCGGAAACGCCCAGGGCCCGCGCCTTCTCCACCATCCAGATACGGAAGCCGACCCCCTGCACCCGGCCGCTGATGATGAGGCGCTTGCAGTTCATCCCCGTCCCGTCAGTCGCGTCAGTTGGAGGAAGCGCTCGGCAAGCGCCACGTCGGCGGCGATCGCGGCCCGGCGGGCGGCGGCTTCGGCGTCCTCGCCCCAGATCTCCGCCTGGTACAACTCGTCGAGCGCGCCGAGTGCGTGCGCGGTGGCAGCGTCCAGCTCGCCCTCCGTCATCGCCAGGCCAAGGACCAGGCTGCCCAGTGCCGGCACAGCGATGCCAAGAGCGGCCAGCGCGGCGAGGTCTAGCGCTGCCACCGTGTCGCGCAGCGCAGCGAGGCTGCCGCGATGCTGCTTGACGTGGGCGATGCCGCTGCTGATCCGGAGCGGTGCCTTGTAGGTGCTCGCTGCCCAATCGAGCCAGGGTTGCCAGGCGCAGGCCTGCCGGTCCACCAGTGCTGGCGGCTTCTCGGCCCGGTAGCACAGCAGGTCGGTTTCGGCGTAACGCGCGATCGCATCGATGGTTGGTGCCGGGTCCGGCGCGATGCGCTGCTGCGCGGTGCCGGCAAGACGCGTGAGCGGCGTGTCGGCGAACGACATCTCGCCGCCCTTGCCGCCTCCCGCACTTTGCCATTCGTCTGCAATCGCGAGGGCGAGTGGTTCGGCATCCACCCGGAGCACCGCGCCGCCTGGCAGATGCATAGGCCGGCCGTCCAGCAGGATGGCAAAGCCTGCGTCGCCGTGCCCGACGGAGGCGCTCTCCCAGAAACGCTTCACCGGAAAAGTTGCTTCAGCACCCCGCCGACATTCGGCGGTTTGGGCTGCTGCGCCGGCAGTGACGGTGTGGCGGGTGCCGAATTGCATCCGCCAGGGGCACCCGAGGCCTGCCTGCTGCCCAGGGCGCCGGCAAGCGCACCGAACGGTGTGGCGTTGCCAAGTACAGCGCCGGCTACGGTTCCCGCATTATCGGTGACAGCGGATGCGGCATCGGGCGTTGTCGCCGGGGACCGCCATGGCCCGGTGATCCGCAGCGGCACGACGATGCCGGTGCCGGCCACTCGCGCCTGCGGTCGCACGCGCAGGTCCAGCGTCTCGGCACCCAGGTTCACACTGCCAGATCCGTCCATTGTCAGCAGCGAGGATGCGAACACGAAAGAGCGCAGCGCGGCAATCCCGCCTTTGGCGTCGATGTTGGCAGCAAAGCACTTGATCTCGCTCGCACCGCCGCGCCCGACGAGGTCGAGCAGGTTGACGGCGCGCAGGACCGATCCGAGCGAACTGCCAAGCAGGCGGTTGTCGATGCTGCCGCCGCCCATCGCGAGGCTTGCGGTGCCCTCCAGGGTCGAGGCAATGGCATGCGGTGTTGCCCCGTTGCCGCGCAGGTCGGCGTGCACCTGCACCGTGCCCGTGGCGTAGGCTGGCTCTTTCAGTGCTGCAAGCAAGGCAGCCAGCGCGAGCCCGGGGCTTTGCAGACGCAATGCGACCGCCGGGGTGGCCTGAGCGGAATCGACGCTAAGCACGGCATCGACGTGCCCTTCCGGCAGGTCGGCTGACAGGGGGTCAAGACGCAGCTTGCCGCCGCGCAGTTCCAGATGTCCGTTGATCGCGCGATAGGCGACCCCGCCCCAGACCAGTTGGGCGGCGTTCAGCTTCACATCGGCGTCCGCCAGACGCAGGGTGCCGAGAGGCAGCGGGGTGTCGGGGATCATGTGCCCGGCAGGCGCAGGCTTGGCGGGCGTGCCAGCAGGCGGCGGTGACGCCGGCTGCGCGGCAGCGGGTACAGGCTGTTTGAGCGCTGCGAGGATGGCGTCGAGATCGATCTTTTCGGCGCTCGCGACCGCCTGGACGGAGGGACGCCCATCTGCGCCGCGGGCCGCGGTGCCTTTCACCGTCATGGCGGAACCCAGGGCATGC
>DASSRN010000351.1:0-28598 GCA_035701785.1 Acetobacteraceae bacterium | reverse complement strand
ACCATACGGGCTAGCACGAGCCTGCCGCCACCGCGTCCCGAAGCAGCGCCGCGCGCATGGTGCCGCGCGTGCCATGGGACCGCGTCCTGATCGGACTCAGCGCGCAGCATTGCCGAGTGGGATGCTCAGCAGAAATCCTGGCACCGGTTCGATGGGGCGGGGGCCCTTGGGAGTGACCAGGTTATACAAGCCGCTTTGCGGCTCCGTCCGGCAGCCGGGGCACGGACCCACACGCCCGAATGACAGGCTTGGGCCGGAATCGCTTTTCGTTTCCGGCGGATCCACCGACAGATCGATCGGAGTTCCGGCGACAGCGGGCCTGACCATCAGACTCGCCGCTATCGTGATCGCTGCGAGCTGAGCGTGGGTTCGGCTCACGGGGAAGGTTCTCCCTGACGGATGCCCGACAATCAATCTGACGCCGCCGCGCCCGGGCTGCAAATGACCGGGATGGCCAGTGCGCGGGCCGGATGATCTTGCGTGTGTCGACGTCGGCGTCGAGCGATAGCTAGGCCGCAGCACCGAACAACCGCCGGTCCCACCACACCGGCTGGTGCAGCCCGTGGGTAACGCGCGGGAACTCGGGATGCTCGGGGTTGATCAGCACGTTCAGTTCCATGCGCGCCACCACACTGGGCACCAGCAGCAGCAGCGAGCGGCGCGATCGCTGCCAGTCGTCGCCAAACGCACGGCTTGCGATGCGGGATACGTCGTCCCAGCCCGGAAGATGTGCCGGATTCAGCATTTCGTACGCCACGCCATTGGGAATCGTGATCTCGATGAAGTGCTGGTTCGCCGGCAGTTCGCCGCTCGAATGGACCAGCTTCTCCAGCATGGCCGTGGAGTAATGCTCCGAGGCATAGATCATCGGGCACTTCGTGCCATTCCATCGACCCGGCCCGATCGTCGACCCGGTAGCGTCGAAGATCGGGTATTCGCCGTGCGGATCGCCGATCCGGTATGCCGTCAATACCCGGTCGAGACGCTGTGCCGTCACACCGCCGTGCCGTATTTCAGTCCACCGAGGATGCCCTCGACCAGCGGCCGGCCGAATTCGCTCGCCAGCACCACGTCAACAGGCCGCCGACCCTCCAGCATCATATGCGGATGGAACAGCCAGCGACGCGCACCGTCCTCGTCACCCAGCACGTCGGTCGCCAGCGCCCAGACTGAAGCCAGCCGTGCGACGCGCGCGCTCTCCTCCGGCGTCAGCCGCGGTGCCGGCTGCGCGCGGCGTCGCGCCAGGGTGGCGCGCGGCACAAGGCGATAGCTGAAGCTGCTGTCTTCGGGCGCCACCGCATGGGCGATCCGGTCCAGCGCGGCGAGCGGCAGGCCCTTCTCCAGATCGCTCATCAGGCCAAGCGCAGATCCCGACCGTGCGGCGGTCTTGCGCAGCCCCAGCAGATCGGAGACGGAAAGCGCGGCGTGAGCGGACATGGCAGCCTCTGGCGATCAGATGAGACCAGATATAGTCTCACCTGGACACCGCAGCAAGCCGCACCCTTGACCCCGCCCCCGCGCCGGTTATCCATCCGGCCACCCAAACACAGGAGACCCACCATGCGCGCCTGGGCCGTGGTCGAGAATGGCAAGCCGCTCAAGGAACTCGAGCTGCCGACGCCGGAGCCGAAGGGCACCGAGGTGCTGGTCGAGGTCACCCATTGCGGCGTCTGCCACTCCGACCTGCACATCTGGGAGGGCTACTACGACATCGGCGGCGGCAAGAAGATGTCGCTGAAGGACCGCGGCGTGGTGCTGCCGCTGGCGATGGGCCACGAGATCGTCGGCCGCGTCGCCAGGCTCGGACCCGACGCCAAAGGCGTGAAGGTCGGCGATCTGCGCATTGTGTTCCCCTGGCTCGGCTGCGGCACCTGCGAGAAGTGCCTGGCGGAAGAGGACAACATGTGCCTCACCCCGCGCAGTCTCGGCGTCTACGCCAACGGCGGCTACGGCACGCACGTGATTGCGCCGCATCCGCGGCACCTGGTGAATCCCGGCACGCTCGACCCCGCGGTGGCGGCGACCTACGCCTGCTCCGGCATCACTGTCTATTCGGCGATCCGCAAGGTCATGCCGCTGCCGCCGACCGAGGCGGTCGTGCTGGTCGGCGCCGGCGGCCTCGGGCTGAACGCGATCGCCGTATTGCGCGCCATGAACCACCAGAACATCGTCGTGGTCGACATCAGCGCCGAGAAGCGTGAGGCCGCGCTGAAGGCCGGCGCGCATAAGGTGGTGGACGGCAGCGGCGAGGGCGTCACCCAACGCATCATCGAAGCCGCCAGCGGGCCGGTGCTCGCCGTTGTGGACCTCGTGAACGGCACGCAGACCGCGCGCTTCGCGTTCGAGGCGCTGCGCAAGGGCGGCAGGCTGATCCAGGTCGGGCTGTTCGGCGGCGAACTCACCGTGCCGCTGCCGCTGATGGCGATCCGCGCGCTGACCGTGCAGGGCAGCTACGTCGGGAACCCGAAGGAGCTGCGCGAACTGGTGAAGCTGGCCCAGGACGGGACGCTGCCGGCCCTGCCGGTCGCCACGGTGCCGCAGCGCGACGCCAACGATGCGCTGATGCGGCTCCGCGACGGCCGCGTGACCGGCCGGCTGGTGCTGCGCAGCGACGCGGCCTGAGTGGCGGTGTTCGGACGCCCGGAACCCGTGCTGTGAGAATCGGTCGCCCCGCATAGGTTTGTCGTCGCGGCAACACCAGAAGATGCCCGATGACCAAAATGCTTGCGGGGGCGATATGCGTCCTCATGCTCGTGGCGGGGTGCAACAGCGGCTCCGACGCGCAACCATCGCCATCGTCCCGAACGGGCAGCCAGTTGGGCCTGGGCAGCGCTGCCGCGCCCATCGCTCCTATTCCGGAGAGCAACCCGCCCGTGCCCAACGGCGCCGTCGCCCTCACGCAGTCGGCGGCGAAAACCGCCGATGCATTCTTTTCCAAAGCGCAATGGCAGGCCATTCGCAACCTCACCGGCGGCGCGCGTGGGATTCTCATTGCGCCGAACTCGACCAGCATCGGGTTCATTGTTGGCACTCAACAGGGCGTCGGCGTGCTGCTGACGCGCCATGGTGAGGTCTGGAGCGATCCGGTTTTCGTCCGCCTGTCCAACTACGACATCGGCTTCCTGGCGGGAATCGCCAAATCCGAGCTGATGATGCTGATCCTCACCGACAGCGCTGTCAGCCAGTTCATCGATGGCGCCTCGAAGCTCAGCGCCGGCGGCGGCCTTGCCGTGGGCGACTGGGGTGCGGGAGGCATGGGCGCCGGCGGGATCTCGGGAGGCGCCCAGGTCATGACCGTCGAAACCTCCTCGGGCCTGTTCGCCGGCAGCGGTCTTGGGTCAATGAGGCTGAGCCTCGACCGGGACCTCAACGCTGCCGCCTACGGCGGTGCATTCGATGTGAAGCGGACGCTCGCCGGTTCCGGCGGTGGCTTCACGGCGGCAGTCGGATTGCGCCGTATTCTTGCAGCAGCTGTCCGGCAATCCTGGGGACAGTAGTCCCGTCGGACTACAGGACCAGCCCGGCCCAGGTCAGCATCAGCGCCGCGATCACGCCGAGTGCGCCCAGTATGGCGGCTGGCTGCGCATCGTCCTGCCGGCGCGGGATGGCGAGGGCGCGAGGCTTGCTGGTGCGGCGCATGCTTGGATCTCCTGTCCAAACCCTGGAACCAGAGTCCATCACAGACCCGCACTGCGGCGAAATTCGGGATGTTCCGTACGGCGGCTACCGCTTCATCTCCATCCCCACGCGCTTGTCGACGAATTGCGACGTGTAGGCGGTCGCCACGTCCAGCCCCTTCGGATACACGCCCACGTCCGACATCGAGCGGTAGAACTCCGCCCATCGCGCCGCCGTCATCGCGCCGATCCCCAGTTGCAGCGCGTCGCCTGAATCGACGATGCCGTGCGTCTTCATCACCTCGCGGCCATAGGCCAGCAGCGCGTCGGGCATCTCCGGGTTGTCCTGTTTGATCGCGCGGTTCGCCGGCGCCGGATCGCCGTACAGATACGAGTACCATCCCTCGATCGACGCATCGATGAAGCGCTGCACCACGTCCGGCTTCTCGCTCACCAACTTCGTGCTCGTGGTGATGATGTTGCCGTAGCCGGCGTAGCCCGCATCGGCGAGCAGCAGCACGACCGGCTTGAAATGCGCCTGCTGCTCGATGGCGAATGGCTCGGACCCCAGATAGCCCTGCTGCGCCAGCGTCTTGTCCGCCAGGAACGGCTGGAGGTTGAACGTGTAGGTGCGGATCTGCGCATCCGTGTAGCCGAACTTGCCGGCAAGGAAGCGCCACCAGCCGGCGCGCGTGTCGGCGCCGATCAGGATCGGCTTGCCCTTCAGCGCCTCGAAGCTGTCGTTGCCCTGGCCCGGATGCGCGATCAGCACCGACGGATCCTTCTGGAACATCGCTGCGACGGCGACGAATGGCAGGTTCTGCTGCACAAACTCGATCGCGCGGCCGCCGCCCAGGTTGAAGTCGAGCCGCCCGGCCATCATCAACTGCATCTGGTTCACCTGCGGGCCGCCCTGGCGGATCGTCACCCGCAGTCCATGCCTGGCGTACAAGCCGGTGGCGAGCGCCTGGTAGTAGCCGCCGTATTCCGCCTCCGCCACCCAGTCGAGCCCGAAGCTCACCGCGTCCTCGGCGCGTGCGGTGCCCAGGGTGAGCAGTGCGGCAAGCAGTGGGACGAAACGACGCATGGCACCCCCGTGATTCGCGCTGTCAGGCGGCCATCCTGCACAATGCGGCCGCGATCGGGGAGGTGGCATGGCCGAGCCACGGCTGAAAGCGGGATTGTGGGTGAAGATGGCGCTGCGGCTGGCGGACCGCGACGGCCGGCCCGGCGTGGTGCTGCGCCGCGGCGATGCCGATGCCGGCGGGGTGCTTGCGGTACTGCGCGGGCGCGAGGGGCTGACAGTGCTGTCGCAGATGCGCACCGCCGAGGGCGCACTCGCGTGGATGCGCGCAACCGGTCCGGACCCGGTGGACCAGGCGGCCGTCGACGCCTACGTGGAGCGGCAGGTCAGGTTCGACCCCGACATCTGGGTGCTGGAATTCGAGGCACCCGACCTGCTGCCCCCGTTCGAGGCGAGGCTGCTCTGACACTCCGACGGACAGGCCGATCTGGCGCACACGCCGGCGTCGGTGTCTGATCCCGTCGCAGCGGAGGACACGCCATGGCGGGATTGCATTTCGAGGACTTCCACGAAGGCCAGGTGTTTGAGCACGCGCTCAGCCGCACCGTCACCGAGATGGACAACGTGCTGTTCAGTACGCTGACGCTGAACCCACAGCCGCTGCATCTGGACGAGGAGTTCGCCAAGACCACCGAGTTCGGCCAGCGGATCGTGAACTCGCTGTTCACGCTCGGGCTGATGATCGGCATGTCGGTCGGCGACACCACGCTGGGCACCACGATCGCCAATCTCGGCATGAACAAGGTGGAGTTCCCCAAGCCGGTTTTCCACGGCGATACAATTCGCGCGCGTTCGATCGTGCGCTCGTTGCGCGCGTCGCGCTCGCGGCCTGAGGCCGGCGTGGTGGAGTTCGAACACCAGGCATTCAATCAGCGCGGCGAGATGGTTGCCACGTGCCTGCGGGCCGCGTTCATGAAGCGGCGGCCAGGATAATGGCTAGTCTTCCCGTCAGGATTGTGAGCGTCAGTTCGCCGAAGGTGTCACCGCTTGCTGTCGCCGATCGGTCCAGTCGGCAAAGTCCGCAGGAGCGATGTTCCACGAAGCCAACCCACGTTCCGTTCCGGCGGGACGCTGCGGGCAGCTATCCCCGATGCCCTGCTTCAGCGCCGGAGTTTCAGCTCGGTGGTTTGTTCGTGTCCTTGAATACGTAGGGGCCCCTCAGGAAGTAAGTTACAGTGTTAAGATCGCCAGGTGGGTCGGGTGTTACTTCGAGGCGAGCTGAGAAGCCAGCAAGTGTTCCGGTCCCATCCGTATACACACAAAGACCGGTGTTCGTTGCATTATCAAATGTGCAGCGTCCAGTGGCCCGATTGCCCTGCCCTGTGTCAAGCACAACGTTGCTGTCAATGAAGGCCGGAATGATGTCGCCGCGCATGATATAAAAGTTCACAGTGCCACCATCCATAGCGGATGGGGGCGTGCCTTTGGTCGAGAGATTGGGTGGGATTTCAGCTAGATTGGATTGGATGACCGCGCAGTAGTCACCCGCATTCAAGTTATAATGGGGGCAGGTCTTAATAAGTTGCAAAATCCCATGCCGTTCCGTGTTGCCTTCGGCGTTTTTGTTGCTGCTAACCGACTCGGCTTGCGCGGACGCCAGATACGTGAGTGATAAGGCGGCCACGGCTATCAAGGTGCGATCTGGCATATGCAGTCTCCCCCTGTTTGCTGGTGTCGCTTTATTGCAGCTCAACTACTCGGCGGCGGCCCCAGGAACCGCCGCTCTTTCCCCTTGGGTATTTGGTTGATGTCAGTCGAACGACCCCTATGGGTCAACCCGGCGGAGTGGAATGTTCGCCGCAGAGCGTGCCGCAATTTTTGCTGTTTGTCATGTATCGAAATGAGACTGTGGTATGTCTAAGGTAGTTATTGTACAATCTAAGGATGCGCTCGGAGGTTCGAAATCCAAATGCCTAGGACGAGATCTTCCATGGTCGTCGGTACGGTCCATGTTGACCAGAAGTGCAGTTGGATCCAGTCCAGCGAAATTTCCGCGCCGTCTTCAAGTTAAGGCCCCAAAGCAAGGCAGCCCTTAATGCATCACTAAATGGCACCTGGCCGTCGGCGTTTAATGTCTCCCTCACAGTCCATCCGAATGCATCATGAGGGATTGCATAGCCTTCTGAGCATGAGGCCACAAAGCCTCTGGCATGATCGGCACGCTTTACGATCAAGCCCTTGCCTCTGCATCGTTCGCGATTGCGTCATCTGCGAGACGCGGAGGCGTGTGGGCTGTAAACGATCGCGCGACTGATCGTCTTGCCCATCAGATCGCGGCGTGCGCTGTCGTCTAACTCGGGCTGAAGAGGTGGGCTTCGCAGGCGCCTGCGACCAGAGGATATGCAGCGCCAGCCGAACCCGTCATCCCCTACCCGTCAACTCTCCCAGGGATTTTGGAAGCTCGGGTCATACTGCTGGCGCCGCTTCACATAGTCCTGCTGGTTCTGCAAATCCTGCTGGCGCATTGTATGATTATGCCACGCCCGCCCGGCAATGCAGCCGCCGAGTGCGCCGAGGATGCCGTGCCCCGCCATATGGCCTGCCAGTGCGCCGGCCGCTCCGCCGCTCAGACAGCCGATCGCGTGCGCCTGTGGACTCGCGAGCGCTAGGCTCAGAAGTGCGGCGGTGGTCATGAATACAGATCGCATGGGTTCCTCCTACTGTACCGTATGCTTCTTGAAGACCATTTGATCCTTGGTACGCCGGGTGACCAGCGTCAGCGTCTGGCCCTCATCGGACAGCGTGTAGTCGTCGGTCTCGACCTGTGCTGCGCCGTGCTCCTGGGTCACTTTCGACTTCACCGGGGTCCAGACGATCGTGCCAGTGGTGGGACTCTTCGTCGTTTGCTCATATGTGCCGGCCAGCTGCGCCACAACCTTGTTGTCCTGCACGGTCTCGCTGGCCCAATGGTTGTCCAACAGCACATCCATGACGATGATGACATTGTGACCTGGATTAGCGCGCCACTGACCGGAAATTGCTTGATCCGCCATCGCTAAGGCCGGCGCGAAGCTGACGGCAACGGTCAACAGCGCCACACGCATTGTCCTCATTCCCCAACCTCCTGCTCCGCATCAAAGCATGTAATACACGGCTGGTCAGGATCACGGCCCTCGCCGTCATGTGACGCTCAGCATCTCCTTTTTCCACCAGGTCTTGGCGGTTGCAGATGGCGGGCGATGTGCAAGCTATGGTTCGTCGAGGAGCCTGCGTCGGTCATCGCTAGCGATCGTATTGCGAATCTTCTGGCGCAGCTTCCTGGACGGGCATAATCTCGAACTGGGTGGTCAATCGGACTGCTCCAAAGAAGACGGCACGGCCACCCTGATGCGGTTCTTGCAAGTGGGGGAGACGCACTATGCTGTTCTGTCTGACGGTCGATTATACGTCCCAGGCGCTTAATGCGATGCGGGAGAATCCCAACACCAATCGCAAAGAAGCGGTAAGCCAGTTGTTGGAAGCTGCGGGCGGTCATCTCATCGAGATGTATGGGATCAGCGCCAACGGCCCTGGTGCGATGGTGATCTTTGACGTGCCTGATCCTTCGATGGCGCCAGCCATCAGCGGGGTCGCGGTGTCATCTGGCGCCGTCCAGAATGTCAGGCTCACCCGGCTCTTCACGATGGATGAGATCAAGAACATACGTCAGAACGCGGCGAAGATACGCAGTGCCTACAAGCCTCCCGGTCAATAAGGCTCGCCGGGGCGGTTTGTCTGCTGTCTGCGAAGCCACGCCGCCGACCTCTGAGCTGGTAGCTGCACGCATAAGATGGAGCAAACGATGAGTGGTATTTTGGGAAGCATCCTCGGCAGTCTCAGCGAGCAGGGTGGCCAGTCGAACGCTATCGCCGGCGTCCTACAACAGGTTCTCTCGCAGAATGGTGGTGGGCTTAACGCCTTGCTCTCACGGTTCCAGGATGCCGGCTTGGGTTCCCAGGCACAGTCCTGGGTCTCGACTGCACCGAATCAGCCGATCTCCTCTGAGCACATCGATCAGGTGTTCAGCCAGGACGAGATCAGCGGTTGGGCAGCGCAAGCAGGCACATCACAAGACAAGATGCGTGAAGTGCTGGCAGAGGCGCTGCCACATGCTGTTAGCCATGTCACGCCAGAGGGACAGGTGCCTGATCAGATGCCCGACCTGTCATCGCTGATTCAACAGTTCCTGAGACGTTAGGAGAGGATGCAGCGCCTCGGATCGTACTGGCCGTTTTGAACGGTATCGGCTTGGGGCCATTAACCCTGCCGAACATCGGATGGTGCTTGGCTATCGCATCATACTGATGCTGTCTCTCCGGAATCCGGCCGGGCGACATGAAGCTGTGCCGCCCGGCGGCGCAAAGACGACGCGCGGTGAGGAGTACAACTTCAGTGGTTGGCGCTGCTGTTCGCCTCCTGTAATTTGCGCAGAACAGCGTCGAGGTTGAACGAAGCGGGCTTCTGTCTCGGCGGAAAGGCCATAAACGCTTCGATCTGCTTTGAGACGACGGCCTGCATCGCATACATGATGTAGGCGTGCGAGAGTAGCCAGTCCCAGTAGGTGTTTGAATTCTCGTCGGCCCTCTCAAAAGGATCGCGGCGCAGATGAAACATCTTCGGCGCCCTGAGAGGAACGAACGGCTCGAACCAGCACGCCAAAGTCTTCGCACGCTGTTCCATCAGGACGACTTTCCAGTCACCCATGCGGAGCGCGAGAATGTCGCCGTCGTCGCTGATGTAGAAGAAGAACTGTCTGGGGCTCTCCTTCGCCTCCCCGCTCAGGTAAGGCAGCATATTGAAGCCGTCGAGGTGGACCTTGAAGGTCTTGTCTCCTGCCTTGTAGCCCTGCCGAAGCTTGGCAGCGATATCCTGCTCTCCCGCCGCGGCAAGAAAAGTGGTCATCCAGTCCTGGTGGCTGACGATACCATTAAGGACCGTGCCTGCCTTGAACCGACCCGGCCAGCGCACGAATGCTGGGACCCGCCAGCCGCCCTCCCAGTTGGTGTTCTTCTCCGACCGGAACGGCGTGATGCCGGCGTCCGGCCAGGAATTGTAGTGTGGCCCGTTGTCGGTCGAGTACAGGACGATCGTGTTGTCAGCGATGCCAAGCTCGTCGAGCTTGTCCAGCATCTCCCCGATGTGCTCGTCATGCGCGACCATCACGTCGTTGTATTCACCTTGGCCGCTGCTCTTCCCCTTGTGTTTCTCTGCGCTGTGCGTACGGAAGTGCATGCCGGTCGTATTGTACCACAGGAAAAAGGGCCTACCGGATTTGTGAGTTTCGTCCATAAATCTCAGTGCGTGTGATGTCACCTCGTCGTCGATGGTCTCCATCCGCTTCCTGGTCAGCGGCCCGGTATCCTCGACCCGCTGGCCACCCTTGCCGTCGGCCCAGCTATGCAAGACCCCACGCGGGCCGAAATGCTTCTTGAACTCGGGGTCCTTCGGATAGTCGGGGTCCTCGGGCTCCTCCTCGGCATTGAGGTGATAGAGATTGCCGAAGAACTCGTCGAAACCGTGCATCGTCGGCAGGAACTCATCCTTGTCGCCGAGATGGTTTTTGCCGAACTGCCCGGTGGCATAGCCGTGCGGCTTCAGGAGCTCGGCTACCGTCGGATCTTCGGCCTGCAGGCCGAGGTCGGCGCCGGGCATTCCGACCTTGGTCAGTCCAGTGCGGATCGGGTTCTGCCCGGTGATGAACGCCGCCCGGCCCGCGGTGCAGCTCTGCTGGCCGTAGTAGTCAGTGAACGCGACGCCCTCGTTGGCGATGCGGTCGATATTGGGCGTCCGATAACCCATCTGTCCGCGGCTATTGTAGCTGATGTTCCACCAGCCGATGTCGTCGCCCCAGAGAACGAGGATGTTGGGTTTGCTTGTTTCAGGCATTTTCTCTCCAGTGCTGGTCGCGGAGTCAATGACACGGCTCGTCAACTTATAATGGAGCCCGTCCGCTGAATGAATGCCCCGACTTGGAAGTGCGAGCCGGCACCGCGCCGGACTCGTGGCGCCAGGGTTTGAGCGATCTCGCAATTGCCTATTGCCTCGCCATAGCGGGCTGTACCGTGGTCAAGGCAAATGAGGGGATTCATGAGCCGACCTGATGCAGGCCTACGAAGCACGCATTGCTGCTCTCGAGCGCCTTGTCGGCAAGCAAGCCTTGGAACTGGAGTTCCTAAAGGGGGCTTTGCGCTCCGCACCGCGGCAGAAAATGCGATCACGTCCGCAATCGTCGGCCCCGCCGGATGTCCATCACGCGGGGATGCGAACTGATGGGCATCGCACGCTCCGCATACTACGCAGCGCCGAGCGCAACGCCGGACGATACTGCTCTGATCGCAGCGATCACCAACATCTGCAACGAGCTCGAAGCCTACGGCTGGCGCCGCGTCCGCGCTGCTCTGCGCCAGCAGGGTGTGCTGGCCAATCATAAGCGGATCCGACGGCTGATGCGCGAGCACGGGCTACAGCCGAAAATCCGCCGCCGTTTCGTCGCCACTACCGATAGCAACCACGATGGCCCGTTCTTTCCCGACCTGGCGAAGAACATGGCGCTGAGCGGCCGTGACCAGCTCTGGGTGGCGGACCTGACCTACATGGCGATCCCGAATGGCTTTGCCTATGTCGCAGTGATCCTGGACGCGTGGTCGCGCCGCGTTGTCGGCTATGCCATCGGGCGCTCGATCGACGCGCGCCTGCCATCGGCCGCGCTGCGAGCGGCAATGGCGGCGCGCCGGCCACTGCCCGGCTGCGTGCATCATTCCGACCGCGGGTCCCAATATGCTGCGCAGGCCTACCGCCAGCTGCTCGCTGCCCACGGGCTCGTTGGTCCATGGGCAGGCGCGGCAATCCGCCAGGCGAAGTCGAAGTGACGCGGGGCTGCGGCCCCAGTAATGACATCCTGTTCTCGGAGCCGCTGGAAGAATTGGTAGATCGTGAAACCAAAGCCCGATGAGCGAGAGCGAGGTGCGGTGACCGCCATAAGGGTCAGGCGCCACGAAGCCCGGTGCTGCCCTGGCAGAATAGAATTCAACCCGGACGCAAGCAGATGGTGCTTGCGCACACTCCATATCTCCACCACTATAGAAGGATGGAAAAATCCGAGGCCCTGGCCGCCCTTGGCGCGCTTGCCCAGGATACCCGGCTCGACATCTACCGGCTCCTGGTCCAGGCCGGCTCTGATGGCATGGCGGCCGGCCAGATCGGCGAGCAACTCGGCCTTCCCTCCGCAACGCTCGCCTTTCACCTCAAGGAACTGAAGATCGCACGCCTCGCGCGATGCACGCGCAACGGTCGTTCGCTGATCTACGCCGCCGAATATCCGGTGATGAACGCGCTGCTGTTCTACCTCACCGAGAACTGCTGCGCTGGCTCCCCGGCGCAACGCCTGCCGATCTGTCAGCCGCCGCCGGCCATTAAAGCCACGCGGCGCGCAACCAGGAGTGCCTGAACCGTGTCTGACAAGCCATTTGCCGCTGCCGAAATCAAGGAGATGGTGCGGGCCCGCTACGGCGGCATCGCTGCCGGCGACAGCGCCGACTGCTGCGCGCCGGCAGCATCGTCCTGTTGCGGGACACCCAACGACAGCAAAGCGCACGCGATGGGCTACTCGCCCGACGAACTCGCCGCCGTGCCGGACGGCGCCAATCTCGGCCTCGGCTGCGGCAATCCGCAGGCGATCGCCGCGATGCAGGCCGGCGAGGTCGTCGTCGATCTCGGCAGCGGCGCGGGCTTCGACTGCTTCCTCGCTGCCCGCGCGGTCGGCGCCACAGGTCGCGTGATCGGTGTCGACATGACGCACGAGATGCTGGCCAAGGCTCGCGCCAACGCCGCACAGATCGGTGCGGCCAACGTCGAATTCCGCCTGGGCGAACTCGAACACCTGCCCGTCGCCGACAACACGGCTGATGTGATCCTGTCGAACTGTGTCATCAACCTGGTGCCCGACAAGGCGCAGGTGTTCCGCGAGGCGTACCGTGTGCTGAAGCCCCGCGGTCGGCTTGCGATCTCCGACGTGGTGAACACGCGCCCGCTGACCGCCGACCTGGCCACCGACCGCGCGCTGCTGTGCGGCTGCGTCGCCGGCGCCGCGCCGGTGCGCGACGTCGAGGCCTGGCTGCACGCCGCCGGCTTCCACGACGTGCAGGTCACGGTGAAGCCGGAGAGCCGCGACCTCGTGGCAAGCTGGGCGCCGGGTCGCGGCATCGAGGACTACGTCGCCTCCGCCATCATCGAAGCCCGCAAGCCTGCATGAGCAGCACGACAGTCGCGTCGGATCAGGCCACGTCACGCCCGACCATGGGGGTATTTGAGCGCTTCCTCACCTTCTGGGTGGCGCTCTGTATCATAGTCGGCATTGCGCTTGGCCAATTGCTGCCGCGACTGTTCCACGCCATCGGCAACGCCACCGTCGCACAGGTCAACCTGCCGGTCGCAGTGCTGGTCTGGCTGATGATCGTGCCGATGCTGCTGAAGATCGATCTCGCAAGCCTGCGCGAGGTGGGACAGCACTGGCGCGGCATCGCCGCGACGGTTGGGGTGAACTGGCTGGTGAAGCCGTTCTCGATGGCGCTGCTCGCCTGGCTGTTCATCGGCCATCTGTTCCGGCCATGGCTGCCGCCGGACCAGGTCGCCGGCTACACCGCGGGACTGATCATCCTCGCCGCAGCGCCGTGCACGGCGATGGTTTTCGTCTGGTCGAATCTGGTGAACGGCGAGCCGCACTTCACGCTCAGCCAGGTTGCGCTCAATGACGCCATCATGGTGTTTGCATTCGCGCCCATCGTCGGCCTGCTGCTGGGGCTGTCGTCGATTTCGGTGCCCTGGGACACGCTGTTTCTCTCCGTCGTGCTCTACATCGTGGTGCCGGTGATCGCCGCGCAGCTATGGCGGCACGCTGCGCTGGCACATGGCGGCGCCGCCCGCCTCCAGACGCTGTTGCGCCGCCTGGCGCCAGTCTCACTCTGTGCGCTGCTGCTGACACTCGTGCTGCTGTTCGGCCTGCAAGGCGAGCAGATCATGCGCCAGCCGGTCGTCATCGCGCTGCTCGCGGTGCCGATCATCATCCAGGTGTATTGCAACGCCGGCCTGGCCTACTGGCTGAACCGCACACTCGGCGTCGAGTGGTGCGTCGCCGGTCCGTCCGCGCTGATCGGCGCCAGCAATTTCTTCGAGCTCGCCGTCGCCACCGCCATCGTGCTGTTCGGCTTCCAGTCCGGCGCCGCGCTCGCGACCGTCGTCGGCGTGCTGGTCGAAGTGCCCGTCATGCTGTCCGTGGTTCGCATCGTGCGCCGCACCCGCTCCTGGTACGAACACGCATGACGCCGCGCCCCGCACTGGTCAGCGACGCCGCAGCGATCGCCGCGATCTACAACGAGGGCATCGCCGACCGCGTCGCCACGTTCGAGACGGAACCGCGCTCGCCCGAACACGTCGCTCGCTGGTTCGATGGCCGCCATCCGATCGTGGTGGTGGAACAGGGCAGGGAGGTGGTGGCGTTCGCCTCCACGTCCCGCTACCGCGAACGCGCGTGCTATGCCGGCATCGCTGAATTCTCCGTCTACGTTGCCCGCGACCATCGCGGCACTGGCGCCGGACGCATTGCCATCACCGCGCTGATCGAGGCAGCGACGCAGGCCGGCTTATGGAAGCTGCTCTCGCGCGTCTTCCCGGAGAACACTGCGAGCCTCATGCTGCTGGCGCGCGTGGGCTTCCGCCAGGTCGGCACCTACCGCCGGCACGCGAAGCTGGACGGCGTGTGGCGCGACTGTGTGATTGTCGAACGCCTGCTGGGCGAAGCGGCCGCGTAGATGCGCCGCCGGAGCGTCGTCGTCTCGACACTCGGCCTCACGCAGACGCTCGCCTGGGGTTCGACCTATTATCTCGCCGCGGTCTTTGCCGATCCGATCTCGGATACGCTGCACCTGCCGCGCGCCTGGTTCTTCGGCATTTTCTCGGCGTCGCTGCTGCTGTCGGGCCTTCTGGGGCCGCTGGCCGGTCGCATGATCGACGAGCATGGCGGTCGCGACGTGCTGGCGGCGACCAATCTTGTCTTCGCCGCCGGCCTGGTGTGCCTCGCTTTCGCCAGCGGTGTTGCTGGTCTGGCGGTGGCCTGGGCTGTCATCGGCATCGGAATGGGGTTTGGCCTGTACGAGGCAGCCTTCGCGACGGCAACGGGGCTCTATGGCCGTGAAGCGCGCAATGCGATCACCGGCATAACGTTGTTTGCCGGGTTCGCCAGCACGGTCGGCTGGCCGACAAGCGCGTTCTTCATCGAACAGTTTGGCTGGCGCGGCGCCTGCATCGCCTGGGCGGTGCTGCATGTCGCCATCGGCCTGCCGATGAACCGGCTGCTCATCCCGAAAACCGCATCGCGTGCATCAGGGAAGACGCCAGCGCACGCAGCCGAGCCCAAAGGCGTTCCATTGACGATGATCGTGCTGGCCGGCGTGTTCGGCGCGACATGGTGCGTTTCTACGGCCTTGGCTGCCCATCTGCCGCGGCTCCTGCTGGCGATGGGCGCGTCGACGACAACCGCAATCCTGGCCGCGTCGCTAGTCGGTCCGGCGCAGGTCGCCGCACGCTTGGTGGAATTCGGCTTCCTGCGAAATCTCTCGCCGATGATTTCGGCACGCGTTGCCACGGCGCTGCATCCTCTCGGCGCGCTGCTGCTGGCGACTCTCGGACCAATCATGGCCGTGCCGTTCGTGCTGCTGCATGGTGCCGGCAACGGCATGCTCACCATCGCACGCGGCACGTTGCCGCTCGCGGTGTTCGGGCCAGGTGGCTACGGCCTGCGCACCGGCATCCTGTCGGCACCGGCGCGCATCCTGCAGGGCGGCGCGCCGCTGCTGTTCGGTCTGGTGCTCGACAACAGCGGGCCACGTGCCGCTTTGCTGCTGTCGGGTTCGATGGTCGCGCTTTCGTTCCTCGCGCTGTTCACCCTCAGTGTGCCGGCGCCGGCCTATGAGGCAGCGGCGGAAAACCGATAGCCCCACTTGCCTCTGGTAGACATTTCTGCATAGCTGGAAATATGGAATCGTCGGAAGCTGCGGCGGCCTTTGCGGCCTTGTCGCAGGACGCGCGGCTCAGCCTTTTGCGCCTTTTGATTGCCGAAGGCCCGACCGGCATGCCCGCCGGCGAGCTTGCCAGCCAACTCGGGCTGCCGGCCTCGACCACCTCTTTTCACCTTGCCGCGCTGGAACGGGCCGGGCTCACCCAATCGACCCGCCAGGGCCGGCAGATCATCCATGCCGTGCGCATTGCTGGCCTCAGGCGGCTGCTCGGCTTTCTCACCGAAACCTGCTGCGGCGGGCGCCCCGAGCTGTGCGGCGACCTCGCGCGGCTGCTTCCCCCATGGCCGGACGAGGACCAGGGCATGACGCCAGCCTTCAACGTGCTGTTCCTTTGCACGCGCAACTCGGCCCGCTCGATCATGGCCGAGGCGATTCTTCAGAAGCACGCCGCCGCGAGGTTCCGCGCCTATTCGGCGGGAGCGAAGCCGATCGCCAGACCCAATGCCGAGGTGATGGAGAAGCTGCGCGTCCTCGGCCACGACACCGCGCAGCTGCGCAGCAAATCGTGGCACGAATTCACCGGCCCCGACGCGCCGCGCATGGATTTCGTCATCACGCTGTGCGACTCGCCGAAAGGGCTCGTATGCCCGGATTTCGGCACGATGGCGGTGACGGCCGCCTGGCCGCTGCCGGATCCGGGGAAGTTCACCGGCAGCACAATCGAATGGGCGGCGCTGCTCAACGAACTTTATGCGAGCCTCAGGCGCCGTATCGAAATCTTTGTGGCGCTGCCCTTCGCGTCGCTCGACCGCATGGCGCTCAAGGCGCGGCTTGATGAGCTCGCCGGCGGCGCGTTGCCCGTATCGATAGGAGAGCGCTGACATGCGCGTCGGTATCAACGGCATGGGTCGCATCGGCCGCCTTGCCCTCCGTGCAGCCATGGGCGGGCTCTACCGTGGTGCGGACGATCCGCGCGCCGGCAACCGTCTCGATGTCGTGCATGTGAACGAGCTCAAGGGCGGCGCGGCCACCACCGCGCATCTGCTCGAATTCGACAGCATTCATGGCCGCTGGCGCGAGCGCTTCGGCATCGAGGACGATCGTGCGGTCCTTATCGGCAACCGCCGCATCGGTTTTAGCGATGCGGCTGCCCCAGATGCGGTTCCCTGGGCCGAACTGGGCTGCGATCTCGTGCTCGAATGCACCGGCAAGTTCCTGAAGCTCGAACAGCTGCAAGGGTATTTCGACCGCGACGTCAAACAGGTCATCGTCGCAGCGCCGGTGAAGCAAGCCGGCGCGCTGAACGTCGTGGTCGGCGTCAACGACCATCTCTATGAACCGCGACAGCACCGCCTTCTCACAGCGGCCTCATGCACGACCAACTGTCTTGCGCCCGTGGTGAAGGTGCTGCACGAAGCTGTTGGCATCCGTCACGGCCAGATCACCACCATCCACGATCCCACCAACACCAACGTGGTGGTTGACGCGCCCCACAAGGATCTGCGCCGCGCGCGTTCGGCCATGTTGTCACTCGCGCCGACGACCACGGGCAGCGCCACCGCCATCGCGCTGATCTATCCCGAGCTCAAAGGCAAGCTGAACGGCCACGCGGTGCGCGCGCCGGTGCTCAACGCGAGTCTTACCGACTGCGTGTTCGAGATGGCACGACCGGTGAGCGTGGACGAGGTGAACGGGCTGTTCCGCAGCGCGGCGGCCGGTGCGCTCGCCGGCATTCTCGGTTTCGAGGATCGCCCACTCGTCTCGGCCGATTACGCCAACGACACGCGCAGCGCGATCGTCGATGGTCCTTCGACCATGGTGACCGACGATACGCTGCTCAAGGTCTATGCCTGGTACGACAATGAAGCGGGCTATGCCTGCCGCATGGTCGATCTCGCCACCATCGTAATCGAAAGGAGCGCCTGATGTCGGCCGTGCGCAACTACGCGGTCGTGACCGCAAGCTATTGGGGCTTCACGCTCACGGACGGCGCGCTCCGCATGCTGGTGCTGCTGCACTTCTACAGTCTTGGCTACACGCCGTTCATGCTGGCGTTCCTGTTCCTGCTCTATGAGGCAACCGGCATCTTCGCCAATCTCGGCGGCGGCTGGCTGGCCGCGCGGTTCGGCATTCCGCGCATGCTCATGACCGGGCTCGCGCTGCAGATCGTCGGCCTTCTGCTGCTTTCGGGCCTCGATCCGACATGGGGCGCGACGCTGTCCGTCATCTGGGTGGTCGCCGCACAGGGTATTGCCGGCGTCGCCAAGGACATCACCAAGACCGCTTCGAAATCGGCGATCAAGGCGACCTCGGAAGGCGGCTCGGGCCAGCTGTTCAAGTGGGTCGCCTGGTTCACGGGTTCCAAGAACGCCATGAAGGGCGCCGGCTTCTTCGTCGGCGGCCTGCTGTTGCAGACCATGGGTTTCCGCAGCGGACTCTGGCTCATGGCGGCCGCACTCGCCGCCGTGCTTCTCGGGATTGCCTTGAGTCTGCCGCGCACTCTCGGCAAGGCGAAGGCTTCGAAATCCTTCCGCGAGCTGTTCGCCAAGACGCGCAGCATCAACCTGATGGCCGCGGCGCGCGTCTTCCTGTTCGGTTCGCGCGATGTGTGGTTCGTCGTGGGCCTGCCGGTGTTTCTCTACAGCCAGGGCTGGCGCTACATGGAAGTGGCCGGATTCGTCGCCAGCTGGACCATCGGCTATGGTCTCGTGCAGGCGATCGCCCCGTCAGTCATTCGCCGCAGCCCCGACGGCCTTACGCGCGAAGTGCCTGAGGCACGGTTGTGGGGTGCCGTGCTCACCGCCATTCCGCTTGTGCTCGCGCTTGTGGTCGGTGGTGCGCATGTCGCGCGGCTTGATCTGGTGGTGACAGTCGGGCTGGGCATCTTCGGCTTCGCCTTCGCCGTGATCTCGTCGCTGCATTCCTATCTTATTCTTGCTTACGCGGGCTCCGAGAAGGCGGCGGAGGATGTCGGCTTCTACTACGCCGCCAACGCCGGCGGCCGGCTGATAGGCATCCTGCTGTCCGGTGCACTCGCCCAGGCTGGCGGCCTGGCTGCCTGCCTGTGGGGCTCGACGGCAATGCTGGCGCTGTGCCTGGCTATCACCTTCCTGCTTCCAGCGGCCGCTGGTGCGCGGCGCGTGGCCGCCTGAACGGAGAGCGAGGCGCCGAATGAGAAAGGCTCCGGCGGTTGCCCGCCGGAGCCCTCGGCATTGTCTGCGGGCGTCGTTGCCCTAAGCGTGTGCCTAGTCGGCGACGCGAGCGTCGGAGATCCAGGTCACGGCAAACGGCGCCAACGAGAGACAATGAGACACTGGATCACCTCCTTTCATGTTGTTGCGGCCTGACGGCAATATGGCGGAGCGCACCTCGCGCCGCAAGCCTGTAGACAGCAATCCGCCAGGAGGACCTATGGCAGCCAGCAGCCGCAGCCGCATCGTTGCGGAGGTCGATTTCGATAAGGATGGCCGCCACCACGGATTCCTGCGGCTGTTCCACTCGGTGCACAGCTCCGCCTACGGCTTCATTCCGATCCCGATCGTGGTGCTGAAGAACGGCGACGGCCCGACCGCGCTGCTGGTCTCCGGCACGCACGGCGACGAATACGAGGGCCAGGTCGCGCTGTGCAACCTAACCAAATCGCTCGACCCCGCGCGAATCACGGGGCGCGTGATCATCCTGCCGGCGGCCAACTTCCCCGCCGCACTCGCCGGCAGGCGCACCTCGCCGATCGACGAGGGCAACCTGAACCGTCTGTTCCCGGGCGATCCGGACGGCAGCGTGACCGAGCAGATTGCGTATCATATCGAGCACGAACTGGTGCCGATGGCCGACCTCATCTGCGACCTGCACTCCGGCGGGTCGTCGCTGATGTACGTGCCGTCAGCGTTGTTCGGCGGCTGGCAGCGCGACGGCGGCACAGCGGGGGGCGTGGCGGCGCTGAAGGCGTTCGGCTCGCCAATCGCCTATGTGGCGGAAGCGAATCAGGGCGGCGCGCGCACGCTGTCCGGCGGTGCGGCGCGGCAGAACCGCATCTGTCTCGGCACCGAGGCGGGCGGCTCAGGCCATGTGACGCAGAGCGCGCTGCGCATGGTCGAGCGCGGCGTGAACAACGTGCTGGTGCATATGGGTATCCTGCCGCCTGATGCGCGCATCACGCCGGACGGTCCGACGCGGTTCCTCGAAGTCGGCGGCCCTGACTACTTCGTCTACACGCCAGAGAATGGCCTGTTCGAGCCGTTGGTCGAACTGGGCGACACGGTGCGCGCCGGCCAGCCAGCAGCGCGCATCCACCTGCCGGAGACGCCCTGGGCCCAACCGGTCACCGCCAGTTTCGCGCGCGATGGTTATGTGCTGTGCAAGCGCGTGCCTGGGCGGACAGTGCGCGGCGACTGCCTGTTCCACCTCGGGACCGATATCTCGCTCTGACGGCAATGCCGTTGTTGCCGCCCTAACTCGCCCGCAGCGGCTCCGGCGGAGGATCGCGCGGAACAGGGATTGGCGCCGGGGGATCCTGGATGGGCACCGGGGCGTCCGGATCATCCTCATCCGGCGGTGCGCCAGGCGGTTTGGGCGGATCCGACATCATTCGGCCGGCTCCTCGGCAAGCGCCGTCTGCACCGGGTTCTCCGCCACGCGGCGCAGTGCCTCGCGCGCGCGGGTCAAAACGACCGAGTCGGCGCTGTCCGGCTCCAGCGCGAACAGCAGCAGCGAACGACCCGTGACCTCATATTCGTCACCTGCGGGAAAGCGCGACGTCTCGACGCGGTTGGGCACGTTGGTGTCCAGCAGGCAGCGCCAGGACTGACCGCCGACCACCTCGGGCAGCGTGAACTTCACCACGTCGTGGTAGGCGTTCACCACCAGCAGCACCGTCGCATCCAGCGACGGCCGCTTGATCCCGGTCGCCTGTGCGCGTCCATCCATCAGCATGCCGAAGCAGCGTGCATTCGGATCGTGCCACTGGTCGCCGTCGATGTCCGTGGCGGCTGGTGTCAGCCAGCGCACGTCCTTCACCTCGAGTTCGGCATTGTATTCGCCGGTGAGGAAGCGCGACCGGCGCAGGATGGGGAATGCGCGACGCAGCGCGATCACGCCGCGCACGAAGTCGGCCAACGCAGCGCCGTCCTCACCGATATTCCAATCAACCCAGCTGATCGGGTTGTCCTGCGCGTAGGCGTTGTTGTTGCCCTGCTGCGTGCGGCCGAATTCGTCGCCGGCCAGCAGCATCGGCGTGCCTTGCGCCAGCAGCAGTGTCGCGAGCAGATTGCGCATCTGACGGTTGCGTAGCGCAACGATCTCCTGATCGTCGGTGGCACCTTCGGTGCCGTGGTTCCACGACAGATTATCGGAGTGGCCGTCCTGGTTGTTCTCGCCGTTCGCCTCGTTGTGCTTGTCGTTGTACGCGACGAGGTCGTGCAGCGTGAAGCCGTCATGCGCAGTGACGAAGTTGACGCTGGACCATGGCTTGCGCCCGCGCCGACCGAATGCATCGGCTGATGCGGCGAGCCGCGTCGCCATCTCGGCCAGCTTGCCTTCGTCGCCCTTCCAGAACGCGCGCACGGTGTCGCGGAACTTGTCGTTCCACTCGGCCCAGCCGGGCGGGAAACCGCCCACCTGATAACCGCCGGGACCGATGTCCCACGGTTCCGCGATCAGCTTCACCTGCGACAGCACCGGGTCCTGCAAGCAGCTTTGCAGGAAGCCGTGCGACGAGTCGAAGCCATCGTGCTGACGCGCCAGAATTGTGCCCAGATCGAAGCGGAAGCCATCGACGTGCATTTCAGTCACCCAGTAGCGCAGCGAGTCGGTGACCATCTGGAGCACATTGGGATGGCTCAGGTTCAGCGTATTTCCGGTGCCGGTATCGTTAATGTAGTAGCGTCTCTCGTCCGGCAGCAGCCGATAGTACGACGCGTTATCGATGCCGCGGAACGACAGCGTCGGCCCGCGCTCGTTGCCTTCCGCGGTGTGGTTGTAGACAACGTCCAGGATGACCTCGAGGCCGGCGTCATGCAGCCGTGCCACCATCTCCTTGAATTCGGCGAAAACGAAGGCGGGCACAGCCGAGTAGCGCGGGTCGGGCGCGAAGAAGCCGATAGTGTTGTAGCCCCAGTAATTGGTGAGGCCCTTCTCCAACAGGTGGCGATCGTTGACGAAGGCGTGGATCGGCAGCAGCTCGACCGAGGTGACGCCGAGTGAGCGGATGTAGTCCACCACCTCCTTGCGGCCGAGCCCGGAGAACGTGCCGCGCAGTGGCTCCGGCACCGCAGGGTGCTGCCGCGTGAAGCCGCGCACATGCGTCTCGTAGATGATGGTGCGATCCCACGGAATGTCGGGCCGGCGTTCACGGCCCCAGGTGAAGGCGGGATCGATCACCCGGCATTTCGGCATGAAGCGCGCGCTGTCGCGGCGATCGAAGCTGAGATCGGCATCGCGCGCACCGATGGTGTAGCCGAACAGCGCGTTATCCCAGCGCAGCGCGCCAATATACGCCTTGGCGTATGGGTCAAGCATCAGCTTGTTCGGATTGAACCGATGGCCGTTGCGCGGATCGTATGGGCCGTGCACGCGATAGCCGTAGATGGTGCCCGGCCGCGCCTCTGGCAGATAACCGTGCCAAACCTCATTGGTGTATTCGGGAAGTTCGATGCGCTCAAGTTCATTGCGACCCGCATCATCGAACAGGCACAGCTCTACCTTTGTTGCGTTCGCGGAAAACAACGAGAAGTTGACGCCAAGCCCGTCCCAGTTCGCGCCCCGCGGGTTGGGCGAACCCTCGGTGATGCGCGACTTCCGAATGGCGGCGGGCATTCCGTTTCTCCTCCTGCCGCGGTTAGATGCGGCAGGAGGTGCGATCGATCCAGACAACTCTTGGTCAGGTAGTGAACCGACCGAGAAGATAGCCGATGCCGACGGCGACCAGCGCCGATGCGATCGGCTGATCCTTGATCACGTCTGACAGACGCGCGGCCTGCTGCTGCACCTGGCCCGCGGCCTGATTGTACATGCCTTCGGCCTGCGTCTTCGCATCGCCGGCGTACTCGCCCACCTTCTGCTGCACCCGGCCGCCCATATCGCGGGCAGCACCCTGGAACTCGCTCATGCGGAACCTCCATGGAAGAGGTCCCCTAACGCACGAAGCTTGCGTGGGTTTCAATAGTTCAGCTTCAGCCCCGGTTCGCCCCAGTCCAGCACGCCCAGTTGGCCGGTCGCTGACAGCGTGACATAGGCCATGCGCATGTCGGGGCCGCCGAAGCAGATATTGGTGGGGAATTCGTCCGGCATCGCGACCTGGCGCACCATCTTGCCGTCTGGCGCGATCACCGTGATGCAGCCGGCATGCAGCGTCGCGACCGCGACATTGCCGCTGGCCTCGACCGCCAGGCTGTCGAAGCGCTGGAACCCGCCCAGGCCAGCGACCAGGCGTCCACCGTGCGGCGATGGCCAGCCCTGCTTCTTCACAACGCCCGGCGAAACGATGTCGAATGCCCAGAGCCGCGCTGGCTCGGTGTCGGCGACGTACAGCACCTTGCCATCCGGCGAGAGACCGCAGCCGTTCGGGCTGAGGATCGGATAGGCGACTTCCACCACCTTCGAACCGTCGGGCATCGCATAGTAGAGGCCACCATGATCGCGCGTCCGCGCGAAGCGCTTGCCCAGATCGGTGAAGTAGAAGCCGCCACTGGTGTCGAACACCAGATCGTTCGGTGCCGACAGCTTGTTGCCGTTCACGTGGGTGTAGAGTACGCGCGTGTCACCGGTCTTCGGATCGATGCGCTGGATGCAGCCGCCGTCGTAGTCATCGGCCGGTCCGACTGCCATCCAATGATCGGGCGGGTACTTGCCGCCGCCGTTGTTGCAGCAATACAGCGCGCCGTCGGGGCCGATCGCGAGCCCGTTCGGCCCGCCGCCGGCGTTGCCGACGGTCGAGCGCGCACCATCGGTGCCGATGCGCGTGCAGCAACGGCCTTTGATCTCGGTGAGGATGATTGCGCCGTCCGGCATCACCACCGGGCCTTCGGGGAAGCCAAAATTGCTGGCAATGATGCGCACGTCGGCCATATCCGGTTCCCCCGCAGTTGTTCGCCGCTTCAGTCTGCCGCGGGCACCGGATGCGTCAAGCTTGCGCGCGCGACGACGGGCGTTGCCTCGCCCAAGGTGTGCCGCGTCAGCGTGAACGACACGACGGCGCCGATCAGCGACAATGCACCGGCGAGGATGAAGGCCGATGCGAAGCTGCCCGTAGCGCCCACGATGTAGCCGGTGACGATCGGTGCCAACAGCCCGAACACGTTGCCGCCCAACACCATGAAGGCGAAGGCGCGTCCGCTGTCGGCCTGCGAGCGCAGCAGGTCGTTGCACAGCGCCGCGTTCACCGCCGTCGCGGTGCCGCCGAAGCTCACCGGGAAGATCGTCAGGATGATCACCAGCGTGAGCGAATCAACGAACGGTATCGCCATGCCCAGCGAACAGAACAACAGACAGGCAACGACGACGATGCGACGTGCGCCTTCGCGCATCGTCTGGTGCGTGAGAATGCGATCGCCGATCCAGTTGGTGAGCACGATCACCGCGGTGCCAAGCAGGAAGGGCACCGAGGTGAACAGGCCGGATTTCATGATCGACAGGCCGCGTGCGGTCTGGAGATAGTCGGGCAACCAGCTGAGATACAGATACACCGAATAGACCGCGGTGCCTTGCGAGATCGCCAGGCCCCACATCGACGGCGAACGCAGCAGGCCGCGATAGCCGACACCGCCATGCGTCGCCACGTCGCCGGCATGGCGCTCGGTGAGGATGCGCTGGCGCTCGGCTTCGGGGATCCAGCGTGTCTGCTCGGGTGTGGACACCAGCGCGACCCACAGCACCACCCACAGCAGGCCGACCGCACCGGTGACGAAGAACGACGTGCGCCACGACGTCGATGCGATCAGCCATGCCACCAGCGGTGCGCTGAGCGCGGGACCCAGCAACGTGCCGGCCTGAATGAAGCCGACGGCGATGCCGCGTTCCGTGTACGGCGCCCAGTCGCGCACAGCGCGGTAGCTGACCGGGAAGGTCGGCGCTTCGCCGGCGCCGAGACCGAGGCGTGTCAGCAGCATGGAGACGAAGCCCGCTGCGGTGCCACTGAGCATCTGCGCGATCGACCAGATGGTGGCGCCGATCGCTGCCATGCGATGTGCGCCCAGGCTGTCCACCAGACGCCCACTCGGCAGCATCATCACGACGTAGGCCCACAGGAAAGACGAGAACAGATAGCCGAGGGCGACAGGCGAAAGACCGAACTCCTGCGCGACGGAGCGACCGGCCACCGACATGTTGATGCGATCAAGGTAGCATACGACGTTGAACAGGAAGAGCAGGAAGTAGATCCAGTAGCGTCGGCGCGTCATCAGGCGGTGCTCCGTTGGCGTGGACGTTTCGTATCGTTGGAAATGTTGCATTGCTCCCTGAGCATGGCCAGCGCGCTGCACCAGGGCGGGAACCGTGGGCGTGGCGGGACGGCATAATCTGCGGAATATCAAAAACGCCGGACAGTACTGCTGTAGTTTCCTGAATCGAATGCCAGGGCGGCAAATCCAGGTCCGGATTTACTACTGGCAATTCTTGTGCGTGCTGGTCTAGCGTCCGAGCCGCCAAAAACAGGGGGAAGTCTGATGGCCAAGCATGATCCCAGTCGACGGGTACTGCTCGGAGCAACCGCTGCGGGTCTCGCAGTTCCTCTCGGTGCCATGGCTCCGGTCGCGTGGCGTACCGAGGGAACGCTGTTGTCGACCCATGCACCGATCTGCCGCGCGGCAGTGGACACCAACGTGATCGCGCCCGGCACCGCGCCGCGCGAAGTGAAGATTTGCTGGAACATCAATGCCGTCTGCCATTCGGGTATCGCCGCGGCTGATGCTCTCGGCATCTTTGCACGCCACAACCTGAAGATCGAGCGGATCAACTTCTCGGGAGCCAGCGATCAGTTGCTGGAGCTGATCGCCAGCGGTAAGGCCGATGGCGGCGTCGGCATGGCGCTGGGCTGGCTGAAGCCGCTGGAGCAGGGGTTCGACGTGAAGCTGACCGCCGCGCTGCATGGCGGCTGCATCCGGCTGCTCACCAACGAGAAGTCGGGCATCACCAGTGTGGCCCAGCTCAAAGGCAAGACCGTCGGTACGGTCAACATGGCGAGCCCGGACCGAAACTTCGTGTCGGTCGCCGCTACCAAGAACGGCATCGATCCGCTGCGCGATATCGAGTGGCGGATCTACCCGGCGGATCTGCTCACTGTCGCGCTGCAGAAGGGCGAGATCCAGGCGTTCTCGAGCAATGATCCGATCGCCTCGGTAGTACGCGACCGCGACCACCTGATCGAGGTGACCAACAACCTGTCGGGCGACTACGCCAACCGCTGCTGCTGCGTGCTTGGCCTGCGCGCCGGCCTGGTGCGCGACGATCGTGCAGTCGCGGCGGCGCTGACCGCGGCGATCCTCGAGGCGCAGGAATGGGTCGCCGAGAATCCGGATCGCGGCGGCGAAATCTTTGCGGCCAACAACAAGGGAGCGTCGCCCGAGCAGATCGCAGCGATGCTGCGCAGCCATACTCACCACCACCATCCGGTGAACAGCGATCTGAAGCAGGAGATCACGCTGTACGCGCAGGAGCTGAAGCAGGCGCAGGTGTTCCGGCAGAGCACTGATCCGGCGCAGTTCGCCGACAAGGTCTGCGTGGACATACTGGCCGCGTGAGCGATCTCGCGCGGAGTGCCGACACCACCGCCGACGAGGCCTCGGACAGCATAGCGCAGGTGCCGCGCCGCCGGTTATGGCGGTGCGGACTGGCTGCATCCGTCGCCTGGGTGGCGGTGGCGGCCTTGTGCCGCTACTGGCCTGACCAGGGCGAGGTCGGATCGACGGCGCTGCTGTCGAGCGGGCTGGTCGTGATCGCTGTCGCGCTGCTGGCGGCGACCGCGGCCAGCGTCCGCATCGAATTGCCGAGACTGCGTCGCGCGGGGCCATGGCTGGTCGCGCTGCCGGTGCTGCTGGGCGTGTGGGAACTGGTGAGCGCCAAGCTCAACCTGCTGCCGCGTCCTTTCTTCGCTGCGCCGCAGTCGCTGCTGGAGGTCTACACCGACGACTGGGCACGGCTGGCCGAGAGCACGCTGCATTCGGTCATGCTGCTTGCCACTGGCTACATCGTCGGCGCGACGCTGGGATTTCTCACCGGCCTCGCCATCGGCTGGTCGCGGACCATCGGCTACTGGGTGCATCCGGTGCTGCGCTTCGTCGGGCCACTGCCGGCGACGGCGTGGTTGCCGCTGGCGTTCTTCGTGCTGCCGTCAAGCTGGACCGCGGGCGTGTTCCTGATCGCGCTGGCGACCGGCTTCCCTGTGACGGTGCTGACCTGGTCGGGTGTCGCCAGCGTGAACGCCGCCTATTACGACGTCGCCCGCACACTGGGTGCGAGCCAGCGCTTTCTGATCATGAAGATCGCCATCCCCGCGGCGATGCCGTCGGTGTTCGTGGGCCTGTTCATGGGACTTGGCGCATCGTTCGCCGTGCTGGTGGTCGCGGAGATGATGGGGGTGAAGGCCGGGCTCGGCTGGTACCTGAGCTGGGCGCAGGGCTGGGCCGCCTACGCCAACATGTACGCGGCGCTGATCGTCATGGCGCTGATGTGCAGCGGGCTGATCACGCTGTTGTTCCGTCTGCGCGACCGGCTGCTGTCGTGGCAGAGAGGGCTGCTGCGATGGTAGCCGGCGCGCCGGTGCGACTGGCCCGGGTGTCGCATCGTTTCGAACTTCACGGGCAGCCGCTGCCGGTGCTGGATGCGATCGATCTCGCGGCCGAGCCCGGCGAATTCATCGCATTGCTGGGACCGAGCGGCTGCGGCAAGTCGACGCTGCTACGGTTGATCGCTGGGCTGGAACAGCCGTCCGCCGGACGCATCCTGATGCGCGGGCAGCCGATCGAGGCGCCCGATCCGTCGCGCATCCTGGTGTTCCAGGACCCGACGCTGTTCCCCTGGCGCACCGTGCGACAGAACGTGGCGCTGGGGCTGGAGACGCGGGGCGTTGCTCGCACCGAGAGCGCACGAGTGGACGCGGTGCTGCGACAGGTCGGGCTGGATGGCTTCGATAACGCGTATCCCCGGCAGCTGTCCGGCGGCATGGCGCAGCGTGCGGCCTTGGCGCGCGCGCTGGTGAACGAGCCTTGCGTGCTGCTGATGGATGAGCCGCTGGCCAACCTGGACGGGCTGACGCGCATCGGCATGCAGTCGGAACTGACCGCGCTGTGGCAGCGCCGGCGCTTTACCGCGTTCATGGTGACGCACGATGTGGAGGAGGCGCTGTTCATGGCGGGGCGTGTGCTGGTGCTCAGCCAGCGCCCAGCGCGCATCCTGGCGGAGATCGCCGTCGACCTGCCGTATCCGCGGCATCGTGGCAGCCCGGGCTTTGCCGCACTGCGCGAACGCGTGATGGAGGAACTTGGGCTGCTGGCGCAATGGTAGGCGGCACAAATTTGCGTGGTGCCGTTCCGAGCGAGCAACCCTTGAATGCCGTACTGCGTCTCTGGGAACAGATGGGCAGTCGAGCGATCATCTGGCTGTTTGCGCTGCTGCTGCCGCTGGCAGGGTGCAGCACTTATTACGCCGCACTGCCGCTGCGGCCGGACAATTGCGGCACACCCTACCGCTACAAATCCTGTATTCAGCCGCAGGCGCCGCAGCAGCCGGATGTTGCCTCCTGGCAACTGGCCTCGCCGTCCTACTGATCCCGCTTCAGCGATCGTCGATTGGCGGATTGGCCTGCACCGACGGCCGTGCATCGAACGCCGCATGCCATTCGGCAAGACGCTCGTGGCCATCGCGCCAGCCGAGATCGCCGAAGCGGAAGTCCAGATAGGACAGCGCGATACCGAT
>DASSRN010000350.1:0-5870 GCA_035701785.1 Acetobacteraceae bacterium | reverse complement strand
GAAGCGATCGACATCATCACGAAATCCTGGACGTCGAACGATCGCTTCAACTTCCACGGCAACTACTGGCAGTTCGACGATATCATCGTCGAGCCTCCGACCATCCAGAAGCCGCATCCGCCGTTCTGGCAGGGCGCCGGGCACCCTGACTCGATCCGTCGCGTGGCACGGCGCGGGCATAACCTGCTGCTCGATCAGTTCGCTTCGCTGGAGGAGACCGGGCGCCGCTTCGCTACCTATCGTGACGCGATGCAGGAAAACGGCTTCGGCTTCCATCCCGCGCAGGTCGGCGTCGCGCGCGCGTTCTACGTGGCACGCAACAGCGCGGAGAAGGAGGCGGCGCTGGATCGCCGCATCGCCGCACAGCGCCGGCTGCATGCGATCTCGCAGCGCCCCGACGGCAACAACACCGCCAGCATCATGGCATTCTCCGACACGCGTGCGGCAAGCGAGGAAAGCGCCCTGTACGGCAGCCCCGACGAGATCGCCCGCAAGCTCGAGACACTGCGCGGCATGGGCGTGGAGTACATCCTGCTTAACGGCGGCGGCACGTCGCGCGAGAATCTGCGCCGCTTCGCCAAGGAGGTGATGCCGGCATTCCGCACCGAACCCGCAATGCGTGCAGCGGGCTGAGGCGCCGGCATGCGCATCGTGCTGACCGGCGTGGCGCACTGGCACACGCCGTTCTATCTGGACCCGCTGCTTACGATGCCCGACGTCGCGGTGGTCGGCGTCAGCGACCCCGACCTGGCGCGTGCCGAGGAGGTGGCGGCCAAGGCGCACTGCCCGGCATTCGCCCGCGACGCTGAGATGTGCGCCAGACTGAAGCCCGACTTCGCCTTCGCGCTGGGCCGCCACTGCGATATGGCCGACGTCGCGCGCCGGCTGATCGAGCAGCGCATTCCATTCGCGATGGAAAAGCCGTGCGCCGTCACCGCGGCAGATGCGCACGATATCGCGGCGCGCGCCGCGCAGGCGAAGCTGTTCGCCGCGGTGCCGTTCGTGATCCGCTACAGCCCGCTGGTAGAGACCATCCGCCAGAGCGGCACGCCGCAGTACGTTGCGTTCAAGTTTGTCGGCGGCATGGTGGACCGCTATCACCAGCAGCGCGTCGAGTGGATGCTGCACCGGGCCACCGCGGGCGGCGGCGCGCTGCTCAATCTCGGGGTGCACTTCCTCGACATGTGCCGCGTGCTGCTGCCCGACGTCACGCTTCAGGTGATCGGCGCGGCGATGTCGAACCGCTTTTCGCGCCTCGACATCGAGGACCATGCGATCGTGCTGATGCGTGGCGGCGACGCAACGTGTTCGGTGGAGACCGGCTACCTGTATCCCGCACCCAACTCGGTGTTCGACCTGCACTACTCCATCCGCACCGAGCGCCACCACTTCGCCGCGCGCGACAACCAGACGCTGGAGATCCTCGACAACGACCGCAAATGCGAAGTGCGGTCGATGCCGCTGACCAACTCGGCATTCTATCCGACCTTCGTCACCGACACGCTGCGGCGGGTACAGCGCGGCGAGCTACCGATCGCCGACCTGAACGACATGGCGGCGGCGATGGACCTGGTCGAGGCGGCCTATGCCGCCTCGCCGCTCACTCCGCCGGCTGCGGCGCCAGCGTCCCCTCCAGGTCCGCCGAGGTGATCTGTGAGCGCACCAGCAACTGAAGGATCGCGGCACCCAGGATGGTGATCGCCGCACCGATCGCCAGCGCGATGACGAACGAGCCCGTCACGTCCACCACGAAGCCGGTGACGATCGGCGACACCGTGCCGCCGATATAGCCGCCGAAGTTCTGGATGCTGGCGACCGAGGTGCAGTAGGACTGCGGCGCCACCGCGGTGATCAGCGTCCACTTGCCGGCGATGCCCAGCGCGAGGAAGTACATCGCGAGCGAGATGAACACGACCGCCTGGGTCGGGCCGGCAGCCTGCGTCGCAGCGACGGTGAACACGCCGGACAGCAGCAGCCCGACGATCGACGGCAGCCGCCGGCTCGCCACCAGGTCCATGCCGCGCGCGTTCAGCTTGTCGGTGAACCAGCCGCCGCTCCATGCACCGAGGATCGAGCAGAACAGCGGGATCGATGCGACGAATCCGGTCTTGGCGATGCTGATGTGCTGCTGCATCTCCAGATAGGCTGGCAGCCAGGTCTGGTACATCCACACCGCGTAGCCGGTGCAGAACGCGCCCAGCATCAGCCCCCACATCGACTGGAAGCGGAACAGCCGGCCCCAGTTGCGCGCCTCCACCGGTCCTTCGCCGGCGCGGTTGGCTGCCAGATACGCCTGGTCCTGCGGTTCGAGCGGCGCCGTGGCCGGATCGCGGTACAGCCTGAACCATACCAGCGCGCCCAGCACGCCGACCACGCCCATGGTGATGAACATCGTGCGCCAGCCGAACGCCAGCATCAGTCCGGTCAGCAGCGGCGGGGCAATGAACGGCCCGATGCTGCCGCCCGAATTGTAAACGCCGGTCGGCCTCCCGCGGTCCTTCACGTGGAACCAGTCGCTGGTGACGCGCACCGCGGCAGGAAATGCCGGGCATTCGGCAGCGCCCAGTGCGACGCGCGCCCATAGCAGCTGCACGTAGCTGACCGCGAAGCCGCCGGCGGCCTGCGCCAGCGACCAGATCACCAGCGCAACGCCAACGAGCCAGCGCGGCCCCAGCCGGTCGAGGAAGTAGCCGATCGGCACCTGGCAGAGTGCATAGGTGATCGACCACGCCGATTGCAGCGCGCCGATCGCGGTGGCGTTGATACCGAACTCCTCGCGGATCTTGATGTTGCCGACCGCCAGCGTCGAGCGGTCCACGTAGTTCAGCGCGATGGCCGCGGTGGCCAGCCCGATCGCGATCCACTGCATCCGCCGCATGCGCGACGACACCGGCGAGACGGCCATGGCTCCTCCTGTCGGCGGAATGGACGCCCGCCGTTTCTTGCTGTTGGTCCAATTGGCGCAGTTCGGGCGGATATTGGCAAGCCATGGGCGGGCGCCCATGTTGGCTGCAAAGGAGCCAGAACCATGAGCGAATCAGCGGCTGGACTGCGCATCGACATCGTCTCGGATGCGATCTGCCCGTGGTGCTATATCGGCAAGCGGCAGTTGGAGCGCGCGCTGGCGACGCTGGCGCAGGACGGGCTGAACTTCTCCGTCCACTGGAACCCGTTCCAGCTCAATCCCGACATGCCGAAGGAGGGCCGCGACCGCGCCGCCTATCGCGCGCTGAAGTTCGGCAGCCCCGAGCGCGTGCGCGAGATGGATGACCGCGTGACGGGTGCCGCGGCGAATGTCGGTCTGCCGTTCCGGCTGGATCTGGTCAAGCGGACGCCGAACACGCTGGATGCGCACCGGCTGATCTGGTTCGCCGGACGGGAAGGGATGCAGGACGCGGTGATGGAGGCGGTGTTCGCCGGCTACTTCACCGAAGGGCGCGACATCGGCGATCGCGAAGTGCTGGCGGACTGCGCGGCGCAGGGCGGCATGGATCGCGCTTCGGTGGCCGATTTCCTGGCCGGCGATGTGGCGGCGAGCGAGATGCTGGCGGCCGACCGCGCGGCACGCGAGGCGGGGGTGAACGGCGTGCCGTCATTCTTCCTCGACGGCTACGGCCTGTATTCCGGCGCACAGCCGGCCGAGACCATGGCGAAGGCGCTGCGCAAGGGCAACGAGATCCTGCGGCAGCGCGCGGCCGAGCCGGTGGCCTGACGAGTGGCTGGGCTGTAGTCGTCAGCATGCCGACCGGCCAGCAGGGCAGTTTCACCGGAGCGTTCCCGCAACACTACGACCGCTATCTCGTTCCGATGCAGTTCGCACCCTATGCCCGATTGCTGGCTGACCGGGCGAAGGATCTTGCCCCGAACCGGGTTCTGGAAACCGCCGCGGGCACGGGGATCGTCACGCAGGAGCTGGTCCGGACGCTCCAGGAAGGTGCGACGATAATCGCCACCGATCTCAATCAACCCATGATCGACCACGCGCGCGCGAAGCCTGGAATGGCGCAAGTCATCTGGCGGCAGGCGGACGCGATGGATCTGCCCTTTCCCGAGCAGACCTTCGACCTCATTGTCTGTCAGTTCGGTGTCATGTTTTTCCCGGACAAGCAGACCGCCTTCCGCGAGGCCTCACGCGTATTGCGGCCAGGCGGCAGGTTTCTGTTCGTCGTATGGGATGACTACAGTGTCATGAGCGACGCACCCATTGCTATCGCTGCCGCTACGGTCGGAGCCATCTTGGGCCGAGAACCGTTGTCGCTTCTCAGTCCATCCTATCATCATGAAGACACCATCCGTGCCGACCTCGCGGCGGCTGGCTTCGGTGTGGTCCAGATTGAACGGATCTCGCAGCCGGCTTGCGCCGCGTCCGCTCGCGAGGCCGCCGTGGTCACGGTCCAAGGATCAATGATACGCACCGCCATCGAAGGCAAATGTCCTGAACGGCTCGGTGAGGCGACAGATGCTGTCGAGCGAGCGATACTAGCTCGGTTTGGCTCAGGGCCTATCGAGGGAGCGACCAGCGCATTGCTCGTCGCTGCCGAGAGGCCGGTGGCTTGAGGCGCCCTCGGTGGCCTGACGCGCGCCTGCGTCATAGGTCGATATCGTCTACCAGTTCGCGGCTGATCTGCGCTGCGATCTTGCGGATCTCGCTGACGGCCTGCTGGTATTCGGGGTCTTGGGCGAAGTCCTTCTGCGCCTGCTCGTAGGCCGGCCAGGCGGCGTACTGCACGATCGTCACCCAGTCGCCGGCATTCGGGCCGGTACGAAAGCGGCCCAGCCGGTAGAGAACGCCGTGTTTGGCATGGATGGCCTTCATTCGCTTGGCCAGCGGCGTCGCTTCCTCGATCGTGCCACCGCGATAGTGGGAGATGGCTGACACGGTCATCCTTTCCTCCAAATTTGCGTAACAGCAATTCTATCGCTGCGTCTGGAGTGTGCGTGCAAGGAAATCCTTCACCTGCTCGATGGCGGCGGCCCACGCCGGCAGATCGGTCGCGACGATCGGTGCGACGGTGCGGCCGCGGGGCGTGTATTGCGGCAGTTCGCGACGCGGCAGATTGGGCCAGTCGAAGTCGTGGTAGGCGCCGGGGTAGACCTGGATGCTGGCGGGCGCGCCCTGTTGTTGCGCGCGTGCGACGAACTGTTCGCACGCGGCGGCGCTGAGCCAGGTGTCGCTGCCGCCGAACAGGACCAGCAGCGGCACCGGCGTCGTCCAGTCCAGCCGGTTGCTTGCGGGCTGCGACCATCCGCTCACGTTGCAGCCCGACGGATAGAACGCGACAGCGGCGCGGAACCCCTGATCGCCGCTGAAGCCGAAGGCATCCGCGTCATTCAGCGTGACCAGCACGGTCTGGCCGCCCTGCGACCAGCCGATGACGCCGATCCGATCGGGATCGACGAAGGACAGGGTGCGCAGGAAGCGCAGCGCGGCATAGGCGTCGTGCACGCGGTCGAACCCGACATCCACGGTACGCGGCGCGCCCGGCGCGCATTCCTGGCCCTGATGCCGCGTCGTGAAGCTGTCCACAGCGAGCACCACATAGCCCAGCGCGGTCAGGCGCGCGGCCCAGTCCACCTCGCGCGGTGACAGCTTGCCGGCGGCGTCCACCAGGCCACCGCAACCGTGTAGCAGCACCACCGCCGGACGGGCACTGTCGGTCGCGCCGAACAGGTAGCCGTCCACCACTGGATCGGGCTTCCCCCGCAGCCCGGCGCCGACCGACGGAAACGACACGCGCTGCTGCGCGTGCGCGGCCAGCGGCGTGCAGGCCAGGACGGCAGCGAGCAACCAGGTCACCGCACGCATCGCATGAACTCCTGGACTGCGCCGCCCATATGGGCGAAAGGGCTTCGGAGCGAACCCACGCCGT
>DASSRN010000349.1:0-5048 GCA_035701785.1 Acetobacteraceae bacterium | reverse complement strand
TGCCTGCATTCCTGTCGATGCACTGGATGTTCATCGGTTATGGCGGGTTCATCAACAGCGCACTCGAAGAACTGTTCGGCGTGGACGGGCCGCTCTGGTTCAACTCGTACTGGTTGGCGATGGGCACCAACCTGTTCGCCTTCATCTGGAAATGGATGCCGTTCTGGACACTGGTGTTCATCGCCGGCCGCATGGCGATCCCGCAGGACGTATACGACGCCGCTGCGGTGGATGGTGCGACGGGCCTGCGCCGCTTCACCTATGTGACCTTTCCGCTGCTGGCGAACCTGTATCTCGTGTGCGTGCTGCTCTCGACGCTATGGACCATCGGTGATTTCACCACGGCCTACTTCGTCACCAGCGGCGCACCGGCATTGTACACCGAGGTGCTGGCCACCTACGGTTTCCGCATGGCGTTCGACCAGGGCTATCCCGGGATCGGCGTCGCGGCAGTGATGTCCGCGCTGCCGGTGCTGATCCCGATCGCACTTCTGCTGATCCGACGGTTGCAGGTGGCGGAGGTGCAGCTATGAGCGCGTCGTTGGCCATACCAACGCCAGTGCGGCGTCCGCGCTATCGGCTGCGCCGCACGATCGGCAGCGCCGCAGCTGCGCTACTCGGCATCCTGCTGCTGTTCTGGACCTTCATCCCGGTCTACAACATCCTGCTGATCGCGCTCAGCGAGGACGGTGACGAGTTCACCGGCACAGTCTGGCCGAGTGACCCGAACCTCGAGAGCTTCACTGCGATCTGGACCGAAGGCAACCGTTACCTCGAAGGCTTCTGGCACCAGTTCGGCAACAGCATCTACCTGGGACTTGGCACCATGGTGGCGACCGTGGCGGTCGGCTCGCTGGCCAGCTTCGCGATGGGCCGGATGCGGCTGCGCAGGGCCTGGCTGGTGGGCGACATCTCGCTGCTGACCTACGCCGTGCCGGCGTCGTTCCTGGTGATCCCGTTCACCCGGCTGATCCACATATACCGATTGACCGACTACCTGGTCGCGGTCATCGCGGCGCAGGTCGCCTTCGCGACGCCGTACGCGATCCTGATCTTCCACCAGTACGGCAAGCTCATCCCGATGGAACTGGACGAGGCTGCGCGGGTCGATGGCGCGACGCCATGGCAGGTGTATTTGCGCATCTACCTGCCGCTTATGGCACCCGCGCTGGCGGCCGTCGCGACCTTCGCGCTGCTGCTGGCGTGGAATGAGTACCTCTATCAATTCCTGCTGTTGTCATCGCAGGGCAGCATGACCGTGGCCGCGGCGATCGACCAGTTCTTCGACAGTGACGAGGCGCCGTGGAACTACATGATGTCGCTGGCGCTGGTATACGCGCTGCCGCCGATCGCGATGTACTATGCGCTACGCCGCTTCATGGTGGCCGGCCTCACCATGGGCGCGATGAAAGGATAACGCCGGTCACCCGCAGCCGAACAGCCGTCCCGCACCGGCGATTGTATCGTTCACCCCCGCGAGCCGCAGGCAGTGCCAGGCCAGCGCATGGTCGCTGGAGGTGACCGGTATGCCCACCTGTGCCTCGATCGCCGCCACACGTTCGGCAAGCCGCAGGCTGGTGCACGACACGAACACCGCATCCAGTCGCGCGCCTCGTGCCAGCGCCGCCACGCCGTCGGCAATCGAATCGACCGAGATGCGCGCCGCCTCACGGTCGTCGCGCTTATCGAATGTCGCGAATGCCGCCACTTCAGCGCCATGCGCGTCCAGGTACTCGCGCACCACCGCATTGACCTCCCGCGCATAGGGTGTCAGCACGCCGATCCTGCGCGCGCCCAGCGCCTTGAACGCGGCGAACGCGGCGGTCACGGGCGTGGTGCACGCGACATCCGGTCGCGCACGACGGATCTGTCGGAACACCTCGTCCTCGCCCAGCGCCATGCTGGCCGAGGTGCAGCCGAACGCCACCACGTCGAGCGGCGTCGACGGCAGGATGAGTTCGGCCGCCGGCGCGATCCGCTCGCGCATCGCGCGCAGCGTCTCTGGCGTGATGTCCGCGTCGTTGAACAGCCGAGCGTGAAAGACGGCGACGCCGGGCAGCTGCACCAGCTGGCGGAATTCATGCTCCATCGTCTGGTCGGTCGCCAACACGAGCAGGCCGATCGCCGCGCGCGATGCGATGCCGCGGTCGAGCGTGCAGGGCAGGGTGGCCAAATCGGTGAAGCCAGGCTCGATATCCATGTGCGCCTCTCAGTCCAGCGGGATGGCCGGCGTACGTCCGCCGATCAGATCGGCAGTGATGCGCGCCGTGCCGTGTGACATGGTCCAGCCGATATGGCCGTGCCCGGTATTGAACCACAGATTGCGGTGCTTCTTGCGCCCGAGTACAGGCAGGTTGTCAGGCGTCATCGGCCGCAGCCCCGCCCACATCTCGGCGCGGTGATAGTCGGCGCCGTCTGGATAGAGCTGCTGCGTCACCGATTTCATGAACTCGAAGTCCGCCGGCTTATGGTTGGTATCGTAGCCGGCGAATTCCGCCGTCGCGGTGACCCGCACGCGGTCGCCGAAGCGCGAGATCGCCACCAGATTCGACTCGTCGATGCAGCCGATGGTCGGCGCCGCCTGATGATTCCCCACCGGGATGGTCAGCGAGTAGCCCTTGACCGGATAGATCGGCAGATCGACGCCGATGGTGCGCGCCAGCATCGGGCTGTAGCTGCCCAGCGCCAGCACGTAGGCATCGGCCTTGAACGTCTGCCCGTTCGCGCGCACCGCGGTCACCGCGTCACCGTCCGTGTCGATCGCGCTGATTGTCGTGCCGGTGTGCAGCTCAGCGCCCATCGCGATGCAGCGCTCCGCCAGCCCGCTGGTGAATTTGTGCGAATCGCCGGTCTCATCGGTCGGACAGTAGATGCCGCCGGCGATTTCGCCTTGCAGCGCCGGCTCCAACACGTTCACCTGCCCGCGGTCCAGCACGCGGATCTCCTGGCCATCGTCGGCCAGGATCTGCATGTGCGCCACACCTGCCTCCAGCGCCGCCTGGCTGCGATAAAAATACAGCACGCCCCGCGCATTGCGGTCGTAGTCGAGCGGTTCGGCGGCGATCACCTCGTGCAGCATGCGCTGCGAGTACATCGCGATCCGGTGCTTGCGCAGCGTATTGCGGCGGGCCTTCGCGTCGGTGCACTCGGCGAGGAACTTCAGCGACCAGCCGTACAGCCGCGGGTCGGCGGAGAAGCGGAAGCGCAGCGCCTGGTCCTTGCGGAACAGCGACTTCAGCAGGATCCACGGCGCGCGCGGCGACGACCAGACGAAAGAGTGGCCCGGCGCGATCATGCCGGCGTTGCCCCAGCTGGTCTCGCGCGCCACCGCGTCCTGCCGCTCCAGCAGCACGACCTGGTGACCGTCGCGCAGTAACTGATACGCGGTGGTCACGCCGACCACGCCGCCGCCCATGATCAGGATACGCATGCCGGATTGTTGGCCCGAGCAGCGGATGCCCTCAAGACCCAAGGTCGGGGGCGCCTGGCCTGAAGCGTCGCAAACTATTAACACAGCAAAGCAGTCACAGCGTGGGCGAAGAGCTCATTGGTACATTCATCGGAGATTCTCCGAGCTGCACCCGACCGAATTTTCGCCCACAACAGTGGGTCATTGTAGAGGCGTACAACTGCCGCGGCGAAGAGTGAGGGTTCCGAGGCCTCGGCGGAGAGAAGATCTTCACCGTTAACCCATCCGAGCTGATTCTTAAGGAGCTCTGTCGCTACCACTGGCAGCCCTACCGACGCTGCCTCGTGGACTTTGTACGGGATGCCGGCGGCATAGCGGGCCGGCGCAATGAACAGGCGATGTGAATCGTATAACGGGCGTGTGTCCGCAACAGGCCCCAGCAGAGTGACCCGTGAATGGTCGCGGAATCCATCCAGTGAAACTTCCTCGCTCATAAATCCGACGACGGTAAGACGAGTTTCGCTTCCCAGGACATCTTCTATCAGCGGCAGTACCTCATCAATAAACCAGCGAATACTATCGAGATTGGGGCTCGTTTCGTCATGAATCGCCCCGAGAAACAGCATGCCAGATCGCTGTTCGAAAGAACGCTGCGTGAGCGCTACCTCCCGGACGTGCCCGATTACAGACACATCTCTCGATACGAGCCGCCGTATCTCCGCTGCCTCTCCCTCACTCACTGCGACAATGCGCTGACAGAACGTAGCATTGCGCAATTCTAGAACGATATCCTCATCTCGAACCCGCCTATTATCCCCGCTGCTGAATGGCGAGCGAAGCGATTCTCGGATGGTTGCGATCGCCTCGGCGTCCAACACAATTTGTGGCGGCCGATCTCTTCGCACGAAGGGTTCAAGCACGGGACGCACGCGATCCAGATTGTGCGTCCGAACGATCCATATCGTGTCGTAGTAGCCATCACGTTCTTCCAAGAAGCGGGCCAGATCATTAAACGACCGGTCGTACATGACCTCGACCGTCTCTGGCATGTCCGCATACACCGATGCTGGATCGAACGAGCCCAGCTGCATCGGGAAGACGGTTACGTGCAGGCCGAGTGACGCCATCGTCCGGATCAGGTCATTGGACCGTACGAAGCCAGACCCCAGCATGCGCAACGGCACCTGGTCCTCTATCAACAGAATGCGCCTTCGTGCGACATCCGCCGACCGAGCGAAGATCTCCGCACGCCGGTCCCTTGCGTAGCGAGACCGTAGATGCCGGTCGTTGCGGCGTACGAAAACCTCCCGTGCCCGCGCCGATAGCGCCTCCACGGCATGGTAACTGCTGGCGCTGCCGTATTCGTAGTGATGAATGACGACTCCTGGGTCGTACACCACCTTGAAGCCTGCCTGCCGGGCGCGGACGCACAAGTCTGCGTCCTCATAATATGCCGGTGTGAATTCGTCAGAGAACCCGTCCAACCGAAGCAACAGATCAGTCCTCACCAGCAGGAACGCGCCGGAGCAGAAGTCGACCTCTCGCACGAAATTGGCCTCTGGCGCGAGCGGGGACGCATCGCGCAGGTAACCCAGCGATGTACCGTCCTGCCACAATATGCTTCCGGCTTCCTGCAGAC
>DASSRN010000348.1:0-4622 GCA_035701785.1 Acetobacteraceae bacterium | reverse complement strand
ATCAGATCAGTACCGCGCGCCTGCGACGTCAGCCCCGCCGCCCGAGGCGACGTCTGCGAACCCAGCGCGTGCTTGTCGACCAAGGCGACCTGCTTGCCGCTCTTCGCCAGATGGAACGCAACGCTGGATCCCAGCGCCCCGGATCCGATCACCACACATTCGGCCGCATCGATCATCGCTCGCCTCCTCAGCCTGCCACCCGGCCCTTGCCCATGCGCAACTCCAGGTACTGGGCAGCTTTCCCCAGCGGATACGCCATCACCAGATACATAGCACCCACGAGCAGATAGAGCTCCATCGGCATGAAATACTCGCTGCTCAGGTCGCGTGCACGCAGCATCAGCTCCGGCGCCGATATCAGTGATGCCACAGACGTGTCCTTCAACAGCGACACTGCGTAGTTCGCCATTGGCGGGACGATGATGCGTAATGCCTGCGGCAGGATAATGCTGCGCATTGCCAGCGCGTTCGTCATGCCGATGGCCAGTGCCGCCTCGCGTTGTCCGCGATGCACCGCGTCAATGCCCGCGCGGTAAACCTCTGACATGTACGCCGCATAGTTCAACCCAAGTCCAATCACTGCCGCGACGAACGCCGACAAGACGACGCCGGCTGAGGCCAGGCCGAAATAGATCAGGAAAAGCTGCGTCAATGCCGGTGTGCCGCGCACCAGTTCGACATACCAGGTGGCGATCGTAGCCATGCCGCGCCGCCGTGAACGGCGTGCCAGCGCGATAAGCAATCCGACCAGCACCGCGACCGCATAAGCGAGCACCGTCAGTTTCAGAGTGCCGGCGGCCGCCCATACAAGCTGGGGCATCCACTCCCGAAGATCGTCCCAGCTCACGGTACCCGCCCGCGCGCCATACGCCGTTCCAGGCTACGCACCAGTCGGGCCAGTGGCAGGCTCATCGCCAGATACAACGCTGCGACAGTCAGGTAAATCTGCGTGCTCAGGTAGGTCTGGTCCACCAGCATATGCGCGCGGAAGCTCAGTTCCGGTGCAGCGACCGACGATGCGACCGACGTGTCCTTCAGCAGCGCAATCGCGTAATTGCCCAGCGGCGGCAGCACCACGCGAATCGCCTGCGGCAGCACGATGATGCGCACCGCCTGTGCCCGCGTCATTCCGATCGCCAGCGCCGCCTCGTTCTGACCGCGATGAATTGCCTCGATGCCGGAGCGGAACACCTCAGTAAGGTATGCCCCGCCGTTGAGGCCGAAGCCGATGATCGCAGCTGGAATGGGGTCAAGCTTCAGTCCAAGCTCCGCCAACCCGAAATAGATGATGAACAGCTGCGTCAATACCGGGACCGCGCGGAACACATCCACGTAGAGTGTCCCGAGCATGCGCAACACGGTCGTCCGCGCGGTCCGAAGCACCGCGCCAAAAAGTCCAAGCGCAATGGCCACTGCGAAGCCACCGAGCGTGACGATGATCGTCATCTCCACACCCAGCAGCAGCGTTTCCATCAGGTATGGAAGTTGCGCCGCAAAGCGCTCCCACGGACCCAGGTTCATACTGCTTCCGAGGGGTAGACCTGCCGGTCGATCACCGCGCGCAGGAACGCCCGCGTCCGTGCATGCTGCGGATTGCGGAATATGCGATGCGGAGGCCCTTCCTCCACGATCGCACCGTGGTCCATAAAGATCACCCGATCCGAGATATCTTCGGCAAACTGCATCTCGTGGGTGACGATCAGCATCGTCATCCCCTCAGCTGCAAGTTGCCGGATCACAGTCAGCACCTCACCGACCAGCTCCGGATCCAACGCAGACGTCGCCTCATCGAACAGCATCAATTCCGGCTGCATCGCCAAAGCACGCGCGATCGCCACGCGTTGCTGCTGCCCACCAGACAGCATCTCGGGATAAACGTCGCGCTTGTGTGCCAATCCCACCTTTTGCAGCAACGCAAGCGCTTCACTGCGCGCCCGCGCTGCTGGTTGACGCAAGACCTTGATCGGCCCGATCGCGACGTTGTCCAGTGCCGTCAGGTGCGGAAACAGATAGAAGCGCTGAAACACCATTCCCATGCGGGCGCGCATGCGAGCAAGCTCTGCATCGCGCATCTCCAGGCGCCGCCCGCCAGACCGTCGCTCTCCGATCGGCTCGCCGTCGATCAGGATCTCGCCGTCACTCGGCCGCTCCAGCCAGTTGACGCAGCGAAGCAGCGTGGTCTTGCCGGACCCGGACGGCCCGATGATCGCCAGCTTCTCGCCGGCATGGACTGCGAGATCCACGCCGCGCAGCACTTCCAACGCGCCAAATCGCTTGTGCAGTCCTACGATCTGCAGGATCGGCGGTCGGCCGGAGTCATCCGGCATCGATCAGGCGAACAGCGCAGAGTAGTCCTTTGGCGTATGGCCACCCGCACCAATGATGTTGCCCTTGTCGTCGCGGTCCACACCAAGACGCGGGTTGGCTGTCGGCGGCACAAGATAGTCCGGGTTCTTCACACCATATTGCGCCAGCAGCTCCGCATTCGTCTTGCTCTTCCAGAGCCAGGCCACGCCGGCGTTGACTGCGTCGAAGAGGTCTGGGTTGCCCTGGTTCATCCCCATCACGGTGTGCTGCTTGCTGGTGAGTTGCGGGAATGCATCGTCGTGTGCAATCGGGATCTGCTTCAGACCATAACCGGCATTCTGCAGGATCATGTAGTCCACGGTCGGCGGGTCGAGGATCGCGAAGTCGAGCCGCCCGGCCACGACATCGCGGATGCACGCATCGCTGGTGTCGTACAGCTTTACATCAGTCGCTCCCGGCACCTTCTTCATCTCAGGAACGATCGTGAACCCCGTGACGGTGCCGATGCTGCGTCCCTTCATGTCGCTGATCGTCACTTTGTCGAGCGGCACGTCCCGCTTCATCGTGGCAAAGGTGCCGGCGTAATAGATCGCATCGGTGATCAGCAGCACCTTCGCCCTGGTCGGCGTCCAACCCATGTTGCCGAGCATGATGTCGGTGCGACCGGTGCGTACGCTTTCCACGGTTGCCGACCATTCCATCAGCGCAGGCTTGATCTCCAAACCGAGTTTCCGCGCGATCAACGATATCATCTCGCCGTCGGTGCCGATCAGCTTGCCGTCCTTGATACTGGTCATGGGCATGTCGCCATTGACCGCCACCGTGAGCATACCGGGGCTGACGGTCTTGAAGTTGGGCGCGGCCCAGCCGGCCCTGCCCCGCAGAGCGCCGAAAGCGCCGCCGCTGGCAGCCGCCCCCAGCAATAACGTCCGCCGACCGACTTCATTTTTCATCGTCCGCCCCCGCCTGCAGAGAATATTGCCCAGTATCAACCCCGTGAGTGACGGCTTCAAGTGGGGTCGAGTTGTCTACACGATCTCGGCGACACGGCCTGGCACAGCTGGCGTTTCTTCTTCATCGATAGGTGTCTGCTCCAACTCCTTATCGTGGTGGATGCAGAGCGTGGCCAGCGCTGCAATGTTGCAGACCGCTGCGATCACCAACAGGCCGCTGTCGAAGTTGCCCGTAAGATCACGCAGCCACCCCATGACGTAGCTGCCGACAAAACCGGCGATGTTGGCGATCGAATTTATGTAGGCGACACCCGCCGCGGCCGCGGCGCCGCTGAGGAAGGCGGTCGGCATAGACCAGAACACCGGCAGCACCGCAAAAATCCCGAATGACGCGAAGCTGAGGGCACAGAGCCGGACATACGGGTTCGGCGTCAGCGCCGTCAGCACCAGACCAACAGCTGCTATCAGGAACGTCACCGCAGTATGGCTCCGCCGCTCCATCACGCGATCAGAGCGCCGGCCGTACCAGACCATTCCAAGGGCCCCTACAGCGAAAGGGATTGCCGACACCAGACCGGTCTGCATGTTGGTAAGCCCGAACAGCTTCACGATCTGCGGCAGGAAATAGGTCATCCCGTAGATCTCGTAGGCGATGCCGAAACCAGCGATGCCCAGCGCAATCACGCGAGCGTTGCGCAGCACCTGCCACACTGACATGCCGTGCGCCGCTTCGCGCTGCCGCACCTCGGCTTCCTGTCGTCGGACCAGCCATTCGCGCTCGTCGAGTTCGAGCCAGAGTGCCTGTGACGGGTGGTCGGTCATGTAGAACCAAGTCACGACCGACAGGATCAGCGCAGGAACCGCTTCGCTGATGAACACCCATTGCCAGCCCCTGAGGCCGAGAAATCCGTCCAGGTACAGGATCGACGTGGACAGCGGCGCACCGATCACTGCCGAGACCGGGATCGCCACCATGAACATACTGACCATGCGCGCCCGGTAGGCGGCAGGGAAATACAGCGTGAGATAGAACAGGATGCCTGGAAAGAAGCCCGCCTCCGCTGCGCCGAACAGGAAGCGCACCGTATAGAAGCTCCACTCGCTCCAGATGAACGCCATCGCTCCCGAGAGGATCCCCCAGGTGAACATGATGCGGGCGATCCAGCGTCGGGCCCCCACCTTCAGCAGCACGAGGTTCGATGGTGTCTCCAGCAGAAAGTAGGTGATGAAGAACGCGCCGGCGCCGATGCCATAGACGGTCGAGGTGAAGCCCAGGTCCTTGTTCATCTCCAGCGCGGCAAAGATGATCACGAATGGAATCAGTCGTCGCGATACCTTTGCCATGGTGCGCTGCTCAAGTGC
>DASSRN010000347.1:0-5195 GCA_035701785.1 Acetobacteraceae bacterium | reverse complement strand
ATGATGTCCCATTGGGTAGTGCCAGTCGCAATCGTCACGCAGTCCGGCTTAGGATCGAGCTCGGTCAGCATGTGCCGTGTGTCGTAATCCAGCCACTTGGCCTTTGCGTCGGCTGACTTGGGTGCAAACGAGATCGACCCGCCCACTTGCAGGATCATCTTGGGTACAGCCTGCTTCAGGCGGCCGATGAGGTAATTGAACTGATCGAAGTCGACGGACCCATGGCCGGTGGCGGGATCACGCACATGCACGTGGAGCATGGTCGCTCCCGCGTTGTAGCAATCGATGGCAGCCTGCACCTGCTCATCCCATGTGACGGGAATATCAGCGTCGCCTGGCATCCATTCTGGGCCGAATGGCGCCGCAGTGATGATCAGAGGTGCCATGTTCTCGGGAAGGATCGAGTCGTCGGTGTAATACATCGAATCACCCTCGTGACGTGCGGGAGCGCACGCATGGCATAGCGGAGGTGATGCCGCTTGTTATTTTGCGACAGCGAGCTAGAAATTTTTTTCGGTGGCGGCTCGGGCCGACAGAAGGGGGAGAAGTGCAAGTTGCAGAGCCAGCATCGTGTTGGCGCGTTGGTCGAACTGCCGCAAGTTCTTCGCGACCTTGGCCAGGATGCGATACGTGTGATCTCCAGTGCAGGCATTGATCCCGGCGTGTTGCGCAATCCGGAGAATACGCTGTCATTTATCGAGCTCGGCAAGCTCGTGCAGATCTGTGTGGACGCGACCGGTTGTTCCCATTTCGGCCTTCTGGTCGGACAGAGGGCAGCAACTTCGTCTCTCGGCCTGGTGGGGCGGCTGATGCGAACCGCTCCAACGCTGGGAGAGGCGATCCTGGATCTTTGCACGAACCAGGTGCGCTATATCCGCGGCGCTGTCACGTATCTGACGGTGCGCGATGGAACCGCATACTGGGGCTACGCCACTTACATTCCGGGCATGCAGGCCGTGGAACAGATCGCCGACGGGGCTATCGCTGTTGGCACCAATATGATGCGCGAGCTGGCGGATGTGTCGCCCGATGATGTCCTGATGTCGCGCCCGACCCCACAGGATGTGGGCGCCTATCATCGGTGTTTCGGTGTCACCCCGCGTTTCCTGGCCGAGCAGCACGCCATGCTGTTTCCCGCCCGCCTCCTCACACAACCGGTTCGCAGCGCCGACCCTGTACTGCGGCGCATACTCCAGGAGTCGGTCGCCGGGTATTGGGCCGTGCAGACGCCAAGTGCTGCGGATCAGGTCGTCCGCATCCTGCGGGCCAGGGCAGTGTTCGCCGATGCTACACTGGATAGCGTTGCCAACGACCTTCTGATGCAGCCACGAACGCTGAACCGCCGATTGCAGGCCGAGGGCACGAGCTTTCGCGACCTGCTGAACCGCGCGCGTTTCGATGTCGCGCGCACTTTGCTTGCCGGCACCGGGATGGCGGTCACCGACGTGGCGCTGACCCTCGGCTATGCCGATACAAGTGCATTTACCCATGCCTTTCGCCGCTGGACGGGCATGGCACCCAGCCAGTGGCGGGAAGAGCTGGAAGCGGCGTGACTGTTACGCGCGTCGCCGCGCCCGCTGTCGCGTCGTCGCGCGCACCAGCAGCGGCGACAGGAAGCGGCCGGTGTGACTGTCAGGACTGTCGGCGATGTCCTCCGGCGTGCCTTCGGCGACGATGCGCCCGCCGCCGTCGCCACCTTCCGGGCCGAGATCCAGGATCCAGTCGGCGGTCTTGATCACCTCGAGATTGTGCTCGATCACCACGACCGTGTTGCCCTGGTCAACCAGCGCGTGCAGCACCTCGAGCAGCTTGCGCACATCCTCGAAGTGCAGACCGGTGGTCGGTTCGTCCAGTATATACAGCGTACGCCCGGTAGCGCGGCGCGCCAGCTCCTTCGACAGCTTGATGCGCTGCGCCTCGCCGCCGGACAGCGTGGTCGCCTGCTGGCCCAGCGCGATGTAGCCGAGACCCACCTGCTGCAATATGCGCAGCCGGTCGTGGATGCGCATCTGTGCGCTGAAATACGGCACCGCCTCGTCCACCGTCATCGCCAGCACCTCGGCGATCGATTTGTCCCGGAACTTGATCTCCAGCGTTTCGCGATTGTAGCGCTGTCCCTTGCACACGTCGCAGCGGACATACACGTCGGGCAGAAAGTGCATCTCGATCTTCAGCACGCCGTCGCCCTGGCAGGCCTCGCAGCGCCCGCCCTTCACATTGAAGCTGAAGCGCCCCGGCTTGTAGCCGCGCGCGCGGCTCTCCGGAAGTTCGGCGAACCAGTCGCGGATCGGCGCGAACAAGTCGGTGTAGGTGGCGGGATTGGAGCGTGGCGTGCGGCCAATCGGCGACTGGTCGATGTCGATGATCTTGTCGAGCTGCTCCAGCCCTTCAATGCGGTCATGCGCGGCCGGCACCTCGCCCGCACCCATCAGCCGGCGCGCCGCCGCCTTGTACAGCGTGTCCACCACCAGCGTGGATTTGCCGCCGCCGGAAACGCCGGTGACGCAGGTGAAGGTGCCCAGCGGAAACCCCGCAGTGATCGAGCGCAGGTTATTGCCACGCGCGTTCACCACGCGAAGGATGCGGTCCTGCTGCACCGGCCGACGCAGCAGCGGTACCTCGATGCGCCGCCGTCCGGCGAGATAATCGCCAGTCAGCGACTTCGGATTTGCCGACACCTCCGGCGGCGTGCCTTCGGCGATGACGCGCCCGCCGTCGATGCCCGCGGCCGGGCCCATGTCGATCAGATGGTCGGCGGCACGGATCGCCTCTTCATCGTGTTCCACCACAAGCACGGTGTTGCCCAGGTCACGCAGCCGGCGGAGCGTGCCAAGCAGCCGCTCGTTGTCGCGCTGGTGCAGGCCGATCGACGGCTCGTCCAGCACGTAGAGCACGCCGGTAAGACCGGAACCGATCTGGCTGGCCAGCCGGATGCGCTGGCTCTCGCCGCCCGACAGTGTGGCCGAACTGCGCGACAGCGTCAGGTAGTCGAGCCCGACATCGACCAGGAACTGCAGACGTTCGCAGATCTCGCGCAGAATGCGACGTGCGATCTCCTGCCGCTGCGGCGTCAACTGGTCGAGCACCGTGTCGAACCATCCGGCTGCGGCGCGGATGGAAAGCTCGGAGGCTTCGGCGATGTTCTTGCCGGCAACGCGTACCGCCAGCGCCTCCGGCTTCAGACGCGCGCCATGGCACGTGGCGCACGGTTTCTCCGCCTGGTAGCGCGACAGCTCCTCGCGCACCCACACGCTGTCGGTTTCCTGATGGCGGCGCTGCAGGTTGCGAAGCACGCCCTCGAACGGCTTGGTCACCGTATAGGCGCGCACGCCGTCCTTGTAGGTGAACGCCACGGCATCCTCGCCGGTGCCGTTCAGGATCGCGTCGCGCACCTTGGCGGGAAGGTCCTCCCACGGCGTGCTGGTGGTGACTTTGTAATGCCGCGCCAGGCTTTGCAGCGTCTGGTCGTAGTAGGGGCTTTGGGCGCCCTGCCAGGGCATCACCGCGCCATCCTTCAGCGCCAGTCTCTCGTCCGGCACCACCAGCGCCGGATCGAAGAAGCTTTCGACGCCGAGGCCGTCGCACGCCGGACACGCGCCGTGCGGCGAATTGAAGCTGAACAGCCGCGGCTCGATCTCCTCGATCGAGAAGCCCGACACCGGGCAGGCGAAGCGTGACGAGAACACCGTGCGTTCGCCGCCATCGGCGTTCTCGGCGTAGACCACGCCGTCGGACAGCGCGAGCGCAGTCTCGAAGCTGTCGGCGAGCCGCGGCGCGATGCCGTCGCGCACCACAATGCGATCCACCACCGCCTCGATCTCGTGCTTGATCTTGCGGTTGAGCGACGGCACGTCGCCGATCTCGTACAGCGTGCCGTCCACCTTCACGCGGGTGAAGCCGCGGCGCTGGAGTTCCGCCAGTTCCTTGCGGTACTCACCCTTGCGATCACGCACCACCGGCGCCAGCAGCAGCAGGCGCGCGCCTTCCGGCATTGCCAGCACGCGGTCCACCATCTGCGACACGGTCTGCGCCTCGATCGGCAGGCCGGTGGCCGGCGAATACGGCACGCCGGTGCGCGCCCACAGCAGCCGCATGTAGTCGTGGATCTCGGTCACCGTGCCGACGGTCGAGCGCGGGTTGCGGCTGGTGGTCTTCTGCTCGATCGAGATCGCCGGCGACAGGCCGTCAATCGAATCGACGTCCGGCTTGCCCATCAGTTCCAGGAACTGCCGTGCATAGGCCGACAGCGACTCGACATAGCGCCGCTGGCCCTCGGCGTAGATCGTGTCAAACGCGAGCGAGGACTTGCCGGAGCCGGACAGGCCGGTGATCACCGTCAACCGGTCGCGCGGGATCACGACATCCACGTTCTTCAGATTGTGCTCGCGCGCGCCGCGAACGTGGATGGTGCCGGCCATGCCGCGAGGTTCCTGCACTTGTTCTCGGGATGTTCCCGCTCTATATGGCAATTTTCTGGGGTCTTGGAAAGGTCTGTTAAGCGACTCCGCCCAGGATGGCAGGGTGTATGTGCGGGGGCTAGAGTGCCCTCTTTGATGAAGGACTGAGACGATGGCGGGCAGCGTCAACAAGGTGATCCTGGTCGGAAACCTGGGAAAGGACCCGGAGATCCGCACCACGCAGGACGGCCAGAAGATCGTCAACCTGACGCTCGCCACCAGCGACACCTGGAATGACCGCTCCAGCGGCGAGCGCAAGGAGCGCACGGAGTGGCACCGGGTGGTGATCTTCAACGATCGCGTCGGTGATGTGGCCGAGAGGTACCTGCACAAGGGCAGCAAGATCTATGTCGAGGGCTCGCTGCAGACGCGCAAGTGGACCGACCAGTCGGGCCAGGAGCGCTACACCACAGAGGTGGTGATCGGCCGCTTCAAGGGCGAGCTGACCATGCTCGACACCCGCGGCGGCGGCGAGAGCAGCATGGGCGAGGGCGGCGGCGGGGGTTATCGCGACCGTGCGCCCGCACAGCAGCGCGTCGGCAGCGGTGCCGGGCGCGGCGGTGCGCCATCATGGGATGCACCGAAGGGCGGCGACCTGGACGACGAGATCCCGTTCTGATCCGCATTGACGGCGTTCGCGCTGGCTGAGCGCTGGCCGCCGGCGCGCGTCTTCTGGGTTTTCCTTGCGGTTCATGTGCTGATCTGGACGGTGCTGCCCGCGCTGCTCCAGCACAATCT
>DASSRN010000346.1:0-3958 GCA_035701785.1 Acetobacteraceae bacterium | reverse complement strand
CGAGACCGGCAGCGCATCGAGGAACGCCCGCGCGCGGGCGTTGGACGCGAACGGGTAATCGACCGAGAACATGATGCGATCGACCCCGAACGCCATCAGCGCGGCCATGAACGGTACTATCATGAAGAAGCCGCTGGTGGTGATCCATACCTGGTCCAGGATTGTCTGCCGTACCGAACGCCGCAGTCGCTGCTTCGCCTCGGCCGCAGTAGTCTCATCGATGCGATCCAGCATGAATGGCAGCGCCTCGCCCATGTGGCCCACGACGATCTTCAACCGCGGATGGCGATCCAGCGCGCCGCTGAGCACGAGGCGCAGCACGTGCACGGCGGTGTCGTAGTGCCAGCCCCACGCGGACAGCGCCATGGTGAAGCTGAAGTTGCCCGGCAGGTTGTCGTAGTACGCGTTACGCACCGCTGGCGCCGGAATCCCCGGGTGTAGATACAGCGGCAGGTCGAGCGCCTCGGCGCGCGCCAGGATCGCCTCGAACGCCGGATCGTCGAGGAAGCGAGCATCGGTGGCGCCGTTCACCAGGGCGCCGCAGAAGCTCAGGTCTTTCGCAGTACGCTCGAGTTCGTCCGCCGCCGCCTCGGGCGCCTGCATTGGCAAGTGCGCGAAGCCGCGGTAGCGCGCTGGATGGCGGGCAGAGGCCTCGGCCAGCGCATCGTTGTAGGCACGCGCGAGATCGATACCAGCCTGGCCAGGCACCAGGTCCGCGCCCGGACCGGCGACCGACAGCACCTGCACGGTGATGCCGCTTGCGTCCATGTCGGCGATCCGCGCATCACCCAGATCGGTAAGCTCGTTGCGCTTCGTGGTCTGCGCCCAGACGAAGTCGGGGCCGGGAAAGCCGCGGCGGGCGATCGCGTCGGTGTCGATGCCGGCAACGATACGGGGAACGGTGTAGTGCTCTTCCAGGGCGACGATGCGCATGGGCGGAACTCCGGCCAGGTTGCTTGCAGTGGAGATAGCTTGCCTCTCAGGTGCGCGCAGCGACAAACTCCGCAACGCGCAGGCAGGAGAGGCGGCATGGAACTCAGGGGTGCGGTCGCACTGGTCACCGGTGGCAATGGCGGGCTCGGCCAGCGCATCTGCCACGCACTGGCGCGGGAGGGCGTGCATGTCGCCGTCATGTACGCGCAGAGCCGCGATCAGGCGGAAAGCGTCGCGCGCGAACTGACCACCAGCTATCAGATTAACGCGGCAGCCTTCGCCTGCGACATCACCGATGGTGCGGCGGTGGAGCGGCTGATCGGCGAGGTGACGCGGCGGCTGGGTCGCATCGACATCCTGATCAACGACGCCGCCTACAACAAATCGATCCCGTTCAGCGACCTCGACGGCCTGACCCAGGAGGTGTGGGACAGGATCATGGCGGTCAACCTGACCGGGCCGATGCGCCTGATCAAGGCAGTGGCGCCGGTGATGAAGGCGCAGGGCCGCGGCCGGATTGTCAACATCTCATCGGTGGCAGGGCTCGGGCCGACCGGGTCGTCCATCGCCTATGCTGTATCGAAAGCGGGGCTGATCCATCTGACGCGCTGCATGGCGGTGGCGCTGGCGCCCGAGACGCTGGTGAACTGCGTCGCCCCCGGCCTGCTTGAAGGCACACGCGCGACTGCCAATCTCCGACCTGAGCAGATCCAGAATTCGTCGGCCAGTTCGCTGCTCAAGAAGGCGGCCGACAAGGATGACTGCGCCGACATGGTGGTGACGATGTGCCGCACCGAGACCATGACCGGCCAGACAGTTGCCATCGACTCGGGGAGGTTCTTTCACTGAGCGTGGTGAGCGGAGGCGAATCGCCGGAGATCTGAATCACGCGATCAGATACCTCCGGGCAGCGGGAGCGGTGCGATGGCGGACCTGCAGAAGCTGTTGTTCGAGACGCGTTCGAAGGTCAGCGACCGCGAGGTGTTGGCGACTGCGCGGCTCAATGCGCGGGTGAAGGTGTTCGCTGGCCGCGAGCTGAGTGACGCTGTCACCGATGAGATCAACGCAGCGGTCGCCGACGAAGTGGACAAGCTGATGGCCGAAGGCGTGCTGCGCGAGAAGCCGGACTGGCTGGCGGTGATCGTCCGCCGCCGCCTCTACGTCGCCTTCGGCGCGCGCGCGGTGCAGCAGCTGAGCCGAGAGCTCAAGGAGATGGGCGCGACGTAGCGTCCTGCAACGACCGATACAGCGTCGCGTAGCGAGCCGCCGGGCGGCGCCAGCTCACATCGGTCAGCATCGCGTTGCGCTGTAGCCGTCTCCACATATCGGGCTGCCGCCACACCGACAGGGCGCGCAGGATCGCCGCGCACAGCATCTCGGTCTGCACCGGTGCGAAGTGGAATCCGGTGCCGAGGCCGGCGGCGAGCGCCATCTCGTTGGCGTCGATGATCGTGTCGCACAGGCCGCCGACATGCGCGACCACCGGCAGCGAGCCATAGCGCAGCGCGCAGAGCTGCGTCAGGCCGCACGGCTCGAACAGCGACGGCATCAGCAGCGCATCGGCGCCGCCCTGGATGAGATGCGCGAGGCCTTCGTCGTAGCCGATCTGCACGCCAACATCCGGTCCCGCTGCGGCGCGCAGCCTGCCTTCCAGCGGCGCCTCGCCCGTACCGATGATCACGAGCTGGCCGCCGGCATCGAGCAGAAACGGCAGAGCGGCGAGCAGCAGATCGACACCCTTCTGCGCTGACAGCCGGGTGATCGCGCCGAACAGCAGCTTGGACGGATCGGAGCGCATGCCGAACCGCTGCTGCAACGCGGCTTTGTTGGCGGCACGTTGCGTGATGCGGTCGACATCGAACGTCGCTGCGAGGAAGGCGTCGTGTGCCGGATCCCAGACCGTGGTGTCGACGCCGTTGAGGATGCCCGACAGTACGGCTACCCGCGCGCGCAGCAAGCCATCCATACCCACGCCGCCGGCCGGTGTGCAGATCTCCGCAGCATAGGTTGGCGACACTGTGGTGATGCGGTCGGCGAACTGCACGCCCGCCTTGAGATAGCTGATGTCACCGTAATACTCGACGCCATACACCGCGAACGCGTGCGGCGGCAGGCCGATTTGTCCCAGCAGGTACGGCGGAAAGCGGCCCTGGAAGGCGAGATTATGGATCGTCAGCACGCTGGGCACGCGCGTGCCAGCATAGTGCAGATACGCGGGCACTAGGCCGGCCTGCCAGTCGTGTGCATGCACCACGTCTGGTTGGTAACCGCCTATCAGCCCCTGTGCGAGCAACGTCGCCGCGCGCGACAGTGCGGCGAAACGGAAAGCGTTGTCCGACCATTCCCAGCCATCGGGCGCGCGATACGGATCGCCACTACGCCCGTATAGATGGGGTGCGTCGATCGCGAACAGGTCCAGCCCCGATGCATGCGCGGCAATGATATGCGCTGACCCGCCGAACAGGTCATCGAGCTTGGCGACCGCCACACCGCCCTCCAACGCGCTCAACACCGGCGGATACCCCGGCACCAGCGACCGCACAGCCACACCTTCGGCGGCAAGCGCGCCGGGCAGTGCGCCGGTGACATCGGCCAGCCCGCCGGTCTTGACCAGCGGGAAGATCTCAGAAGTGACCGCGAGTACGTTGAGTGGCGTCGTCACCTCAGGCGGTCGAGCATCGGCTGGGTGATCAGGCACACGCCTAGATCGGTGCGCCGGAACCTCTCGGCATCCGCTGCCGGGTCCTCGCCGACCACCAGTCCTTCCGGGATGCGCACGCCGCGGTCGATGATCACGTTGCACAATCGGGCAGAGCGGCCGATATCGACGTCGGGCATCACCACGGTGTTCTCGATATGCGCGAACGAGTGGACGTGCACGCGGGTGAACAGCAGCGAATGCCGCAGCGACGCACCTGAAATGATGCAGCCGCCCGATACCAGCGAACTTACCGCCTGACCGCGGCGGCCGTCCATGTCGTGCACGAACTTGGCCGGCGGCGTGACCTCGCCATAGGTCCAGATC
>DASSRN010000345.1:0-2475 GCA_035701785.1 Acetobacteraceae bacterium | reverse complement strand
GCTGCGCTGGCCGAATGGTGCGCGCCTGGCGGTGTGGGTGGTGCCCAACATCGAGCACTACGAATACGTGCCCAAATTCGTCCGTACCCGCGACCCATGGCCGCGTTCGCCGCATCCCGACATCCTTGGTTACACGCAGCGCGACTACGGCAATCGCGTCGGCCTTTGGCGTCTGTTTGACGTGACCGATGCGCTCGGTATTCGCTGCACGGTCAGCCTGAACATGGCGGTGCTCGAGCACTTTCCGGAAATACTCGGAGCGATGGAGCAGCGTGGCTGGGAATACATGTCACACGGCATTTACAACACGCGCTACCACTGGAATTTTTCCCCCGATGAAGAACGCGCGGCGATGGAGGAGAGCAAAGAGATCCATCAACGCCTGACAGGTCGTCGGCTGCGTGGTTGGTTCAGTCCCGCCATAACCAATACGCTGGATACCTTCGATCTCGCCGCTGAATGCGGTTACGACTACACGGCCGACCTGTATCACGACGACCAGCCATTCCCGCTGAAAGTGAAGTCAGGCCGTCTGCTCTCGATGCCCTATTCGGTCGACATCAACGACGTGATCCTGCACCGCCGCGGCCAGGAGGTGGACGACTTCACCCGCCAGATCCGCGACACGTTCGACACGCTGTATGACGAAGGCGCCGAGCAGGGCAGGGTGATGTGCATCGCGCTGCATCCCTACTGGGTGGGTCAGCCGCATCGTATCCGCGCGTTCCGCACCGCGATGGAGCACATCCTGTCACATCCCGGCGTCTGGCTCACCACCGCCGGCGACATCACCGACTGGTTCAACGCGCACCACCTGCCGCTGATCGAAGCGCATCTCGCGGCGCGCGAGGCCGCCAATGGCTGAGCCCGTGAACACGCCGCCGGTGAACGAGGTGCGCCGCCCCGGCATGGACCAGCCGCACCATGCCTACCGCACGCTGACCGAGGCGCCGCGCTTCACCTGGCCCGATGGCGCACGCATCGCGTTCACCGTGACGCTGGTGCTGGACTACTGGGAGGTGAACCCGCCGCAGGACGCCAGCCCCGACCCGCGCATCGTCTCGCCGTTGGGCAAGTTCTTTCCCGATTGGCTGACCTGGAGCCAGCGCGAATACGGCGCGCGCATCGGCATCTTCCGCGTGCTTGATGTGCTCGACCGCTTCGGCGTGACGCCTAGTGTCGCACTCGGCGCTGCCGCCGCGCAGCGCTATCCCGAACTGGTCGATGAACTGGTGCGGCGCAACGCCTGCTTCATGGCGCACGGCACCTACGCGACGCGCCGCATCACCAGCCGGATGAGCGAAGCGCAGGAAAGGGCGTATATCGTCGAAAGCCGCGACGCAGTCCGTGCCGCGTCAGGCGAGTCGTCGCTTGGCTGGTGCGGCCAGGACTTCAACCAGTCGGATCGCACGACGACGCTGCTGGCCGAAGCCGGCTTCGCCTACACGACTGACTGGGCCAGCGACGACCGCCCGTTCCTGCTGGGACGCAGTCTTGTCGCGCTGCCGCCGCAGCCCGAGTGGAACGACTTGGAATGCATGTGGCTGCGCCGTGTGCCGCCGCCGGTGTGGGCCGACAACGTCGCTGAAGCGTTCGGCTTCCTGCACGACGAAGGCGGTGCGTCATTCAACCTGACGCTGCATCCGTGGATCGCCGGCCAGGCGCATCGCATTCGCTGGCTGCGCGACGCGCTGTCGCGCGTGCTGGGCCGCGGCGCGACCTGGCGCACCACGACCGACGAAGTGGCGCGCTGGGCGCGCGACCAGCTGTAGCGTTCAGTAATAGGCCGCGCCGCCGTTCACGTGGATCGTCTGGCCGGTGACGAAGCCGCCATCATCGGTGACCAGGAACAGGCAGGTCGCGGCGATCTCCTCGGGCTTGCCCTGGCGCCCGAGCGGAATGCCCGCGGCATTCGGCGTGCGGCCCTGATACCATTCCGGATTGGCACGCAGCGTATCGATGCTGCCAGGCGATACCACGTTCACCCGGATGTTGTGCGGCGCGAACTCCGAGGCGAGGCCGCGCGCGAACCCGACCAGTCCCATCTTCGCCGCCGACACATGCGCGCGGCCGCTGCCGCCGACGAACGCTCCCTCGCCGGTGAAGAACAGGATGCGCCCGTACTGGTTCTTCACCATCGGCTCGATCAGCGCGCGCGTGAGATACAGCGCGCCGTCCAGCACGACACCGCGCACCGCCTCCCAGTCTTCCTGCGTCAGTTCGGTGAAAGGCTTGTGCGGCCGGATGGCGGCGTTGTTGATCAGGATGTCGACGCGGCCGAATTCCGACAGCGCCTTGCTCGCCATCGCCTCGACCTGGTCCTTGCGCGCGACATCGGCGATGACGGCGATCGCCTTCACCCCGAGCCCCTTCACCTCGCGCACCACGGCATCCGCCTCGGCCTGATTGCTGCGCGCATTGACGATGACGTGGGCGCCTTCCGCCGCCAGTGTCAGCGCGGTCGCACGGCCGATG
>DASSRN010000344.1:0-3658 GCA_035701785.1 Acetobacteraceae bacterium | reverse complement strand
CGGCTATCGCGGCAGCGTAGGCAGCGCCGCGTCGGTGGCGAAGCGATAGATCGTCGTCGATCGGAACTCCTGCCCCGGCCTCAGCTCCGTGCTAGGGAAATTGGGCTTGTTCGGGCTGTCGGGGAAGTGCTGCGTCTCCAGCGTGAACGCCTCGGTCTGGCGATAGGTGGTGCCGGATGAGCCGACCACCGAACCGTTGAGACCGTTACTGGTATAGACCTGCACCGCCGGCTCGGTAGTGAAGCAGTCGAGCACGCGGCCGCTGCGAGGATCGTAGGCGCGGGCCGCGAAGGTGAGCGGCTCGCCGGGACGGGCGTTCAGCACGAAATTGTGGTCGTAGCCGCGAGCATAGACCATCTGCTGGAACGCGCTGTGCAGGCGAGCGCCGATCGGCATCATCTGGCGGAAATCGAATGGCGTACCCTCCACCGGTGCGATCTCGCCGGTGGGAATCTGGTCCGGGCCGGCCGGCGTATAGCGGTCGGCGTTGAGCAGCAGCATCTGACCGGAGACCGACCCTGACCCGTTCCTTGCCAGATTGAAGTAGGAATGGTTGGTGAAGTTGATCACTGTGTCCTTGTCGGTGCTCGCCTGGTAGTCGATCCGCAGCGCATTGTCGTTGGTCAGCGTGTAGGTCACGCGCGTGGTCAGGGTGCCGGGAAAGTTCTGTTCGCCGTCCTTGCTCACATAGCTCAGCGTGGCGGCAACGCCGTCCGGCGCCTGCGCGGTCGTCACTTCCCACACCTTCTTGTCGAGCGCATCCGGACCGCCATGCAGTGTATTGGCGCCGTTGTTGGCTATCAGGTGATAGGTCTCGCCGTTCAGCGTGAACTGTGCGCGGCCGATGCGGTTGGCGTAGCGGCCGGTGATCGCACCGTAGTGCGCGCTGATCGTCTCGTATTCTCGGAGGTTGCTCAGGCCGAGGACCACGTTGTCGACGTGTCCTGTCCGGTCGGGCACGTCTATCTCGGTGATGACGCCGCCATAGCTGAGGAAACGGACGCGCATGCCGTGGTCGTTGGCCATCGTGTAGATCTCCACCGGCTGGCCGCCTTGGGTTGTGCCATACGATGCAGGTTCGATCGTGGCCGCGGCCGCAACAGTCGTGCCTGCCATGATCACCATCGCTGCATACACGTTTGTCGTGATGAACCTCATGGCCACACTCCTGATCTTGCCTGGACGCACTCGGCAGCTTACCGCCGTCGAAGCTTGCCGCTAATATCAGTCTTCACGCCAATGGGGGAGGAAAGCCGGTGCAGATCATCGACGCCCAGATTCACCTGTGGGGCACCGGCCTGCCCAGCAACCTGTCGCATCGCCAGGTCACTCACTTCACGCCCGAGGAGGCGATCCCGTTGATGGACGAGGGTGGCGTCGATGCCGCGGTGATCCACCCGCCGGGCTGGGATCCAGGCTCGACCGAGATGGCGTTTGCGGCGGTCCGCAACTACCCTGGCCGTTTCGCTATCATGGGCGCGGTGCCGCTGGATGATCCGGGCTCGCGAGAACGCATCGCGCACTGGCGGGATCAGCCGGGCATGCTGGGTCTGCGCTATGGCTTCCTGAGCGGGCCGCCGAAGCAGTGGCTGCATGACGGTGAACTGGAATGGCTGTGGATCGCGGCGGAGCAGGCCGGCGTGCCGGTCGCCGCGTTGGCAACGGATTCACTGGCGGAACTTGGTCGGGTCGCTGAACGCCATCCGGGTCTGCGGCTGACGATCGATCACCTAGGCGGGCGCGGCGGCCTGACGACGCTGAAGGACGATGCGGCTATGACGCACATGCCGCAGCTTCTGGCGTTGGCGAAACAGCCGAACGTTGCAATAAAGGCGACCGGCGCGCCCGGCTACTCGGCGGAACCGTATCCCTATCCGAAGATGCAGACGTACCTGCGGCAGATCTTCGATGCGTTCGGGCCGCAGCGGATGTTCTGGGGCACCGACATCACCAAGATGCCCTGCTCCTGGCGGCGATGTGTGACGATGTTCACCGAAGAGCTGCCCTGGCTCAGTGAAGCCGACAAGCGCCTGGTGATGGGTGACGCGCTGTGCGCCTGGTGGGGCTGGAACCGCAACGTCTGAAGCGAGAGGAAGTCGTCCTATGGCATCGAACAGCAAAGGCAAGCCGGTTGCCGTCGTGATTGGCGCCACGTCGAAATGGCAGTCGGGTGGCCGCAACACAATACTGGCGCACGGCAAGCCGTTGGACGACAGCACGCTGCCGGTTGGTGTGCGCTGGGGCGTCGGCGGTGCCATCTCGCAGAAATTCGCGCAGGAAGGCTGCTTCGTCGTGCTGACGACGCGCCAGAAGTCGAACGCCGAACCGCTCGCAGCGGCGATTCGCGAGCAGGGCGGCGATTGCGCGATCGTCGAACTCGATCTGTCGTCGCAGGAGTCGATCACCACGGCCTTCGCTACGATCCGCCGCGACGCCGGGGAGCCGGATGCGTTGATCTACAACGCCGGCTACCTGGAAGGCCGCGACCTGCCGCCTGGCCAAGAGTTGCTGGAGTATATCCCGATCGAGATGTTCGACATCGCGCATCATATTGCCAGCCGCGGCCCGTTCCTGGTTGCCAAGGAGGTGCTGCCGGCGATGCGCAAGCGCGGGTCGGGGTCCTTCTTCTTCTCCAACAACTCGAAGTCGCTGCGCGGCCGCAAGCGCTACACCGGCGAGTCGCTGTACTACCCGCGGGTGATGATGCGCGCGCTGTCGCAGGTGCTGACGGAAGAGTACTCTGAACACGGCGTGCATGTCGCCAACGTAGTGATCGACGGCACAATTGATTCGCCTGGTACGCGCGCACTGCCCAAGGTGCAGAACCGTCCGGAGCTGGTGATCAATCCGATGAAGATCGCCGAGGCCTTCTGGTATCTGCACACGCAGGACAAGTCGTGCTGGACGCATGAGATCCAGCTGACGCCGCACCCGACGATCCCGAGCTACTGAGCGCAGCATGCACGACCGCACCGTCGCCATTGCGACGCCGTCAGGTCCGATGGAAACCTTCATCACCCACCCCGAACAGGGCGGACCATTTCCCCCGGTGTTGATCTACATGGATTTCTGGGGGCTGCGCGAGGAACTGTTCGACATCGCGCGTCGCGTCGGCACCGTGGGCTACTACTGCATGGTGCCCGATCTCTACCATCGTCAAGGACGCGTGCGGAACGAATGGCGCAACGAGAAGAACCAGATGATCTCGATGCACAATCTCGATCCGGAGCGCCAGCGCCAGGCGCTGATCCCGCTCGAACAGCTGACCAACGCCATGGTGGTGGAGGATACGGCGGCTCTGTTGGTGTTCATCGATGGCGGTGAACCGGTGCGCTCCAGCGGCATCGGCTCGATCGGCTACTGCATGGGTGGGCGGCATGTGCTGTGCGTTGCTGGCGCCTATCCTGACCGGTTCGTCGCCGGCGCCAGCCTGCACGGCACCGCGCTGATCTCCGAGCGCGAAGACTCGCCGCATCACCTGGTGCAGCGCTTCCGTGGCGAGTTGTATTGCGGCTTCGCCGAACACGATCCGCACGCGCCTCCGGTGATGATCGATGAACTGGGCGGTCTGCTGCGCGACTGCCCGGTGCGCTATCACCATGAATTCCATCGCGGCGCGGAGCACGGCTACGCGCTGCCGAACCGGGACATCCACGAC
>DASSRN010000343.1:0-4634 GCA_035701785.1 Acetobacteraceae bacterium | reverse complement strand
GCCACACGATCCTGCAGGTAACTGAACTCGTCACCCAGCCCCGACAGCACCTCGGCCAACATCATGCCGAGATCGGCTTCCGAACGCTCGACCCAGTTCGGGTACCGCAGTGTCGCGTAATCGGTCAGCGCCTGTCTGAAGCTCAGGAAGTCCTTCGCGAGATAATCGATCCGCGGCACAGGCGTATCATCGGCTGGACACGCGGTCGTGCCCGGCGCGCAGTCGAAATCACTCGGACAGGTCGCCTTGAACGAGAATATGCTGCTGTCGAGAAAGATATCGAGCCTGGGTGCGGTGATCGTCAGACGGTAGTTGGAGAAATCGCCGTCGATCTTCGCCGTCAGCGTCAGCAGCGGCCGTCCCTCGGCATCGCTGGACCAATCGGTCGCGTTGTTGATCGGCAGCAAGGGCACCGCAGGCACGCGATCGCCGCCGTCGATCCGCGCTGCAATCGACGGATCGGCGATCGCAACCTTGTTCAGGAAATGCACGCGCAGGGTACGCGGCGCGACGACCTCGACGAAGTCGATGCCGTTGTTGCTGGTCGAGGCGATGACGGCCCTGACGCGGTCCCTGGGTTCGCTCATGTCAGCTCACCTGCACCTGCGTCTGTCGCACCGACTGCGTCTCGATCAGCACGTAGCTGATGGTCAGGATCACTGTGCCCTGCGGTACGCCGGGATCGGTGATCGGGGTTGCGACATCGACCTTCTGCACTGTGATCTGGTTGCCGAGCCACGTGTTGAGCGATTGCGTGACGATGAGCTGCGCTGTCGCCTTCAGCTGCGCGTTGATCGGAGCGAACAGCAGTCGGCGCAGGCCGGCGCCGAACGTCGGCAGGCAGACGCGCTCACCCGGGTCCGTCAACAGCACCTGGCGGATCATCTGGTCCACATGATCCTGGTAGGAAGCCTGCGCCGCCTGGCCCGAGGCGGAATCGATGCGGAACGGAAAGGCGAAGTCGCTGCGCATCACGTGCCGCTCACCTTGGTCTGCGTACCGGAGATCAGCACTGCGCCCTGCGGCGCCTGGTCCGCGGCGACGCACAGGCCAACACTTGATTCGTTCAGCACGAAATCGCCGCCGTGCTTCACCCGCGTGGCAGTGACCACCCAGTTCACACTGACACAGGGATGCGGCGGCCCGCCTGGCGGAAACGAGCAGCCGGCGATCGTGAACGTGTCGCTGCCGCGCAGGATCGGCGCGCCGGCGGTCGCACGCGTGCTGCCGGGCGAGACCGTGACCGTACCGCCATGCGGGCACATCATCGTGCTGGTGCTGGTCAGCAGGGCTGGCATCAGTTCACCTCCAGCGCGCCGCTGTTGATCGAGACGCCGGAGCCGACATCGATCGTGCCGGAGCCTGCCTTCAGCGTTGCCGAAGACGACGCAATGGAAAGTCCGTCGCCGCCGCTGTCCTGCAGCTTCACCGAGCCGGCGTTGTTATCGAGGCTGAGCGTGCCCGCCTGGGTGATGATGCTGTTGACACCGACCGCCGCGGCACCGGGTATATCGCCGGCATTCCAGTAGCAGCCGGTCCAGATCGGAAAGGAAACGTCGCCGCCTTCGAACTCGATCCAGACACCCGTGCCAACCTCCGGCAGCATGACGAAGCCGACCTGCGGTCCGGCGTAAGGCACACAGGGAAGGCACCAGCCAGTCGTCTGGTTCGGCAGCACCGCCGGCACGCTCGCCTTGATGCGCATCGTCGAGGCATCGGTATCGACCACAACGCCGCGATACTTGCCGTAGAAGCGCTGACGCACGTGAGCGAGCAGATCCTGCAGCATGGCGTCGTTCATAGCCCGAGCCCTCCGCCAGGAGCCGGTGGCGGCGTGCCCAGCGCATTGCGCACCAGCACGAAGTCCATCGTGTGCTTCTCTGCCGTGATATGGTGCCGCACGCTCCACACCAGATAGTTCCCGGAGTGCACTGCACCGGCACCATCGAGCTTCGCCACGCTGCCGACGCGCAGAATGGCGCCGAGGCGGCTGGCATCGGTGCTGCCCTGACAGCGCACGAACCAGCCCGCCTCACGCAGCACCGCATCCGCACGCTGCGACAGCGTGCCGGCATCCGACGCCGTCGTGGTGAGCAAGGCGGTGACAGTGCTGCCGAAACTGCCGAGTGCCTGCTGATCCAGCGGTGGCAAGCCGCTGTCGGTCTCGGTGGCACCAGCGCCGTCCGAACTCTTCTCCGAAATCAGCGCCTGTCGCGCGGTCACCGCGGTCGGCCGCATCACATCCCAGGTCAGATCGAGCGTTCCGACAGTGGCGGAGGCCGCATCATTCAACGTCAGCGTGACCGCCGGAGCGGCAGTCAGGTTTGGTTTGGCGAAGAAGCCCGTGCGCTGCCCCGGCGTGTCGGTGCAGAACACGCGGAACAGTTTGCCGCCGCGCCGCGCCAGCATCCGCAGGAACTGCGCATCGGAGGCGCGCTGCATCAGACTGGCACCGTCTTCGGTGTGTGCCGGCGAGTCGTCGTCGGTATTCGACGGATCGGGTGTCATGTCGTACTCGCCGAAGATCGTGTTGGCTGCTACGGCGTCGGTGACGTCCACCCATTCGCGCGCCTGCTCTGTCGCGTTCATCAGCCACGACGCATCCTGGCCCCAGACCTTGATCGTGCTCTTCGATGTGCCGGTATCCAGGTGCACGGCATGTGACAGGACATAGCCGTCGATCAGGCAATGCGTCTGGCCATCGCTCGCCTGTGCTGTCACGGCGATATTCGACATCGGCGCCAGCCGCGGATCGGACATGTTCTTGTAATCGCCTGCCCCATCCGTGGTGACCGGCAGTGTGATCGCGAAGGCACCAGGCAGGTCGGCGTTCTCCTCCACTTCGAGCTCGACAACGTCGGCATCGAAGTCGTTTGCCGGAGTGCCGCCGATGACGATATCGAACAGGCTGCTCATGATGACGCCGGGCCGATCGGAATGCCGATCAGATCGCGCGCGTTCAGCGCGTCCGGCACAGGCGAGCCGTTGCTGTCGCAAAGGCGCCAGAAATACGTCGGATCCTTCAGATAGCGCGCCGCCAGCAGATCAAGCCGATCGCCGACGACGCGGCGATGATAGCCAGCCAGCGCCCGGGGATTCGGCAGCGGCAGGCGCGTTGCGGTGATTGTGCGCCCGTCCGGCAGCGTCACGGTGTAAGTGCCAAGCCCGTAGTACCGGCTGTTGGAAGCGAACATCGGTTCCTCCGTCACACCGGCAGCATGCCGACGATCGATTCGACGGCGTTGGCGAGATTGGCGAGCGCCAGCGCCTCACGCAGCCCGGACATGTAGCTCGACGCGGCCTTCGCCAGGCTCCCGAGTGGCCCATCTACGTATTGCAGTTCCTGCTGGGTCAGCACGCGCAATCCGATCTGCGCCTCGACATGCGTCGGATTGAGCAGAACGGAATCATACAGCCGTTCCGTGATGTTCAAGGTGGTGACGCGCACCGGCACTATTCGCCCCGGCCCCCAGACGAACAGCACCGTCGGCAACTGTGCCGCGGGCACCTGACGCGTCGGATCGGTCGAAGACGCGCCGCTGCTGAGACCGAGCGCCGCCGAAACGCTGCCGATCAGACCGCCGCCCGGTGGCGCTGTGGGGAACAGCAGCATCTCGAGCGCAGCGAGCCTGGTATAGACACCAGAAACCGTAGCGATCCCGGTCTCCACCGGATCGCCATCGGCGATCATGTCAGTGGCATCCATCGCCAGGGTGAAGGAGAACGATTCCTGCGGGTCGCCGGTGATCGCCAGTGGATTGCTGGTGGAACCCGGCGTGTTCGGGTTGGTGGTCGCCGGCGTCCAGCTATGCGTCATCGTTTCTGGATTGTACTGAAACAGGATGATGTTCGGGATCGGGATCGGAAAGGTCTCCGTGAACTCGATGAGCGCGCCGCGAAGGTAGAAGCCCGCCATGTCACGTCAGCCTTTGCATCAGCGCGGCGACGATCCGCTGGGCGAGGTCCGGCGTTGTGCCGGTCACTGCCAGCGGCACCTCAACCTTGCCGTGCTGACCGCTGGCACCCGAGTTGCCGAGGCTGGCGGCGATGCCTTCAGCGAGCCTGCGCACATGGGCCGGGTCCAGCCCCGGAATGTCGAGAACCAGCCGGTCGATGCGCACATCGCCGGGCTGACGCTGCGGGGCGGTCATCGGCTGGCCTCCTGCAGTGGCGTGACCAGCCGCACACCCTGCTTCGCCATCTCGCGCTGTGCCGCCGCAAGCACGTGTCGCATGCCGATCCGGCTGCCCTCGGCGCGTGCCATGAACGCCGCGCCCAGCGCGGTGCCCTTGATCTCGGCTCCCGTCATGTTCAGCCGGTGCGACAGAAAGTCCCAGTCGATGACGTCGAGGATCGCCTCGCCGGATGGCGACTCCGGCAGAAGCGCGCGCTGCCACAGTGCCAGCCGCTCATCCGGCCGCGGCGTGAGGAATTCGATGACGAAACGCAGCCGGCGTACGAACGCGGTATCGAGATCCTGCCGTCGGTTGGTTGCCAGGATCGCCACGCCATCGAACCGCTCGATCCGCTGCAGCAGATAGTCGATCTCGATATTGGCGAAGCGGTCGTGCGAATCCTTCACCTGCATACGGCTGCCGAAGAGGGCATCGGCCTCATCGAAGAAGAGCAGGGCC
>DASSRN010000342.1:0-19483 GCA_035701785.1 Acetobacteraceae bacterium | reverse complement strand
CGCAGATCTACAAGGGCTTCGGCCGCTGGAGCTCGGTGTGCAGCGCCATCACCTGCTGGGCCAGCATCGTCGCCGAGTAGGACGTCGAAGCTGCTCACTCATCCGCTCGTCGCCTTTACTTGACGGATGCGCGTGTCGGGTTCGCGTCGGTCATCGCGACGGCACTCGTCGTCGATCGTTTTCACCGCGACGAGGCTCGGAGCGGACTCACCCGAACCATTGTAATTGAGAACAAGCTCGGAGATTGGCTTGCCCGGATGCGAGCGGACCCAATGGGCAAGCTGGCTGGCGCGCCCGTAATCGCTGAACACCAGTTCGCGATAAGACCCACCACCAAGTCGGCGGCCAGACAGGAATTGACGCTTTCCCCCGAAGTTCGACGCCTGTTCGTTCCTCTCTACGATCTGGATCTTCCACACGGTGGGGGACACTTCATCAGCGCTCATGACCGTAACCTCGTGATGAAGGTCGGCTTCGCGCCTGAATGTCACCTGGTGCCGTGCCTCATCGTAGTATTCGCGCCCAGCGTCGATATGCCGCTGCTCGTACAGCGCCCATATCTGGGCGCGCAGGGGGCAATGCGGCAGCGGCACCTGCGGCAGCACTTTGATCGAGCTCTGCGACTGGTCATCCGCAAGATGGGCCTCGGTGACGATCAGGGCGATATCCCCTTTGTCTTCGTACGCAGTCTCATCCCCGAGAGTCTGCTTGTGGATCAGCGTCGGATCAGTGGTGAGCGACACCGCCACCTTGGTGTTGCCGACGACATCGCCGCCGGCCGCGCTCTCGCGCACCATGCGCAGGAACTCCGGCATGATGTCGATGCCAAGCTGTTCATACTGCGTGCTGACGTCGGATGTGGTCTTGAACGACTGCTCGCTGGAGGGGCCCAGCCCGAGCTTGGGTCCTTCAAGTCCGGGGATCGCCAGGCCGATGTCGGCGGAAAACTTCCTGAGGTTGGTCGCCTCGACGCTCGAGACCTTCACCGTTTCGTTCTCGGTGGCCGCGACCGTGTAGTCGGCGAACCTGAAGTTGATCGGCTTGACGAAGACGCGCGTCCACATCATCCGATCCCCAGGCTCCCAGTCCACACCCTTCATGACTGTCGCCACCAGGATGCGCTCGAACAGGAACGGATCGCGTTCGCCCGGTTCCTCTTCGTCCGACATCGCCTTGCGCAGGTCGTCCCAGGCATGCGACCTGGGCGCGGTCTCATGTTCGAGCAGGCTGATCGCGCGCGCCTGCCCCTGGTCGCCCAGATCGCGCAGCGTCGCGTGCGGATGCGGCGGATGGACGTTGGGCACCGAGTAGACAGAGAAGTGCGGCCGCCGCAGGTTCAATGGCCGGTTCGGCACGGACATCGAGACCCTGTCGGCCATGCTGTCTTGCGCACGCGGACCGCTCGCCGATCCGGCGTAACGTTTGAAGTCGTCTGATTCCATAGCGGCGCCGCCATGCGACCAACGTCTCAGGTCATGTCGGTCGGCGTGGTTCGGAAGATGCCAGAGCAGCAGTCCAATTGCGCCGGCACCCACCGCTGCAAGACCAAGCACCTTGCCCAGCTTCACCTCTTTGCGCAGCGCCTCGATGGCCTGATCCAACAATGGTTCCACAGCACGCCTCCCTTGCCCGGCATCAGCCTGGCTCGGGTAGAAACCTAGAAGCGGCGCAACCGAAACGTGTGAGTCGACACACAGTCCCGAAAGCTATTTGACCGATGTGGCACAGTGAATCACCTCACTGCCGAGCGCCCTCGATTGCGCCACGATATCTCCGGCGCCTGAAAGAGGCCGGAATCGCTTTTCGTTACGAAGCGGAGTTCATCAGACCAGACAGCGGACAACGAACGACACGGTGGGGACATGCAGAACATAGTCTTGCTCCTGGCCTGCCTGCTGGCAGGAATGGTGTTGCGCGCCTGGAACAAGGTGCCCGCGGACGGGCACCTCGCGCTGAACGCCTTCATCATCCACGTCGCGCTGCCCGCGCTTATCCTGGTGCAGATCCACGCGATCCGTCTCGACCCGCACCTGTTCTACGCGATCGCCATGCCGTGGCTGCTGTTCATGGGCGGTGCTGCGGTGTTCTGGGTGATCGGACAATGGCTCGGCCTGCCGCCAACCACCACCGGCGCGCTGATGCTCACCGCCGGGCTCGGCAACACCTCGTTCATCGGGCTGCCGATGATCGAGGCGTTCTACGGCAAGGACGGTATGGCACTCGGCATCCTGATCGATCAGCTGGGGACGTATCTGGTGCTGAGCACACTGGGCATCACCGTCGCCTGCATCTGCTCGCGCGGTGCGGCAAGCCTCCGCACGGTCGCGATCCGCGTCGCGACGTTTCCACCGCTGATCGCGCTCGCTGTCGCATTGGCGCTGATGGACGTGCCGTACCCGCCATGGGTGCAAGAGCTGCTGGGCCGGCTCGGTGCGACATTGGCCCCTTTGGCGCTGGTATCGGTCGGCATGCAGCTTCGGCTGGATGCGCTGCGCGGCAATCGCGCTACGCTGGCAGCGGGGCTGACGTTCAAGCTGATCGCCGGCCCCGCCGTGCTGGCGTTGCTCTACATCGGACTGCTGCGGCTGCCCGGCGAGCAGATGCGGATCACCTTGTTCGAGTCGGCGATGGGACCGCAGATCGGCGGCGCTATCGTCGCCAGCCAATACGGGCTCAACCCGCAGCTGGTGACGCTCATGGTGGGCACCGGGACGATGCTGGCCTTCGCCACGCTGCCGTTGTGGTGGAGCGTGCTGGCGGCCGTGTAACGCCTCGTGTCGCCGCTCAGACCCAGGGCGACATACCGCCCGCACTCGCCTGCGCCGGTTGCTCGGCGCGCAGTGACCGGTCGATCGCGCGCAGCACGTTGCGGCGCGTCGCGTCATACGCTGCGGCAAGCCGGTTGCGCGGTCGCGGCAGGTCGATCGGCATCGTCTCCTGCACACGTCCCGGCCGCGGCCGCATCACCACCACGCGGTCGGCGAGCAGCACCGCCTCGTCCACGTCGTGCGTCACCATCAGGATGGTCGGCCGCAGCTCCTGCCACAGCGACAGCAACAGGTCGTGCAGGCTGGCGCGGGTGAACGCGTCCAGCGCCGAGAACGGTTCGTCCAGCAGCAGGATCTCGGGATGGCCGATCAGCGCACGGGCGATTGCCACGCGCTGCTGCTGTCCACCCGATAGATCCTTTGGCCAGCGCGCGCCGTAATCCGCGAGCCCGATCCGCTCCAGCAGCAGCGGCACCCGCCGTGCGGTCTCCGCCTTCGGCAGGCGACGGCCGCCGAAGCTGATATTCCCAGCGACGGTCAGCCAGGGCAGCAGCCGCGGCTCCTGGAACACCGCGCTGACCTTCGGATGCGTGCCGGCGATCGGCTCGCCGTCGATCGCGATCGCACCGGCACTCGGCCGGTCGAGTCCCGCGGTTAGCCGCAGCAGCGTGGTCTTGCCGCAGCCGGAGCCGCCCACCAGGCCGACTATCTCCCCGCTCCGCGCCAGCAGGGACACGTTGCGCAGCGCCTCGGTGCCGTTGGCGTAGGTCTTGCCCAGCCGCTCGATCGCCAGCGTGGTCATAGCTGCGACCTCACTGTGTCCTGCCAGCGCAGCAGCGGCGCGGTGAGCGCCACCAGCAGGCCGTCGGACAGCTTGCCCAGCAGCGCGAACACGATCATTGCCACCAGGATGGTGTCGGCACGGCCCATCTGCTGGCCATCCAGCAACAGGTAGCCGAGACCTTCCGAGGCACCCATCAGTTCGGCGGCGACCACGAACATGAAGCCGAGGCCCAGCCCGCTGCGAAGCGAGGCGATCCAGGTCGGCAGCACCGCGGGCCATGTGATGCGCAGCATGATGCTCAGGCTGGAGAAGCCGAACACGCGACCGACCTCGATCAGCTTGCGGTCGACGCCCTGGATCGCCGAGAGCATGCCAAGATAGACCGGAAAGAACACACCGAGAGCGATCAGCGCCAGCTTCGACGTCTCAAAGATGCCGAGCCACAGGATGAAGATCGGCACCCAGGCGATCGAGGGGATGGCGCGGAGCGCCTGGACCGTCGGATCCAGCAGCCGGCGTGCCATGGTGCTGGCGCCGGTCAGCATGCCGAGTGCCGTACCGGCGACGGCACCGACGCCGAAGCCGATGCCGACGCGGGTCATCGTCGCCGCGACGTGGGTCTGGAGTTCGTCCGATGCGGCAAGCGCCACGGCGGTATGGAACAGCCGCGACGGCGGCGGCATCAGGCGGCCGGGTGCGAGCCCGCTGCGGACCGCGAGTTCCCAGGCAACGCACAGCGACACCGGGATGATCAGGGCGACGAGCGTGTTGGAGAGGGCTCCCCCTCCCCTTGGGGGAGGGGGAGATTTCTTGCTTCACGCGCCGGCGGCGCGGGCGAAGGTTGGGTCGATCAGCTTGCCCGTCACCGCGGTTACGTCGACGTCGGTTGGCAGCACGCCGGCCTGCTGCAATGCCTTGCCGGCCTCGATGATGGTCTCCGCTTGCTTCTCCCCGATCGCGCCGCGGGTCAGGTCGTTGCGCTCCAACTGACGCGCAACAACTGCGTCGGGCAGCTTCATCGCCGCGACCATCAGCGCCTTCAGCTCTGCCGGGTGCTCCACCGACCACCGCCGGGCGCGCTCATAGGCCGCCAGCACGCGGCGCACGATGTCGGGGTTCTCGGCGGCGAACGCCTCGCGCACGTTCAGCACGCCCCAGGTGTTGGCAGCAGCGTTGCGGTAGAACAGCCGGGCGCCGCTTTCGATCTCGGCTGCCGCCATCATCGGGTCGAGCCCGGCCCACGCGGCGACGTCGCCACGCTCGAGCGCAGTGCGGCCGTCGGGATGCTGCAGCAGCACCAGCTTAACGTCGTGCTCGGACAACCCGGCACCGGCCAGCGCACGCACCAGGAAGATGTGCGGGTCGGTGCCGCGCGTGACCGCGATGCGCTGGCCCTTGAGGTCCACCACCGTCCGGATCGGGCTGTCCTTCATGGTGACCAGCGCGGTCCACTCCGGGCGCGAGTAGACGTAGATCGACTTGATCGGGTTGCCGTTGATCTTGCCGATCAGCGCCGCCGCACCGGCGGACGAGCCGAAATCGATCGATCCGGCATTGAGGAACTCCAACGCCTTGTTCGACCCGAGCGACTGCACCCAGCGCACGCCGATCTTGTCGCCGACGAACTCCTGTTCGAGCAAGCCCTGCTCCTTCAGCACGATGCTGACCGGATTGTAGGTGGCCCAGTCGATGTGGATCTCGCCCGGCGCAGCGGCGCGTACCACGCGCGGCGCGGCAATCAACGCAACCGCGGCAGCGCCGAATGCGCGGCGCGACAGGATGGATGACAACGCGACCTCCCTCATTGCGAGCCGGAGAAAGAAGAAATCCGCCCACGGCGCAAGAGCAGCGCGCCCGGTGGATTTTTCCTCCATGCACAGTGCTGGCCGGAGCATGAGCTTTCCTGCCTTGCCTCCTTCGGGGTGTGCGTGTAGCCGCCTGCGATGCTCTCTCGTCTGCAGTCGCGGCTCGCAGGCCTGCGCGGTCTGCGTGCCGATCTGGCCGCACTCGGCATGGGAGCATTGTCAGCCGCCGCGCTGCCGCCGTTCCATGTCATCCCCGTGCTGCTGGTCGTGGTGCCCGGGCTCGTGATCCTGCTGGACGCCAGCCGCTCTGCCGCGGTCGCAGCGCGCCGCGGCTGGTGGTTCGGCTTCGGCCATCACGTGCTGGGGCTCTACTGGATCACCGAGGCGATTCTCTACGAGGCTGCGCGGTTCTGGTGGCTCGTGCCGCTGGCCGTACCGGCTGTGGCGGCGGCGCTGGCAGTATTCATCGCCGCTGCCTGCGCGATCGCGCGGCTGGTCCTGCCCGGGTGGCCACGGGTCCTGGCGCTGGCTGGCGCCTGGGTGCTGGCCGATCTTGCCCGCCAGTTCGTGCTGACCGGCTTTCCCTGGAACCCATGGGGCAGCGTCTGGGCCATCCCCGGCCCGATCGGTGATGTGTTCATTCAGCCTGCCGCGTTGATCGGCGTGCACGGCCTGACACTGGCCACCATCTGGCTGGCAGCACTGCCGGTGCTCAGCGTGCGCTGGCGCACGGCCGGGGTGGTTATGATGGCAGCGTGGGCGGCGGCCGGGTTATACCGGCTGTCGGCGAGCATTTCACCGCAGCCGGTCACCGTGGCGCTCGCCCAGGGCAACATCGCGCAGGGACAGAAATTCGACCAGGCTTTCATGGTGCGGATCTTCCGTCACTACCTGGACCTCACCGACCAGGGCGCTCGCGCCGGAGCGTCGGTGACCGTCTGGCCGGAGACATCCTTTCCTGGACTGCTCGACCTGGACAAAGCAGCCCGCGACCTCATCGAGCAGGCTTCCCGCAATGCGCCGGCACTGATCGGGAGCATCCGCTACGACCAGGAGAAACGACCCCGGAACAGCCTGTTCGCCATCACCGCGGGTGGTGCGATCGCCGACATCTACGACAAATGGCACCTGGTGCCATTCGGCGAGTACATCCCCGACTGGCTGCCACTGCCGATCATGGTGCTGCCGGGCAACGGTTTCGCTTCAGGACCGGGTCCGCGAACGCTGCATGTGCCCGGTCTGCCACCCGTGGGCCCGCTCATCTGCTACGAGGCGATCTTCAGCGGCCAGATCGTCGATCAGGCGGACCGTCCTGCGTGGCTGGTGAACGTCACCAACGACGCCTGGTTCGGCAACTCGACCGGCCCGCGCCAGCACCTGGCTGCGGCACGTCTGCGGGCGGTGGAAGAGGGGCTGCCGCTGCTGCGGGCCGCCAACACCGGCATCTCGGTTGCATTCGATGCGCGGGGCCATGAATTGGACAGGATTGACCTGCAGGCCGCCGGCGTTGCCGTCGTTGGCCTGCCCGGCGCCCTGCCGCCAACGCTGTTCAGCCGGCTGGGGCTCTGGTTCCCGGCCATCTCGAGTTCGGTTGCACTCGGAGTGGCTGTTATGGCAAGAGGAATTGCACCAAGAGGTTGACGGTATTCCGTTGCTCCAAGGCAAATCGTCCGACTGGTTCGAATAAGTAATCTCTTACGAGAATTTTTAGACAGCAGTTGACAATTTTGGGTTGTGCCGTTAATGTCTGGTTAACGAGGCAGCGAAACCGGTTCTGAACGGTTCACAGGGAGCCGTAAATGTTGGATAAAGTGAAGGAAAGCGTTGATATGGCTCGCGGCGAACACCCCTCGGCAGGGGAAAGTCGCCCCAGCCCGATCGATGTCCATGTGGGTTCGCGCATACGGTTGCGGCGCACTCTTCTGGGCATGTCGCAAGAGCGACTGGGCGAGGCACTCGGCCTGACATTCCAGCAGGTGCAGAAATACGAACGGGGTGTTAACCGCGTCGGCGCATCACGTTTGTTTGATCTGTCGCGTGTTTTGGACGTGCCGATCAGTTTCTTCTTCGACGACCTGCCGGAGAGTTTGGCGAGCACCTATGGCGGCCACCTGAGCCGGCGCACCGGTTTTGCCGATACGCAGGACAGCTTCACCGACGATGCGCTGAACCGGCGCGAAACGCTGGAGCTGGTGCGTGCCTATTACCGGATCACTGACCCCGCGGTCCGCAAGCGAGTGTTCGATCTGATCAAATCGATGGGGCCTTCGGAGAGCTGAAGGCTTCCCCGCCCAGCTGAGGATTGTCGAAGCGCGGGTTGCGCAGTCGGTGCAGGGCTGCGCCCAAGGCTGCGCACAGATCGCGCTTCTCCGCCTCGCCCAGCACGGTTGCGATCTCCTCGCGCACCCCATGCGCCACCAGGACCAGGCGCGGTACCCGGCCGGGCGTTTCCTCTAGCACCGTGTTCAACCAGCCCGCGGGAAGTTCACGGTGCTGCCGACAGCCACGATGGTCGGTGCGCACGATACGCAACTCGCTCGCAGTCAGCAGCAGCAGTTCGCTGGCGCGCGCACGGCCCGCGTTCAGCCGCAGCAGGAAGATCGCCAGCCCGATTTCCACGATCCCGAATCCGGCAACCGGCCATGCGCCCAGCAGCCAGAAGCGCAGCATCACCAATGCGCACAATACGGCGATCGCTGTGATCAGGATGCGCAGCCCGCGCGGCGACAGGCTGCGATAAGGCACGATCACCGCCTCGAACAGAGTGGCTTCGGGGTCCATGCCTCACCATGCGGCGCACACCCGCCCCGGACAATGCCTTGCCGCGCAGACGTGACCGCGCCACAAGCGTTGCCATGCCGACAGGATCGCCCAAAGCCCAGGCGAAGCCGCGCAGACCGCGCGCCATGTCGCGCGACGAGGTGCGCGGCTTCATCCAGTCGCTGGCCAAGGCCAATCCCGACCCGCGCAGCGAATTGACCTTCATTGATCCGTTCACTCTGCTGGTCGCCGTGGTGCTGTCCGCACAGGCGACCGACGCCTCGGTGAACCGCGCCACCGAGGCGCTATACCAGGATGCTTCGACACCCGAAGCGATGCTGCGCCTCGGCGTCGACGGCGTGGCGAAGCATATCCGCTCCATCGGCCTGTGGCAGGGCAAGGCGCGCAATGTGGTCGAGCTTTCGCGCCAACTGATCGAACAGCACGGCGGCCAGGTACCGCGCGATCGCGAGGCGCTGGAAAAGCTGCCGGGCGTCGGCCGCAAAACCGCCAACGTCGTGCTCAATGTCGCTTTCGGCGAAAGCACCATGGCAGTGGATACGCACATATTCCGCCTGGGCAACCGCACCGGCATCGCCCCCGGCGCCACGCCGCGCGCGGTGGAAGATGCCTTGGTGAAGCGGATTCCGCCCGAACTGCTGCGCGACGCGCACCACTGGCTCATCCTGCATGGGCGCTACGTCTGCAAGGCACGCTTGCCGGAGTGCTGGCGTTGCGTGGGGGCGACCTGGTGCAAATATCCCGACAAGACGCCACCACCGGCCGAGAAGCCGCCACGCACGAAGTGATGCGGAGCCGCTGGCGGCGCACTGCCTCGCTCAGGCTGGACGCGCCACCGCGACTGCCCCGGCGTCTTTGCGTAATCGTCTGGTCTATGCGTCGTCCTCGAAAGGAGTCCCTGATGTCCAGCATCGGAAAGGCCGGCACATTCACCCTGGGTGGCCGCAGCGTGAAGCGGATCGGCTACGGTGCCATGCAACTCGCCGGACCCGGCGTGTTCGGGCCGCCCAAGGATCACGCTGCGGCTTTGGCCGTGCTGCGCGAGGCTGTCGCATCCGGGGTGAACCACATCGACACCAGCGACTTCTATGGTCCGCACATTACCAATCAGATCATCCGCGAGGCGCTGCATCCCTATCCGGGCGATCTGGTCATCGTCACCAAGATTGCTGCCCGACGGGGCGCGGATGGGTCGTGGATCCCGGCCTTCTCCCCGGCGGAACTGACCCAGGCGGTGCACGACAACCTGCGCAATCTTGGCCTGGACGTGCTCGAGGTCGTCAACCTTCGCAGCATGTTCGACGTACATGGACCGGCCGAGGGGTCGATCGAGGCGCCACTGACCGTGCTTGCCGACCTGCAGCGTCAGGGCCTCGTGCGTCACATCGGATTGAGCAACGTCACACAGGCGCAGATCGCCGAGGGCCGGCGGATCTGTGAGATCGTCTGCGTGCAGAACCAGTACAATCTGGCGCATCGCGCCGACGACGCACTGATCGATCTGCTTGCCGGCGAGGGGGTTCCGTACGTGCCGTTCTTTCCACTCGGCGGATTTTCCCCGCTGCAGTCATCGACGTTGTCCGGGGTCGCCCAGCGTCTCGCTGCCACACCGATGCAGGTCGCGCTCGCCTGGCTGCTGCGGCGCTCGCCCAACATCCTGCTGATTCCGGGCACTTCGAGGGTCACCCACTTGCGGGAGAACCTGGCGGCTGCGGCACTCGATCTGCGGACGACTGAACTTCAGGAATTGGACCGGATCGCCGAAGCGAGCCCAAAATAACGCTTGGGCCGAGTGGGCGCGCTGCTACGGGCGCGCCTCGGACGCGGCGGGCGCCGTGCGGCGCAACTCGCAGATCGCAGCATGGATCTGCTGCCAGAGGTCGTGCTGGGCGACATCACCGCGCTGGCGCATCTCGGCCGCACGCTCCAGCGCGACGGCCTGGGCACGCAGGCCATGCAGTCGGATCATCGACAGAGCGGTTGCCTGCGCGTCGCGCCTGACTTCCTGGTCACGCATGGTTTGATCCTCCCACTTGCGTTCTTCGCTGCGCGATATGTGCGCGGTCCCGCGCCGGCGCCAATCGCGGGCGCGTCAGGCGGATGAAATTCCCGCCATCAGCGGCGGCTGGAATCGAACCCGAGGAAGCCGGCGTTCGGGTTCGGCGTGCCGCCATCCCCACTATACAGCCGCGCGGTCTGCGCCGGCGCCGGCTTGGTCACCATGGGTGCCGGTTGAGCGGCAACGCGTGTCGGCCGGGTCTGCTTCGGCGGCGCTTTCGTGGCGGTCTGCGTCCCGGCCTGCGCGGGTCGGCGGCCGTCATCGCCGGCACGCATCGAGAGCAGCATGAACGAGATATCGTTGCGGCCCAGGTCGATCGACAGCTCCAGGGGGGTCATCCCGAGGATATTGCGAGCCTGCAGGTCGGCGCCACGGCTCAGCGCGTCGCGTGCCGTGCCGATGTCGCCGCGGTTGATCGCGTCGAACAGCGCGTCGTTCGGTTCCATGTCGAGCGGCACCCGCGACGGCGGCGCGACCGCGGCAGAGTTGCCGGCGCCTGGCAAAGCGGGGGGCGGGATCACCTTCTCCGGTGGCGGGGCCGGTTGCGGCTTGCCTGGAGCAGCGCCCATCTGATTCATCATTGATGTGGCACCACCCCCCTGGGCATGCAGCGGGCCGCTGATCAGCGCGGCCAAAGCGAACGGGAGCGGGAACAGTCGGAATCGCATGGTTCGGATTCTAGCTCAACGCGGATTGAGCCACCAGAACCCTGCGGTGAGATAGGTCGCGTAGGTGCACCAGGCCAGGTAAGGCGCCATCAGCCAGGCGGCGGCGATGCGGACCCGTCGGAACGCCTGGATGGTGAGCACGATCAGTATCAGCAGCACCGCGCAGACCGCGAACGCGAGTTGCGGGCTGCGCAGCCCGAAGAAGGCCGGCGTCCAGCACGCGTTTGCGGCGAGCTGCCAGCCCCACAGCCGCAACGGGTGCGGTGTCATGGCGCGCCGCCAGACCAGCCAGCCGGCGATACCGATCATGGCGTAGAGAACCGTCCAGACTGCTCCGAACACCCAGTCGGGCGGGGTACCGAATGGCCGGTTCAGCGAGAGGTACCAACCTCGCGCCGCGCGCACGACGATTGAGCCATCGGCGGCTCCGACCAGCAGACACAGGCCAACGAAACCGACCAGGGCAAGCGCCGGAGAGACCGGCGCCGAAGAGCCGGGATAGGAGCCCCATTCATTTGGATCAGTGTTCTGGAAGACACGATCCTTTCAAATTACCAACCGTTCATCCGTGGCCAGACTGCCACGACTTCATCTCCGCCATCGACCACGAAATAGCGATCATGCGCCGCCGCTGTCATGCAGGTGTGATTCGGCGCAATGCGCAGCAATGCTCCGACCGGCAGATCGAGCGGACGTGCCCGGTCGGGTTCCACCACGCCGTGCTCCTGGTATGCGCGGCGCAGCAGCGCATCGCCATGGCTGTGCCGGCCGGCGGCATCGAGCACAAGGCCGAAGCCGTAGTCGCGCGGTGCATCCGCTGTGCTGCGATCCTTCGACAGCGCGAGCCCGCCGGCATCGACCAGCAGGCGTCCGGGCTTGCGCCCGATCACGCTGGTCAGCACGGTCAGCGCGATCGCATCGATGGCGTGGGTGGCGATCTCCGCCTGGAACAGGTCGCCGAACATATAGACGCCGGCGCGCACTTCAGTGACGCCATCGAGGTGCCGGGCGTGCAGCGCGGTCGGCGAACTGCCCATTGACACGATCGCCGCCGAGTGGCCGGCGCCGCGCAGTCGCTGTGCCGCCTGGACAACCCCTAACCTCTCAGCCTCGGCGATCCGCGCCATCTCGTCGGGCGAGCGTCCGGCGTAGGAATGGCCGGCATGCGTCATCACGCCGGCAAGCCGCGGGCCGAGACGCGAGGCGATCTCGAGCAGCAGACCATCATCCGCAGACACGCCGCCGCGGCCCTCGCCGGTATCGATCTCGATCAGCGCGCGCGGCGACCGGGGATGGGCGGCGATCGCGCTCGCCGCGTCGGCATCGTCGGTCAGCACGATGACATCGGCGCCTGCGGCGTTCAGGTGCGCCACACGATCCAGCTTCTGCGGCGTGATGCCGACCGCATAGAGGATGTCGGCGATCCCTCGGCCGGCGAAGTACTCCGCTTCGGCCAAGGTCGAGACCGTGATGCCGCCGGGCTGGCCGGCAAGTGCCAGGCGCGCCACGTCGATCGACTTCGCGGTCTTCATGTGCGGCCGCAGTGGCACGCCGTGGCGGGCCACCGCGCGCGCCATCGCGTCGATGTTGCGCTGGAGGATGCCGCGATCGAGCACCAGGCAGGGCGTCTGCAGATCGGCCAGTCTCATGGCGCCCACTCCGCGGCGGGATCGATCGGCAGCACGGGCCGCGGCATGTGCTGCCACGGAAAGCGCGACAGCACCGGGCTGGTCAGGCCGGGAGCGTCCACTTCGATGACCTGCTCGTGGCGGAAGAACTCGTCGAAGCCGCCCCGGAAGTGGCCGCGCGACTTCACCACGACGACCTTGGCGGCAGCGATATCCAGGCCGAACGCCTCGAAGAACACCGGATCGGCGCACTGCACGCGATTGGAGATCACCACGACGGTGATGCCCTCGAGTTGCAACGCGGCGCAGGGGCCGAGGGCGAGGGTATTGTCGGCATAGATGCCACGCCGCCCGCGCATGTTGCCGTCGTGCAGCCTGCGCACCAGCGCGGATGCTGCAAGCGGCTTGGAGAACTCGTCGCCGCCGTCGCGATTGAAGCGCGCGGTGAACCGGGCGCCCTCGCCCAGCGCATGGGCTTCGGCGGCCAGGAGCGGATCATGGATCACGCCGACCAGCGCATTTCTCACGCCTGCCTGGTGGAACGCTTCGACGATCCACATCGTATTGCCGCGGCCGCCGCCACCGGGATTGTCGGCCACGTCGGCAAAGACCAATGGGCGGGACGTTTCGGCTGACCTGGCAAGCCGGACCGCGTCGTCTAGCGATGTGAGGTGCGCACGGAAGCGCTCCCGCCGCGCCCAGCCCATTTCGGCGATCTCGCGCGCCAGGGATTGAGCCGCCTCTGCATCCGTGGCGGTGACGACGACGGTGAGCCCGTTGAATGGCGTATCGGCATAGGCGAAGCCGCCCATCACCGAGACGTTCAGCACGCGCCCTGCATAGGGCGCCTCGCGCATGCGCTGCTGGCCCAGGTCGATCATCTCGCCGTACGGCCTTTCATGCGCGTCCTTGCCGGTCAGCATGCTGACGGTGGGCGGCACGATCGGCAGGCGGATACGAGCCAGCTGGGTTCGAACACCACCGAGAAGTTGCCGCATCATCTGTGCCGACTCGGCGCCGCGTTCGCGCATGTCGAGATGCGGATTGGTGCGGTAGCCGACATAGGCGTTCACCAGCGCGACGTTGGCGTCGGACACGTTGGCGTGCAGGTCGTAGCTGGCGACCACCGGCACGTCGTCGCCCACGACGCGGCGCACCAGGGCCAGCAGCGTGCCCTCAGGATCGTGGTCGCCGGTGGTGAGGCCCGCGCCGTGCAGCACACAGTAGACGCCGTCGAGAGGGTCGGCAGCGCGCAGACCCTGCTCCCACTCCGTCATCATGCGATCGAAGAACGCCTGATCGACCGGCCCGTTCGGTTCAGCCATGGCGAGCAGGATCGGCACCGGCTCCCAGGCGCCGGCGGCGTCCATATCGGCGACAAAGCCCGGCAGTTCGCCCAGCATGTGCGGTGCCGCGGAGCGCGCGTCGGCCAGCATCGCCTCGCCGCGCAACAGGGTGCGCGCCTCGAAGTCCTGTTCGGTGGCGACCGGGGCGAACCGGTTGCACTCGATCGAGAAGCCCAGCAGGGCGATGCGCGGCGGCGCGGTCACAGGGTGATCCCCAGCAGTTCGGCGATGCGGGGCGTCGCCTTCAGGCCGCTGCCGGTCAGCACCAGGGCTGTGGTCTGCTCCGGCGTGACCGTGCCGGCGGCCAGCAGCTTGCGGAATGCCGCGGCGGGCTGGGCGGCGGTGGGCTCGACGTAGATGCCGATGCGCGCGAGGTCGAGCATCGCGGCGGCGATCTCGTCCTCGCTCAACATCACGGCACCACCCCGCGTTTCGCGCAGTGCGCCGAGGACCTCACGCAGCCGGATCGGCTGGGCGATGGCGGTGCCTTCAGCGATGGTGGGGCTGACCTCGGTGGCGATCGGCGCGTCGCTGCCGGCGAGAAAGGCGGCGGCGATCGGCCCGCAATTGGCCGGCTGTGCGGCGAAGATCCGGGGCATCGTCTCGATCTCGCCGGCGCGCAGCAGTTCGGCGAAGCCGATCTCGCAGCCCAGCACGTTCGATCCGGCGCCACACGGGGTGATGATGTTGTCTGGTACGCGAAAGCCCAGGTCCTCCCACAATTCGTAGGCCAGAGTCTTGGTGCCGTGCAGGAAGAACGGGTGCCAGTTGTGACTGGCGTAGAAGATGCTTGCGGAGCGGTTGACCGCCGCATCGGCGGTGTCCTGCCGGGTGCCGGGGATGAGCTCGACGGTCGCGCCATGGGCGCGCATCTGCACGGTCTTCGCCGGACTCGTCGAGGCCGGCGCCATGATCGTCGCGTGCATGCCGCCTGCCGCGGCATAGGCGGAAACCGCGGCGCCGCCGTTGCCCGAACTGTCCTCCAGCACGTCACGCACGCTTTGGGCGCGCAGCAGCGACAGCATCACGCTGGCACCGCGGTCCTTGAAGCTGCCGGTCGGCATGAACCACTCACACTTCAGCAGCGCCGGGGCGCCGTGCAGTGTGCGGCGGAGCAGCGGCGTGCAGCCTTCACCCATAGTGATCGGGTCGGCAACCTGCATCGGCAGCGCCGCACGATAGCGCCACAGGCTGCGGGTGGCGGTGTCGATGTCGGTGCGGGTTATACCAGGCAATTGTGTCAGCAGCAGCGGCGCCTGGTCGGCGCCGCACCAGCGCGGCTGGTCCAGCGGAAACGTCTGGCCGCTGCACGGGTCGAGATACGCGGGCGCGGTCATGACACGACAGACGCCAGGAATGGCGTCAGCGCGGTGATGAACCCCTTGGTGTTCTGGCCGTGCACGTTGTGGCCGCAGTCGGGCACCGTGACCAGCGTGCCCTGCGGCAGAGCGTCGCGAAAGCGTTCGGCCGCCTCCGTGGTCAGGATGCGGGAGTCGGCGCCACGCACCAGCAGCACCGGCAGGTCAAAGCCACGCGCCTCTTCCAGCGTTATGTTCTCCTGCGGGCCGGTGCCGCGCACGATGCCGAGACGGCGCGGATTGGCGTCGCACTTGCTGACGAACTTGCCGTCAGCGCGCTGCAGCATGTTGTACTTCACGGTGCGCTCGATATGGGCGCGCGTGCGGTAGGGATCGTATTGCTGAACGTTGCGCACGAAGTGATCGAGGTCGTCGAACTCTTCGTTGTCGCGCACGAAGCCGGCGATGACGGCGCGACCACGATCCGACAGCTCCGGGCCGACGTCGACGATCACGAGTGCGCGCAGCAGCGACGGGTTGCGGCGGGTCAGCAGCATCGCGTTGCGGCCGCCCATCGAGTGGCCCATCAGGATCGGCCGCTCGAGGCCGAGTGCGGTCATGAACGCCTCGGCGTCCAGCGACATCTCGTGGTTGCTGTAGGCGACATCACGCGCCCATTCGCTGTCGCCGTGGCCGCGCTGGTCGAGTGCGAGGACGCGGAACCGCTGCGCCAGATGCAGGCTGACGAGGTCCCAGGAATGTGCCGACTGGTGGCCGCCATGCAGCAGCACGATCGGCGGCGCGTCGGGCGAGCCCCATTCCAGGTAGTGGAAGCGCATCTGCCGTTGCACGACGTTGCGCGAGCGGTAAGCTGTTTCGCGTGCGTGCGAAATGCCGAGATCAGCGGCGCTGGCGAGCAGCAGCCGGAACTCCTCGGTCTGCGTCATGTCGAGCGGTGCAGTCGTGTCGGCGAAGCGGTTGAGATACATGCTGGTCCCGGATCGGCCTTCGTGTGCTGTCGACACGTTCGGCCAATGGGCGCCTTATGGCAACAAGCTGTCAGCCGGACTGGTTGCGCAGGCTCAGGATGTAGGCCGCGATGTTGTCCACTTCGTCGCGCGTCAGGTGCAGGTCCGGCATCCTGCCGTGCGGCGTCTGCAGGAACGCGCGCAGCGAGAGCACTGTGGTCGACTTCATGGCGGCGATCGCGGTGAAGGTTGGCGCGCCGTTCGCGGTGCCGCTTGCCGTGCCTGGACCGGTCACGTGGCAGGAGCTGCACCAGGTCTCTGACAGGCGCTGACCTTGTGGCACGTCACCAACTTCCTGAGCGTGCGGCCGATGCGGGAGGGCGAGCAGCAGCGCCACCAGAGTGATCATCCGCCGTATACTGTCGCGATGCATCCTGTGTCCCTTCGCGCCGGCTGCTCGATGATTGTTGCGCTTCTGACGGTTAGCAGGGGCGCACCTGCGGCTCAAGACGCGCAGTGCGAGGGGCGAATGCGAAACAGCGCCGCGAAGCCAGCGTGGTCGAGCAATTGGAGCCGGTCGGAGACAAACTGAGCCAGTCCATCGGGAGGACCGAACAGCAGCACGTAGTCGTAGCCGCACAGATCGGTATGGCCCAGGTCGCGCGCATCGGCGACCGCGCCTGCCCGCAGGGCCAGGTCGCGGTAAGGCTGCAAGGTCTCGATCGGCTGCTGCGAGGGGTTGTCGAACAGGAACGGCCAGAAGGCTCGGCGCTCGATCAGCAGAATCGCCGGCATGTGGTCGTTGAGCGGCATGCCATTGGAGAGGCGCAGTTGCGCTGCATCGGGGTCCTTCGCGACGAACACGTGCGCGCCCGGTTCGACGGCGGCGATGACCGAGCGGAACTCGGCGAGATCGCGTCGTTGATCCAGCCAAACCTGGGCGAGCACCGTCATGCGCACGGCAAACAACAGCGCGATGGCGACAATCGCAGCACGCGGCAGGCCCGTCGGTCGAGCCGCGCCGAACAGCAGGAAGCCGAGTATGATCGCGAAACGGGCGTCGAAGTTCTGCACCCCCTTCAGCTCGCTGGGAGACATCGCGAACAGAACCAGCAGCACGGCGATCGGCAAGCCGGAACGAAGCGGGATGCGGCATCGGGCGATCAGCAGGAGAACGTACACCAGACCAGCGGTGAAAATATCCAGCCGCAGATCATAGTTGGCGAATGGCAGCAGGAGTTGCGCGAGCTTTCCGGTGAACGATGACCACACGGTGTCATTGCTGAGCTCGGTCAGCGGCGACAGCAGATAGAGAGCAACCGGCACGGCGAAGGGGAACGCGACTGCTGCCGCGCGCTTCAACAGGTTGCTCAGTGTGGGTTGGCGCCACAGGCATTCAGTCTCGTAGCCGGCGATCAGCAGCGCACAGAGCGCGGCGCTGGTGAGATGGCAGAAGAACAGCGCGGCCATGCCGGCACTGGCGAGTGCGGCGGTGCCGGCCGGATGGCGTTCGCGCCAGATGATCCAAACGGAGGCCAGCAGCAGCGCCAGGCCGATGCCGGCCACGAAGTTCAGGAAACCCAGCAGCAGGGCACCGTTATAGGCGACGAGTGCCGCTGCAAAGGGCCACGCCGACAGCGTGCCGAAGACGGCGCGGCTGTAGGCTACGGTGCCAAACACCGGCAGCAGGACGGCGACACCTATGACGATCCGACCGGCGACATGAACCGGCAGCAGGCGCAGCAGCGGCGGCAGGACGAGATCGATGCCGAGATTGGGGATGATCGTCCAATGCGGCGCATACATGCGCGACAGGACCGGATCGGCAGCGCCGGCCGCCAGCACCACCGCGCGCGCCAGGTGGTTCGGGTAGTCGAGCAGCGGCGGCACATCGACCAGTGCGAGCGGTGCGAGCAGCGTCAGGCAGATCAGGCCCAGAAGCCACTTCATCGCGGGACTTGAGGCAGGCGCGGGCGCCGCGCACACTCGCGGGCAACGCCGACAGGAGGGCAAAGATGGACCTGGCACAGTTCCGCACCACCGTCGCGCAGAGCGCGCCGCCGGAAGGGCTCAGCCTCGCGTTGCAGACCCTGTGGTGGGATGCGAAGGGCGACTGGGACCGGGCGCATGCCTGCGCGCAGCAGGATGAAGGCGTCACCGGATCGGCTGTGCATGCCTACCTGCACCGCAAAGAGGGGGACATGCGCAACGCCGGCGGCTGGTACAGCCGGGCTGGACGCGAGCCTGCCACGGTATCGCTCGACGAGGAGTGGCAGTCGCTGGCGGAGGAGATGCTGGCGAAGCAGGCGAGGTGACGACCAACGACAACGTGTTCTACGGCGGTTGAGGAACGGAGCGGACCATGATCAGGAAATTTGCCACCGTCTACGCCGGCCATGTCGATCTGCCGGACCGCGGCCAGGACGCCACGCCGGCGAACGAGCGGCGCTACTCGAACGAGCACCTTGCCAGCGTGTTCGCCAAGACCGAGGCGATCGCCAAGGTGATGGACGAAGGCGGCTGGGATACGCTGTGGATGGCCGAGCATCACTTCCAGCAGGAAGGCTACGAGGTCATTCCCAATCTGCTGATGGCGGCGGTGCATCTCTGCCATCTCACCAAGACGCTGAAGATCGGCTGCGGCTTCAACATCACCCCGATGTGGCATCCGCTGCGCCTCGCCGAGGACTTCGCCTGCGCAGACATCATGACCAAGGGGCGCACGATCTTCGGCGTGGGGCGTGGCTACCACACGCGCGAAGTGGAGACGTTCGGCGCGCCGATGCTCGACCAGAACGCCAACCGCGAGCTGTTCGAAGAGCAGACCGAAATCATCTTCAAGGCGTTCAACAACGAGCGCTTCAGCCACAAGGGCAAGCACTACACACTGCCGCCCGAGGTGCCGTATCGCGGCTACACGCTGAAGGACCTAACGCTGGTGCCGCGGCCGATCCATCTGCCGGTGGAGTGCTGGCAGCCGGTGGTCAGCGCTTCGGCGCGCGGGCTCGACTTCATGGTGAGGCACAACATCAAGGGAGCGGTCGGCGGCGGTGCGGCGACGATGGAGCAGGGGCCGATAACCGCGTTCCAGGCCGCGGGGCATCGCGCCGGCAAGGACTGGAAGCTGGGCGAGAACCTGATGATCGGCATCGTCATCCATCTGGCGGATTCCAAGCAGCAGGCGCTGAAGGAGATCGTCCCGCTGTATGAAGAGCACGCCAAGATGTTCGCGCCGCTCAACTTCATGCCGGGGATGACGAAGGAGCAGGTTGCGGCGGTGGCGCGCCGCGGCGGCTGGTACGAGTCGGGCGTGCCGACGGTAGAGCACTACATCAAGCTGGGCGGCTGGTTCGCCGGCACGTCGGATGAGCTGGTGGC
>DASSRN010000341.1:0-9579 GCA_035701785.1 Acetobacteraceae bacterium | reverse complement strand
TCCGCTACGATGACCGGCGGCCGTATACTCCGGTTGCGCGAGTACATTGGTGACGAGCCCTTTTGCATGACGTATGGCGACGGTGTCGCCAAGCTGGATGTCCGCAAGCTGATCGACTTCCACCTGTCGCATGGCAAGATTGCGACGGTCCTGGCGGTGCGGCCGCCATCCCGGTTTGGATCGCTGGAGATCGAGGAAGCAGGCGGACTGGTGAGGGGTTTCAACGAGAAGCCGCCCGGCTCCGAGAGCTGGATCAATGGCGGTTTCTTTGTGCTTTCGCCGCGGGTGTTCGACTACATCGCAGGGGACGACACGGTCTTTGAGCGCGAACCGTTGGAACGTCTCGCCAAAGACGGCGAGCTGATGGCCGTCCGCCACGAGGATTTCTGGTCCTCTATGGATACTCTGCGCGACAAGAAATATCTTGAGGAGCTGTGGGCCAGCGGCGACGCACCGTGGAAGATCTGGTGAGCGCGCCTGCGGCAGCGGACAGCCCGGGTGCGGGTTGTCGGCTTTGCGGAACGGCGTTGGGGACGACGTTCGCCGATCTGGGAATGACCCCGTTCGCCAACTCCTTTGTCCGCCCAGAGGAGGCGGATAGAATGGAGCCGTTCTATCCCTTGCGCGCGCTGGTTTGCCCCGACTGCCACCTGGTGCAGCTTACCGCTTTCCAGACCCCGGCTGAGATCTTCAGCAACTACCTTTATTTCTCATCGTTCTCCGACAGCTGGCTGCGTCATGCGGAGTCCTACGCGCACCGCATGATGGAACGGTTCAAGCTGGGCTCGCAGACCGAGGTCGTAGAGATCGCCAGCAACGACGGTTACCTGCTTCAGTATTTTCGGCGAGCAGGCATTCCCGTACTGGGCGTGGATCCCGCGGCCAATGTGGCCGCGTCAGCGGTTGAACGGGGTATTCCGACCGAGGTGGCCTTTTTCGGTGCCGCGACCGCCGAGCGCCTGCGCGCCGACGGCCATGCTCCAGCGTTGATGGCGGCCAACAACGTTCTGGCGCACGTTCCTAGCCTGCACGATTTCGTCGAGGGTTTCCGCATACTGCTTGCGCCATCTGGCGTTGCGACCTTCGAGTTCCCGCATCTGCTGCGACTTATGGAGCAGAATCAGTTCGACACGATCTACCATGAGCACTTCTCCTACCTGTCGCTCGCGGTCGTGGAACGGCTCTTCGCGGAGCATGGATTGGCCGTGTTCGACGTCGACGAACTGCCGACCCATGGCGGTTCACTGCGGATCTACGCATGCCATTCGGGAAACGTCGGGCTGAACCCTACCGCGGCAGTCGACTCGCTGCGCTCGGCTGAACGCGCTGCTGCGCTGGACAGTCTGGAGACCTATCGGCGTTTCTCCCAGCGTGTGGTCGATACCAAGTGCGCTTTGCTCGACTTCCTTATCGGCGCTCGGCGACACGGCAAGCGTGTCGTTGCGTACGGGGCGGCCGCGAAAGGCAATACACTGCTGAACTACTGTGGCATCGGCCCCGATCTTTTGTCCTTTTGCGTCGACCGCAGCCCGCATAAGCAGCAATTGTTGCTGCCCGGGTCACGTATTCCAATCCGGGCTCCTGAAGACATTATGGAAAGCCGGCCGGACTATGTGCTGATCCTGCCTTGGAACCTGCGCGACGAGATCGCCGAGCAGCTTTCAGCGATACGTGACTGGGGCGGCCAGTTCGTCGTCCCAATTCCTGACCTGACAGTATTCTGAGAACCGGGCATGCGGATCATCGTTACGGGAAACATGGGCTATGTCGGGCCGCTGGTTGTCCGACATCTTAGGCGGCGCTGGCCCGATGCGGAGATAATCGGCTTCGACGCTGGCTTCTTCGCACATTGCCTCACCAGCAAGAGCGCATTGCCGGAAACCCTGCTCACGGCTCAGTACTTCGGCGATGTGCGCGAGTTCCCTGCAAAACTGCTCGCGGGTACCGATGCGGTTGTGCACCTGGCTGCCATCTCGAATGACCCGATGGGTAATCGGTTCGAGACTGTCACTCATGACATCAATACCGTCGCATCGCTGCGGCTCGCGCGCCTGGCACACGATAGCGGGGTTCGCAACTTCGTCTTCGCTTCAAGCTGCAGCGTCTATGGTTTCGCCGAAGGGCACTCTCGGCGAGAGGACGATCCGCTCAACCCTCTGACCGCGTATGCCAGGTCGAAAATCGCGACGGAAGAAGGCCTGGCGACGCTGGCGAATGGCCCGATGACAATCTCCTGCCTGCGCTTTGCCACAGCGTGCGGGATGTCGGATCGGCTGCGGCTTGACCTCGTGCTGAACGATTTTGCTGCATCGGCCGCGAGCAATGGCACGATTTCGATCCTGAGCGACGGCACGCCGTGGCGGCCTCTCATCGATGTCGCCGACATGGCACGCGGGATCGAGTGGGCCATAACCCGTCGGCCTGAGCAGGGCGGGCGCATACTGTCGGTGAACGTCGGCTCCAACAGCTGGAATTATCAGGTCAGGGACCTGGCAGAGGCGGTCGCTGCGGCGTTTCCAGGCACTACCGTGCACGTCAATCCAAACGCTCAACCTGACCGCAGAAGCTACCGGGTGGACTTCTCGCGATTTACGGAATTGGCTCCCGACCATCAGCCGCAAATCGGCTTGGCGCAGTCCGTGCAACGACTACGAACCGGGCTGGCTGCGATCGATTACAGGCAATCCGACTTAAAGAACTCGGACATGATCAGGCTCAATGTCCTTGGTCGCATGGTTGAGCAAGGGCAACTGTCCTCAGACCTTCGGTGGCAAGGATCGAGAGCGGTATAAGCCCTATCGTTGCTCCTGATCGCGCGGTGCAAGCAGCGCAGTTCTGCACCGCTCTGAGAGATTGATATAGCTCTGCTTCAAACAGGCCACCTTGAACGGGAGAGGGTCATCCTCGCCGCCTGCGCAGAACTGCTGATAATCGTCCTGACAATCATGGCGGACCGCTGTGGCATCTTGCGCGCGCGCGGCCGAAGCCGCTGACATCATAATGATGCCGGCGAGTGCGCAGTGAAGGGACATCGCCATAGACCTTCCTTCCTCAGCAGGGAAACACGGTGTGTCACATTAGTGCACTGGGTCTGGAATATCCACGTGCACGGACCCCGATGAGCCGAGGCTGGCATAATGGTCTCGCCTGGTGGCGGGTCATGACGCTATGTTCGCGGCGCCTTGAAAAAGCAGAGTATGCGTGGGCCGTCAGGCTGGCCGGAAGTCCAGTGATCGCGCTGGATGCAGGTGATATAGTCGCCCGTGGGATTGTCCGTCCGCTCCGACACTGCCTCGGTCGGCACGATCAGCCAGCGGTTATCGAAGAACACCTGGTAGTTCGTGCCGTCTATGCGCACCGGATAGTGCCGGCAATCGCCGACATCACAACACAGGCTACCGACGCCCGGTATGCGCAGGCTGCGATACCAGGGCGCCAGACTCATATCAGCATCGGAAGGCGGAGCTGCGAACGCGGATGCGGCGATCAGGAGATAGCCACTGAAGATCAAAGATCTCATCGTGCCGTAACTCGTGAATTTCGGCCAGAGACGACCCCGCCTACGGATGGCCCACGATCAGCGTGTCGGTCGTCTCGGTGGTGAAGCTTCCCAGAAACGGCTTTGCCGTCTGCGGGTCGGACAGGGCATTGGAAGTGCCGCCGAATTCCAGGGTGTATCTGCCAGGCGCGAGCCTGCCGAGCATGAGCCAGTCCCCGGATGAACTCGTGAACGGAAGGTTGGCGATTGAAGGGTCCAGCGGCGAAGGAACCAGGTTTGCAAGCACACTGCCTCTGTTTGGAGTGCCAATCGCGAAGGTTCCAGACTCCTCGGCGAACTTCGCGCTTTCCGGAGAGTGCACATCCAGCAGGGTCTTGCCGTCCTTCATGATCTTGGCGTGTGCGTCGACTATATTGTTCTGAAACAGATCCGCGACCTCGTTGGCCATATCGGCGAAGGATCCCCCACGTTCGACGAAACCAGGAATCTCCTCTTGAATACCTGGGCCCTCGGTGTCGAAGAGGTTGATCATAGGGAACAGAATGGGCGTGTTGGCCGGCACCGTGATGGTCGCATTCGGGCCGCCCGCGATAAAGAAGATCTTTCCGTCGTTGTTCAAATGAGTGGCTCGCGGCAACGGAGATGTCAGCGAGCTGTAATCGGATGGTGCCTGCAGCGCCCAGCGCCACCAGTCTTCGGTCCATTCGGCGATGGTCTTGCCATCCACGACTGCGTCGGGCTCTTCGATCTGGATTCCGTGTGCATGGCCCCTGCCATCGAAATCTGCCGCTCGCAGAATGTCATCGGCCCGAACAGGTTGCTGCCCAGCGTGCTGAGGCCCGCGGCCAGAATTCGCGCTGCCTTGTTCCTCATGCGCCTGTGCCGATGGGTCCGCATCCTGGAAGAGACCAGTGCTGTCAAGCAATGTTCTGGACGTCATTTCGCTCCTCGAATTGCCGAAGATCTTGTACCGGAATAATTCTCATTCCACATGAGTTGCTCGGGATTACTGCTGCCCGCGCAATCGCACAGGGACTGTAGGGGCAAACGCGAGTCACGGATCTGAAAAAGATATGAAAACTCATGAAAGCTATGATTGAATGTATTGGATGTGCTGACTTGGGTGGGAGCGCCAATAGGCATATGTCAAAAACAGCGTATTTCTTTGATCGATTCTGCCTCGATATGCGTCGCGGCGCATTAGTTGGCGTTGATGGTCAAGATATAACTCTACGCCCCAAATCGCTGTCGATGCTGATATTCTTGATTGAGAATTCCGGTCGGCTGCTCGGCCGCGAGGACTTGATGCAGGCGATCTGGCCTGACACGACGGTCGCTGACGAAGGGATTGCGCAGTGCATTCGTGACATCCGCCGCGCTCTTGGGGATGCCGGCCAGCAGCTGATCAGGACGGTGCCGAAGAGAGGCTACGTCTTTGCAGCGGACGTGGCTCCCTATGACGGGTCAGACACGCCAACTCCTCGCCTCGACTACAAGGAAGCGCGGCCAACAGTCATTGTTCTGCCATTCCGATTTTCGACCGCACACGAGGAGTATCTGGCAGCGGGGCTCACCGAAGAGCTTACCACCGCATTGGCTCGCGTCCGCTCGCTTGCGATTTTCTCCGCTTCCGTTGCGGCACCCTTGGCCGCCGCGCCGGCTGTTGCTGCCGAGTACGCGATCGAAGGCCGGCTGCTTCATAGCGGTAGGCGAATACGCGTTACCGTCCGCCTCGTGGCGATGAGGACGCAGACGGTACTGTGGGCAAATAGGTACGACGGCGATGCTTCCGAAATGTTTGGCTTTCACGAAAAGGTCACCGCTGCCATCACGGGAGCAGTCGAAACATACCTGCTGGCCGACGAGACTGAGCGCATATTGGACAGGAACATTTCTGCGCTCGATTCCCGCGATCTGTTCCTGCGCGCATTGGTCAACATCCAACGGCAGACCGTGCTGTCGACGTCCGACGCCGTCACGCTGCTAAGGCGCGCGACGGTGCGCGATCCTGGCTATGGCCCTGCACCCGCCATGCTGTCTATGTGCTTGCTGCAGCAGATGGCCCAGGGGTGGCGAGCCTACCACCCCGATGCCATTGCCGAGACGCTGGGGTTCGCGCAGCAGGCGCTCGCGGCGGATCCCCACGATGCCCTGGTGCTCGGGGTCGCGGGCTTCGTCCCGACGTGGCTGGCCGGTAACCATGAGCTAGGCGCTGAGTTGTCGGCCAGGGCCACCAGCGCGGGGAAACATTCGGTCATGATTCTCGCGATGACCGGCGCCGTCAGTTCGATCGGCGGCGATACCGAGGAGGCTGTCGGCCGTCTCGAGAGGGCGATACAGCTTGACCAGGCCTCGCCCATCGCGGCGAGGCTGCATACCAACCTCGCCGGCGCCCACTTCTTTGCCGGGCGCTACGACCTGGCCGTGCAGTGGGCGCGGCGCGCCTTGGCGGCTACGCCCGATTATACGGTGGCAAGGCTGTACCTGGTGGCTGCGCTGGGGCTGCAGGGCGACACCGCCGCCGTCCAGCAGGCGGTCGCCGAGGTGCAGGCCAGGCAGGTTTCCGAGTTACCCCACTGGCCGGGACGTATCCCCTTCCGACATTCCTGGATGCAAGAAATGCTGGATGACGGGCTGCGGCGCGGCGGCCTCGGCCGGTGAGATTTCCCCGGCTGGCGCAACAGTCCTATTGCGTGGGCCGGGATTAATGCCGCCCCAGCACTCCTCTATCTAACCCGGCAAAACGGCGGCGTTTCTGCCGCGACGAGGAGTGAGCCGATGAGTGGAGCGATCGAGCGTGCACCGGGCATCCATGCCGGGCAGCGCAAGGGCGGGTTGCGGCTGAACCTGAAGCAGACGCTGATCGGCGCCGCGGGGGCGATCGGCGTGGCACTCGCCGCCACCTATGGCATGCACTACTGGCAGGTCGGCCGGTTCCTGGTGGAGACCGACGATGCCTACGTGCAGGCGGATTCCATCATCATCGCGCCACGGGTCGCCGGCTACATCGCCGAGGTGCCGGTGAACGACAACCAGCCGGTGAAGGCCGGCCAGGTGCTGGCGCGGATCGACGATCGCGACCTGCGGACCGCACTCGACCAGGCAACCGCCGATCGCCAGGCCGCCGAGAGCAAGATCGCCAATCTGGGCGCGCAGATCGACCTCCAGCAGTCGCTGATCCAGCAGGCAGAGGCGCAGCTGACTTCGGCCCAGGCGGCGGCGAGCTTCGCGGCACAGGACCAGAAGCGCTACAGCGACCTGGCACGCTCCGGCGCCGGCAGCGTGCAGCAGGCGCAGCAGACCCAGTCGCTGCTGCTGCAGCGCGCCGCCGACCTGCAACGTTCACAGGCCACGCTGACCAGCAGCCGCCAGCAAGTCGAGGTGCTGCGCACTCAGCAGTCGGAAGCGCAGTCCGGCTTGCGCCACGCCCAGGCCGTTGAGCAGCAGGCAAAGTTGAACCTGGGCTACGCCACGATCACCGCGCCAGAGGACGGCACAGTCGGCGCCCGCACGCTGCGCGTCGGCCAGTACGTGCAGGCCGGCACCCAGCTGATGGCTGTTGTGCCGCTGCGTTCGGTCTACGTGGTCGCCAACTACAAGGAGACGCAGCTGACCGACGTGCACCCCGGCCAGCCGGTGGACATCGCCGTCGACACTTACCCCGGCCAGGCGGTGCACGGTGTAGTGGACAGCCTCGCACCGGCGAGCGGGCAGCAGTTCGCATTGCTGCCGCCGGACAACGCCACCGGCAACTTCACCAAGGTGGTGCAGCGCATCCCGGTGAAGATCATGCTGCACGACAGCGGCGCGCTCGCTGGCATGCTGCGCCCGGGCATGTCGGTCGAGCCCAGCATCGACACGCGGAAGGGCTGACCGCTATGGCCACGATCATTGCTGCGGCGCCCGAGCCGCGCGCCGATCTCAAGGTGTGGCTCGCGGTGATCGGCTCGATCATCGGCGCCTTCATCGCGGTGCTGAACATTCAGATCACCAATGCGTCGCTGCCGGACATCCAGGGCGCGATCGGCGCCGGGATCGACGATGGCGGCTGGATCTCGACGTCGTATCTGGTAGCGGAGATCGTGGTGATCCCGCTCACCGGGTTCCTGGCACCGGTGTTCTCGCTGCGCCGCTATCTGCTGGCCAGCACCGTGCTGTTCCTGGTGATGTCGGTCGCCTGCGCGTTCGCCGGCAACCTGCAGCAGATGATCGCATTGCGCGCGCTGCAAGGCTTCTTCGGCGGCGTGCTGATCCCGCTCGCGTTCACCATCACTCTCACCATGCTGCCGCGCGCGCAGCAGCCGGTGGGGATGGCGATGTTCGCGCTGTCGGCCACCTTCGCACCCGCGATCGGCCCGACCATCGGCGGCTATCTGACCGACACCTACGGCTGGCAGTACATCTTCTATGTCAACCTGGTGCCCGGCGCGGTCATGCTGGCCGCATTGCTGCCGTCGCTGCCACGCGCACCGATGCAACTCGGCCTCCTGCGGCATGGCGACTGGCCCGGCATCGCCACGCTCGCGATCGGTCTTGCCTCGCTGCAGACCGTGCTCGAGGAGGGCAACAAGGACGACTGGTTCGGCTCGCCGTTCGTCGTGCGGCTGTCGCTGGTTGCCGCGGTATCGCTCACGCTGTTCCTCTGGATCGAGCTCACCACCGAGCGGCCGCTGCTCAACCTGCGCCTGCTGCTGCGGCGCAACTTTGGCCTTGGCAGCATTGCCAACGTGATCCTCGGGATGGCGCTGTACGGCTCGGTGTTCCTGCTGCCCAGCTACCTGTCGCAGATGCAGGGCTACAATGCGCAGCAGGTGGGCGAGGTGCTGGCATGGACCGGCCTGCCGCAGCTTGCGCTGATCCCGTTCGTGCCGCGGCTGATGCGCCGGTTCGACTCGCGCCTGCTGGTCGCCGTCGGGCTTGGCCTGTTCGCCGCCAGCTGCTTCCTGAACATCGACATCAACCGCGACTACAGCGGACCGCAGCTTCTGCTGCCGAACCTCGTGCGGGCACTCGGCCAGGCGCTGGTCATGACGCCGCTGTCCGTTCTGGCCACCGGCGGCATCGAGCGCGAGAACGCCGGCTCCGCCTCGGCCATGTTCAACATGATGCGCAACCTGGGCGGCTCGATCGGCATTGCCGCGCTGCAGACGCTGCTGACCCGGCGCGAGCAGTTCCATTCGGCGGTGATCACGCCGAATGTGTCGCTGTTCAACCAGGCGACACGCCAGCGCCTGGATGCGATGCAGCAGTATTTCATGTCGTCTGGCACCGCCGATCCCGCCACCGCGTGGCACGATGCGGTGGTCGGCATAGGGCGCGCCGTACGGGCGCAGGCGTATTTCCTGGCCTATGGCGACACGTTCTGCATCATGGGGGCAACACTGCTGCTGGCGATCGTCGCCGCGGTGCTGATGCGACAGTCGTCAGGCGGCGGCGCGGGCGCGCACTGACGCTCAGCCCTGCAGCATCGCTGCGACCTGCTCGAGGGTGCGGATGCGCGCGTACATCTTCATCGCCTTGTCGAGGCTGTAGGCGTGCGCTGCCGCGTCACTGCCCCAGCAGCATTCGCGCACCACGACCGAGGCGATATCGAAGTTGAACGCCTCGCGTACGCTGGTCTCGACGCCGCGGTTGGTGGCGCCGCCGCCGATGATGATCACGTCGCGCCGGAGCATGTGCAGCAGTTCGCCCACGCCGGTGCCGTAGAACGCACTCGGGCGCCGCTTCAGATACACGTAGTCTTCCGGACGAGGCGCGATCTCATCGGGGAAGGCCGCGTCGTCGCTGCCTTCGACCGAATTGGTCAGCGGTGGCACGCCGCTCTCGACTGACAGGTCGGTCGGCAGCATGACAACGTCGGCACCATCCGCGCGGCTCACCGGCGTGGTGTAGATCACCGGCACGCCAGCGGCGCGCGCCAAGCCGATCATGCGCACCCAGGCGTCGAGCACGGGGCGCATCGCCGCGCGGCGCGCCGGGTCGGCTGGTGTGAGCGCGCGCCGGCAGACGTCGTAGGCGATCAGCGCGGTGCGGCGGCGATCGAGGCTTTCGGAATCTGGCATGGCAATCTCCTCAGGGCC
>DASSRN010000340.1:0-3144 GCA_035701785.1 Acetobacteraceae bacterium | reverse complement strand
CGGTCACCTGTAGCTCGCGCAATTCGTGGTTCACCCGAAACTCCTGCCGCGCGGAGACCACGAGGTTGCCGTTGGGCAGCACCTGGGTGACGACGCCGGCCAGCCGGATGGTCACCGCATCGTTGCGCTGGATCTGCCCGGACCCGCCATTGCTGTTGGTGCTGCCGACGTCGAGGATCTTCGCCGGATCCGCCACCGTCGGTGGCAGCCGTGCCTGCAGGCCGAAGAACTGCGCCAGGCTGCCGGTCTCCGCACTGGTGCGCGCGGTGGTCGTTGCGTTCTTCACGTTGGCATTGTCGTTCATCGCCACCAGGATGGTGACGATATCGCCGACCTGCGCGGCGCGCTGGTCCTTGAAGAACGCGCGCGATCCGGCCCGCCACAGCGCGTTCGCCTCGTTCGGCGTCGGCTCGCGCGCCGGCATCGGCATGGAGACCGGACGCCATGTCGGATCCTTGGTCGGATCCGAAGTCGGTGTCATCTCGGGCGCACGGCCGACCTCGGACAGCCTGGTCAGCGACCCGCAGCCGGCCAGCAGCATGCAGGCCAGCGCCGGCGCCAGGATGCGCGGATGATGCATCATCGCTCACTCTTCCTTATTGGCGTCGCGCCGGGCGCAACGCGTACCCGGTCGGGCCCGATGACTTCTGCCTCCACCACCGCGTGCGACATCGGGTTGAGCACGCGGATGCGCTCGCCGATCGCGCCTGGCTCGAGCGCCTGTCCCTGCGCGGTCAGCGCGATACCGGGGCTGTCCAGCGCCATCAGCACGGTGGCGCCTTTCTGCACCAACGACGGCCGTGTCATCTCCGCCAACGGCAGCGGCATGCCGGGCGCGATCTGCCGCTTGAGCTGCATGCCGACCGCATCACCAGGCCGGCGCGCCACCTCGCCGCGTACCAGCGTCATATGAATGCGCGCGATGTGCACATCATCGACGCGCAGCACGCTGCCAGCAGGCAACCGGGTCGTGGACACGGGCAACTCGACTGTGTCGTCTACTCGTCCGGCCACACGCAGGTGGATCGGATCCATCCCCGTGCCAGTCACCGAGAGCACGGCGCTGAACCGTCCCGCGTTCGCATCGTAGTCGAGATCCGACACCGCCGGCTGCGGGTCGGACTCGAACGGCACCAGCGGCGGCGTGAAGCCAGCCAGCTCGATGTCGCAGTCGGTGGATGCACCCGTGCCCACCAGTGCGATGCGCAGCGCGTCCAGCACGTCATCGCGCCGTAGCGGACGACCTGGCCGGTCCAGTACAGCGCGGTCCGCCGAAGAAGCCGGGCGCCAGTCGACGCCGAACTGGCGCGCAATTGCACCGAGCTGCGCTGCCTCCACCACGATACGTCCACCGGCGCCCGGACCGGGTCCGAGCACGCGCGGCGCATTGGGGCCGGCATCGTCGAACAGATCGGACAGCAGCACGACAGGCGCGTGCAGCGTGGTCATGGTGCGCAAGGTCGCTGCGTCGGCCTGCATGCCGCCGAAGCCAAGGACCAATGCCGCAAGATACAGTCTGTTCATGGCATCACCGCAGGTTGGTCAGCGTCTGCATCATGTCGTCGCTGGTGGTGATCACCCGGCTGTTCATCTCGTAAGCGCGCTGCGCCGTGATCAGGTTGGTGATTTCGGTGACCACGTTGACGTTCGAAGTCTCGATGAAGCCCTGCATCACTGAGCCGAAGCCCGGCGATGCCGGGTTGCCGGTCACTGCCTGGCCCGAGGCGGCAGTCTGCAGGAGCAGGTTGTCGCCCTGCGCATCAAGGCCGGCCTCGTTGGGGAACACCGCGAGCTGGAGCTGGCCAACGGTCTGCGGTGCGGTCTGGCCTTGCAGCGTCACCTGCACCTGGCCGGACGCGTTCACCGTGACAGTCAGCGCGTTCGACGGGATCTGCAGGCCGGGCTGTACGACGTAGCCATCGGCGGTGACGATCGTGCCATCGGCCGCCAGGCCAAATGTGCCGTCGCGGGTGTAGGCAGTGTCGCCCGAGGGCAGCGTCACCTGGAAGTAGCCGTTGCCCTGGATCGCCATGTCCAACGTGTTCGAGGTCTGCTGCAGGTTGCCCTGCGCGTTAATTCGATAGATCGCGGCCGTCTTCACCCCGAGACCCACCTGCGCGCCCGACGGCACGATGGTGCCGGTGTCCGAGCTGTTGGAACCGACCCGCCGCATGTTCTGGTAGATCAGGTCCTGGAACTCGGCCCGTCGGCGCTTGAAGCCGGTGGTCGTCATGTTGGCGATGTTGTTGGAGATCACCTCGACATTGGTCTGCTGCGCCTGCATCCCGGTGCCGGCGATATCGAGTGAGCGCATCGCATCGTCTCCTCAGCTCTGCTGCGGCAGCAGCTTGTCGATGACCGCCTGCTGGCGGTCATGCTCGGCCTGGACAAGCTGGCTGACGAACTGGAACTGCCGCAGGCCGTCCATCATTCGGGTCACTTCCAGCACCGGCTGAACGTTCGAGTCTTCCACCGCGCCCTGCACCAGGCCTGGAGCGGTCATCAGCGACGTGGCTGTGTCGGCTCGGAAGCGCGTGCTGCCTTCGGCCGTCATTTGGGCCGGGTCACCTAGCTGCACCACGCCGATCTTGGCCAGCTGGCCGTTCTCGCTCGAGATCGTGCCATCGCCGGCGATGGTGACCTGGGTGTCGGTGGTGGACAGCACGATCGGTCGGCCGTTGCTGTCGAGCACTGATTGGCCCGCGCCGTCGGCCAGCGTGCCGTCCGGCAGGAGGCCGAAACGGCCATCGCGCGTCAGCCGTGGTCCGCGCGGCGTATCCACGGTGAAGAAGCCATCGCCGGTGATCGCGAGGTCGAACGGATTGCCGGTACGGGTGATCGTGCCGGCTCGCTGCTCGCGCCAGGTGGCCCGATCCTGGGCGAAGGCGATCGTCCGGTCGCCCTTCGGCGCGTCGGCGGCACGTTGCCGAAGCAGCCAGTCGCTGAACTGCACGCGTTCAGCGCGGAAGCCGGAGGTATTGGCGTTGGCGATGTTGTCTGCGAGCACGTCCATCACGCGTTGCTGCGCGACCAGACGAGAGGCGGCGACGCTGCTGACGATGTCCATGCCGGCTAAGCAGCAAGCGACGTACCACGCGACGGATGGTGTATGCGCGCCGATGCGGGTGGATATCGCTTTGTTAA
>DASSRN010000339.1:0-13197 GCA_035701785.1 Acetobacteraceae bacterium | reverse complement strand
GCCGGGTCAGGCCAGGCTCCCAATCCTCGTCTGCAACCAAGCGGATGCCGACAATGAAACCGGGGTCGGTTGCGGCGCGTATTGCAGTGAGCACCTGACGGATGAACCGCAGCCGGTTCTCCAGGCTGCCGCCGTATTCGTCGTCTCGGTGGTTGGTCGCCGGCGACCAGAACTGGTCCGGGAGATGGCCGTACGCCTCGACCTCGATTCCGTCTAATCCGGCCGCCTCCATACGCTGTGCCGCCGCGGCATACGCTGCGACGATCCGCTCGATGTCCCAGTCCTCGATCGCCTTTGGAAACGACCGGTGCGCTGGTTCGCGCACCGGCGAAGGTGCCAGCACCGGCAGCCAATCGGCCTTGTTCCACGCAGTACGGCGGCCAAGATGGGTGAGCTGGATCATCACCGCCGCACCATGGGCATGGCAATCATCGGTCAGCCGCCGCATCCATGGCACAATCTCGTCCTTGTAGGCGAGCAGGTTGCCGAACACCGGCGGCGAATCGGGCGAGACCACCGCCGACCCCGCGGTCATGGTCAGCGCGATGCCGCCCTTGGCCTTTTCGACGTGATACAGCCGATAGCGATCCTTGGGCATACCGTCTTCGGAATACGACGGCTCGTGCGCCGTGCTCATCAGCCGGTTGCGCAACGTCAGATGCCTGAGCTGGAACGGACGCAGCAACGGGTCGCTGGCTGTGCTGAGGTTCATCGATTGCTCCTGTTCCTCGCATGGCGATACTGCCAGCATGGGATCAAGCGGGAAATCTGGGAGCATCCCCCAGGCGTGGAGGCAGCAGGAATGACGGATCAGACAGTGGTGTCGGGCGGGGAAATCGACGCCAGGGCATTCTGGATGACACTCGGCCAGCGAGCGACCGGCATGACAGTTGTGACAACCGACAGCGACGACGGACCAGCCGGCTTCCTTGGACTCTCCGCGGCACATGTATCGGCAGATCCGCCGACCATGCTGGTGTCGGTCGACCGCAAGACCAGCGCGCTGGCTGGCATCGTATCGCGGCGCCACTTCGCGGTTAACTTTCTGCCGGGTGATGCCACAGCGGTCGCAGAGGCGTTCTCCGGCAAGGCGGGCGTGTCAGGTGCTGCCCGCTTCACGCCCGGACGCTGGCGCGTCCTGACGACAGGTGCTCCGGTGCTCCAAGATGCACTTGGCGTATTTGATTGCACTGTGGACGAAATCTTGCAGCGGGGTGACATTGCGATCGTAATAGGCAAGGTTGTCGCCGTCGCGTCTCGAACCGACGGTGACCCGCTGGTGTTCTTTCGCGGCAAGACTTATCCCAGGCTTGGTGCCTAGTCGCGGGACGACCTCGTCTGCCTTCGGCTAACTACCGGTAACTTTGGCACTCCCGGCCATGTGAACGGACCTGAATGAGTTCGTTGCGGCATAGCCGAACCGGCTGTCGCAGATTGTCGTTGGCCTTCCACTTCGAACACGCGACTAACCTGCCCCCCACCATGGAACCAGGCACTGTATGGCCCCGAAGATCTATCACCTGCATCCCCTTGTCGCTGGCCCGCTGAACGATTGGTCGGCGCACTTCGCGCGTTGCAGGGCAATGGGATTCGACACGGTCCTGGTCGCGCCGCCATTCGTGCCTGGAGCCAGCGGCGACATTTACGTAACGGCTGATCACGAAAGTTTGCATCCGGCACTGGCCTGGGGCGATGACGCTGATGCCGGCATCAACCGCATTTCGCGCGATGCTGCGAAGGAAGGTTTGCGCGTGTGGCTCGATCTTGCGATCGATCAGGTCGCTATCGACGCAACCGTGCGCCGACACGAGGAACGATGGTTCGCGCCGGGTGGGTGCAGTGCGCCACCCAGCCCGCTGCGTGCACCGTATCGGCTCGACATAGCATATGCGCAATTGCATGACACGGAAGTGGCAGCGGCCGTCGCCGCCTGGTGGCTCGAGCGTCTGACGCGACTGGTCAACGCCGGCATCAGTGGCTTCCGCTGCCTCGATCCCGATCACGCGCCGGCATCGCTGTGGCGGCAAATCATCGGCAGCCTGAATGATTGCAGTTTCCTGGCATGGACGCCTGGGTTGAATCGCGCGGCGTTGCCGCGGCTTGAAGGCGTCGGGTTTAGCCACGTGTGCTCGTCGCTGGCCTGGTGGGACGCGCGCGCGGACTGGTTCATCGAGGAAATGGAACTGTTGCGTCGCATCGCTCCGGCGGTCGCCTCGCCCGAACCGTCGTTCTTCGATCGCCGTGCCGGCCATGTGCCAGCAGGAGGCGATGTCGCCGCCGACTACCGGTTCGCGCTGCGATTGGCCGCCGCTTCCGCAAGTGGGATGCTTATACCCATGGGCTTCGAGTTCGCGGCGAAGCGGCCGTTCGATGCCGCATTGGGCAGCCCAGCCGATCTGCGGCGCGCGCGCGATGAAGCACCGTGTGACCTATCATCGGACATCGCTGCGGCAAATGCTCTGGTCGATGAGGTCGCTGCGGATCGCGCGGACGGCGAGATGCGCCGGCTCAGCGCCGTGCAGGGCGACATCACCGCTCTGCTGCGATCGGATGCGCCCGATATACGGAATGCCGAACGCGCGATACTGGTTCTGGCGAACCCTGATCTGACGCATCAGGTGCCGCTCGATGTGCCGATCTCCCCATTGCCACCGCAAGCCGGCACAGCGCTGATGCCGGAATCGGCACAACCGGATGCCGATGCGCCGATGGAGCCGGGCGAAGTGCGCGTGCTCAGCTATGTTCCGACCAGACGCATCATCAAACCGCTGGTCAGCGACCGCGACATCCAGATGAAGCCGCTCGCCGCGGCGCGCGTCGGGATCGAGGCAGTCAGCCCACAGGTCCCTTACGGCGCATTCGCCGTCAAACGCCTGGTAGGTGACATCGTTACAGTCAGTGCCGATATCATCGCGGATGGGCATGACGTGTTGGCTGCCGAGGTGCAGTGGGCCACCGACGACGAGAGCGATTGGCACCGTGTTCCGATGCGGCTGGTGAACAACGACCGCTGGCAGGCATCGTTTGTGCCGGCGCGCGTCGGGCGCCATCGCTATACGGTCCGCGCCTGGTGGGATGCCTGGGGCACATTCCGGCACGATCTTTCGGCAAAGCACGCTGCGGGACAGACCGTGACGCTGGAGATTGCAGAGGGCCGTGCCCTGATCGAGGCAGCGATCGCGCGGACGTCGACCTGCTCGCACGAAAAACTGGCGGCGGTCATCGACCGGCTGCCATCGCTTGACGCTGCGTCGCAGGTCGCTTTGCTGTTGTCCGATGATACGGCGGCTGCAATGCGCGCAGTGGATGACAGGCCGTTCGCCATCGAGCACACCCCATCGATCGCGCTCGACGTGCAGCGCCCGCAGGCGGAATTTGCCAGCTGGTACGAAATGTTCCCACGCTCGGCCACCACCGACCCTTCCGTGCATGGCACCTTCAAGGACGTGATCGCGCGACTTCCGGCGATCCGGGCGATGGGATTCGACGTGCTCTACTTCCCGCCGATTCATCCGATCGGCACGACGAACCGCAAGGGCCGCAACAACGCGCTGCGGGCCGCACCGGAGGACGTGGGAAGTCCCTATGCCATCGGCGGCCCGGAGGGTGGCTATGACGCGGTGCATCCACGGCTTGGGACACTGGACGATTTCCGCACGCTGGTTGCTGCGGCGAAAGACAACGGGCTGGAGCTCGCCCTCGATTTCGCAGTGCAGTGTTCGCCCGACCACCCGTGGCTGCGCCAGCATCCCGACTGGTTCCGCTGGCGGCCGGATGGGTCGATCCGTTTCGCGGAAAATCCACCGAAGAAGTATGAGGACATCGTCAACCCGGACTTTTATGCGAAGGCGTCGATGCCGGGCCTGTGGTTCGCGTTGCGTGATGCGGTGCAGTTCTGGGTGGACCGGGGCGTGCGCATCTTTCGCGTGGACAACCCGCACACCAAGCCGCTGCCGTTCTGGCAGTGGATGATCGCCGACATCACCGGACGATACCCCGACGTTATCTTCCTGGCGGAGGCGTTCACCCGCCCCAAGCTCATGTATCGGCTGGCGAAACTCGGCTTCACCCAGTCCTATACCTATTTCACCTGGCGGAATACCAAGCAGGAGATCACCGAGTACCTCACCGAATTGAATACGCCGCCGGTGCGCGACTTCTTCCGGCCGAACTTCTTCGTCAACACCCCCGACATCAACCCGCCATTCCTGCAAACTTCGGGCCGCCCCGGCTTCCTGATCCGCGCTGCGCTGGCCTGCACGCTGTCCGGGCTCTGGGGCATGTATTCCGGCTTCGAGATCTGCGAGTCAGCACCGCTGCCTGGTCGCGAGGAATACCTGGACTCGGAGAAGTATGAGATCCGCGTGCGTGACTTTTCCGCTCCGGGCAACATCGTTGCGGAAATCTCTGCGCTGAACAGGATCCGACGCGCGCACGCCGCGTTGCAGACCCATCTTGGCTTGACGTTCTATCCAGCATTCAACGAGCAGGTGCTGCTGTATGGCAAGCGAACACCAGGTGCCCGTGACATGATTCTGGTCGCAGTCAGTCTTGATCCCCATGCGCCACAAGAGGCGGCGATCGAAGTGCCGCTGTGGGAATGGGGCCTGCCGGACGATGCAGCGCTGGCAGCGACTGATCTGATGCGCGGTAACGGCTTCGTGTGGAACGGCAAGCAGCAGCGCATCCGCCTCGATCCTGCCGACCTGCCATTCGCCATCTGGCGAATCTCCCCGGTCGGGGCCGCGTGATGGACGCCACCGTAGCCGATTCCGCCACCCGGGCGGCGCTTGCCGAGGACGCGCTCTGGTACAAGGATGCGATCATATATCAGCTGCACGTCAAGTCGTTCTTCGACGCGAACAACGACGGAGTGGGGGATTTTCCCGGCCTCCTGTCCAAGCTGGACTACATTGCCGATCTGGGCGTCAACACGCTCTGGCTGCTGCCGTTCTATCCTTCACCGCGACGCGACGATGGCTACGACATCGCCGATTATCGCGGAGTGCACCCGGACTACGGCTCGTTGTCTGATGTGCGTCGGCTGATCGCGGCGGCCCATGCACGCGGCATGCGGGTGATCACCGAGCTGGTGGTGAACCACACCTCCGACCAGCATCCCTGGTTCCAGCGTGCGCGGCAGGCCAAGCCGGGTTCGGTCTATCGGGACTTTTACGTCTGGTCGGACGACGACCGCAAATACGCCGGCACCCGCGTCATTTTCATCGACACACAGCGTTCCAACTGGACGTTCGATGAGACCGCGGGCGCCTATTACTGGCATCGGTTCTATTCGCATCAGCCTGACCTGAACTTTGACAACAAGCGCGTGCTGAAAGAGGTGCTGTCGGTTCTGCGCTACTGGCTCGATCTCGGCGTGGACGGGCTGCGGCTGGATGCCGTGCCGTATCTGGTGGAACGGGAAGGCACCAACAACGAGAACCTGCCTGAGACGCATCACGTCCTGAAGCAGATTCGCGCCGAGTTGGATACGCACTACCCGGATCGCATGCTGCTCGCCGAAGCCAACCAGTGGCCCGAGGATGCCAAGGACTATTTCGGCGATGATGACGAATGCCACATGGCATTCCACTTCCCGCTGATGCCGCGTATGTACATGGCGATCGCGCGGGAAGACCGCTTCCCGATCACCGACATCCTGCGGCAGACGCCGGACATCCCACCGAACAGCCAGTGGGCGATCTTCCTGCGCAACCACGACGAACTCACGCTGGAGATGGTAACATCCAGCGAGCGGGACTTCCTGTGGGAGACGTATGCCGCCGACCGGCGGGCGCGGCTTAATCTCGGCATTCGCCGCCGGCTCTCGCCATTGCTGGAGCGTGATCGCCGCCGGGTGGAGCTGATGAACTATCTCCTGTTCTCGATGCCCGGCACCCCGGTGATCTACTACGGCGACGAGATCGGCATGGGAGACAATATCCATCTCGGCGACCGGGATGGCGTGCGCACGCCGATGCAGTGGTCGCCCGACCGCAACGGCGGTTTTTCGCGCGCCGATCCGTCCCGCCTCGTGCTGCCGACCATCATGGATGCGCTGTATGGCTACGAGGCGGTGAACGTCGAGGCGCAGACCAACGACCGCCATTCACTGCTGAACTGGACGCGGCGCACGATCGCGATCCGTCGGCAGTATCAGGCGTTCGGCCGCGGCACATTCCGACTGCTGTATCCGAAGAACCGCAAGGTGCTTGCCTACCTGCGTGAATACGAAGGCCGCACTATCCTGTGCGTCGCGAACCTGGCGCGCACGCCGGAGGCGGTGGAGTTGGAGCTGTCCGAATTCACCGGACGCCTGCCGGTGGAACTGGACGGCGGATCGATCTTCCCGCCGATTGGACAGCTCACCTATCTGCTGACCTTGCCGCCTTACGGCTTCTACTGGTTCCTGCTTGCCGAGGAGGCAGCAGCCTGGCCATCCACCCATACGCCGGCACCCGAACCTATGCCCGAATATCAGACCATCGTTCTCCGCGGCCGCCTGGCCGATGCCCTGCCGAATGCGCAGACAACGCTCGAACGCGACATTCTGCCTCCCTATCTTGCCAAGCGCCGGTGGTTCGCGATGAAGGACCAGGCATTGAACGCAGTGCGGCTGACTTCGCTCGTGCCGTTACCGGGCGCCGATCGAGAGCAACTGCTGGCCGAGATCGAGACCGAGACGCATGGAGCAACCGCGCGCTGGTTGCTGCCATTGGCGATCGTGTGGGAGGACCAGCAGAGCGGTCCGTTGCCGACGCAACTGGCGTTGGCGCGCGTCAGGCGAGGCTCGCGAGTTGGCTTGCTGACCGATGCATTCGCGCTAGCAGAGTTCCCCTTGGCGATTCTGGATGGATTGGCCAACAAGGCTACGGCGGGCGAGATCCATTTTGAGCCCACATCGCGTATGGCTGATGTGACGGTCACTCCGGACGTCGAGATGCAGTGGCTGTCGGTGGAGCAATCCAATTCCTCGATGATCGTCGGCGATGTCGCGATGTTGAAGCTGTTCCGGCGGGTTTCCACCGGGCCGCATCCGGAAGCCGAGATGGGCCGCTATCTTACCGAGCAAGGCTTCGCAAACATCGCGCCATTGTTGGGTGAGGTGGTGCGCGTCGATCCCGAGGGTGAACGGCATGCGCTGGCGATCGCCCAAGGTTTCATCCGTAACCAGGGCGATGCATGGACCTGGACGCTCGATCTGCTGACGCGGGGCCTCTCCGACCTGACGGCCGGGACCGAAGCGGTGCAGGCGACCGAGGCGGAACAGCATGAGGACTATGGCTCGATAGCCGTGCTGCTGGGTCGCAGGCTCGCCGAAATGCATGCGGTTCTGGCGCGCGAGAGCGAGGATCCTGCGTTCACCCCACAGCGGGCAGGCGCGGACGTTGCTGCGCGATGGGCAGAACAGGCGGAACAGCAACTGGCCGTGGCTTTTGCGGCACTGGAACCAAGCCGTGAGTGGGATGAGGAGGCGACACAGAACCTCGCCACGGTGATGGCCGAACGCGAACGGCTGACCGAAACGGTGCGCACGCTGGCGAAATCCGCGCGCACTGCAACGCTCACGCGCATCCACGGCGACCTGCATCTCGGCCAGGTCCTGGTGGCCAATGGCGACGTGTACATCATCGACTTTGAAGGCGAGCCGGTGAAGCCGGTGGAGCAGCGGCGAGCAAAGAACCATCCGCTGCGCGATGTGGCAGGCATGCTGCGCTCGTTCGAGTACGCAGCCGCGGTGATGGAGCGGAAGAGCGTGGCCACCCAGGCGCATGTCGCCGATCCACAGCGCGACGCATTCCTTGCCACCTTCGTGGAACGCGCGACGCAGTGCTTCCTATCCGGCTATGCGGAGGTGCTGCCGGGTCTTGACGCACCGGATGAACAGAACCTGTTGCGGCTGTTCCTGATCGAAAAGGCAGCCTATGAGATAGCCTACGAAGCAGCGAACCGACCCGCCTGGATCGACGTTCCCCTGCACGGCCTCGCACAACTGGTCGGACAGGTGACCGCATGAACGACATGGCTGATGCAACCGTCCTGCCACCCGCCATGGCGGAGGCGCTTGCGAACGGAACTATCGACGATCCATTCGGCGTATTGGGACCGCATGAAACTGGCATGGGGCGCGTGATCCGCGCCTTCCTGCCTGGCGCGCTCGAGGTCGAGGTGCTGGCGCGCAAGGGCGGTGCAACACTGGGCAGGCTGACGGCCGCGGTGCCAGCTGGCCTTTTCATCGGTCGGGTCAGTAACGCAGAACCCTATGTGCTGCGCATTGTCTGGCCCGGTGCCGTGCAGGAGACCGAAGACCCTTACTCCTTCGGCGCATTGTTGGGCGATCTCGACCTGCATCTGTTCAACGAGGGTCGGCACTTCGAACTTGCGTCGCACCTCGGCGCGAGTGTGATGACGACCGAGGGCATAAGCGGCGTACGGTTCGCTGTATGGGCGCCGAATGCGCGCGCTGTTTCGGTGGTTGGCGACTTCAACATGTGGGATCCTCGGCGCCATCCCATGCGGCTGCGCTATCCGGCAGGCGTGTGGGAATTGTTCGTGCCGCGGCTTGCAGCTGGTACGCGCTACAAGTTCGCCATCGTCGGGCCGGACGGCTGGCGACTGCCCCTCAAGGCTGATCCGCTGGCGCGCGCGACCGAGCCGCCGCCGGCCACTGCGTCTGTCGTCGCAGATCCGACACCTCTGGTTTGGCACGACCAAGTGTGGATGCATGAGCGGGCGCAGCGGCAGGCGACTGACGCACCGCTCGCGATCTATGAGGTGCATGCCGCGTCGTGGTTCCACCCGGAAGGGCGCGCACCCAATTGGGACGAACTGGCTGAACGGCTGGTGCCCTATGTCAGCGAGATGGGCTTCACCCATGTCGAGTTGATGCCGGTCAGCGAGCATCCATTCGGCGGGTCGTGGGGCTATCAGCCCCTCAGCCTGTTCGCCCCGAGCGCGCGATTCGGGCCGCCCGAAGGCTTTGGGCGTTTCGTCGACGCCTGCCATCGCGCCGGTATCGGCGTGATCCTTGACTGGGTACCAGCCCATTTCCCGACGGATGCGCACGGCATGGCGCGGTTCGACGGCACGGCGCTCTATGAACACGCGGACCCGCGTGAGGGATTCCACCACGACTGGAACACCTACATCTACAATTTCGGCCGCCGCGAGGTGCAGGGTTTCCTGATTGCCTCCGGCCTGCACTGGCTCGAGTATTTCCACGTCGACGGGCTACGGGTCGATGCGGTCGCTTCCATGCTGTATCGCGACTACTCGCGCCCGCAGGGCGAATGGATACCTAACATCTACGGCGGCCGCGAGAACCTGGAGGCGATCGGCTTCCTGCGGCACTTCAACGCCGTGGTGCGCGAGCGCTGTGCCGGGGCCATTACCATCGCCGAAGAGTCCACCGCCTGGCCCGGCGTTTCGCGACCGATCAGCGAAGGCGGGTTGGGCTTCCACTACAAGTGGAACATGGGTTGGATGCACGATACGCTTCGTTACATCGAGCAGGATCCGGTGCATCGGCGCTGGCACCACAACGACATGACGTTCGGCCTGCTGTACGCCTTCGCGGAAAACTTCATCCTGCCGCTGTCGCACGACGAGGTCGTGTATGGAAAGCGGTCGCTGATCGGCAAGATGCCGGGCGACAACTGGCAGCGCTTCGCCAACCTGCGCACCTACTTCGGTTTCATGTGGGGGCATCCGGGCAAGAAGCTGCTGTTCATGGGCGGCGAGATCGCGCAGGAACATGAGTGGAGCCATGATGGCGAAGTTGACTGGCCGGCGTTGGGCGATCCGCTGCGACTTGGGCTGCAGCGCCTAGTGCGCGACCTCAACCGGCTTTACGCAGAAGAGCCTGCGCTGCACCAGCGCGATGCCGTGTCCAGCGGCTTCCGCTGGGTCGTCGGCGACGACCGCGAGAACTCGGTGTTTGCCTTCCTGCGCTACGGCGGCGAAGCTGCTTCGCCGGTTCTGGTAGTGTGCAACATGACGCCGGTGCCACGAAGCGGCTATCGTATCGGCGTGCCGCGCCCGGGAGAGTGGCGAGAGCTGCTGAACTCTGACGCGGCGGTCTATGGTGGGTCGAATATAGGCAATGGCGGGGCGGTGATGGCAGTGGCCGTGCAAGGTCATGGCGAAGCGCAGTCGCTGGAACTCGCGCTGCCGCCGCTTTCCGTGATGTATTTCCGCCCGAGCAACTGAGCAGCCCTGACGAATGCCCCGCCTGCCTGACACGCTGTTGCCGGGCCGGCCATATCCGCTTGGAGCAACGTGGGACGGGCTGGGCGTAAACTTCGCGGTGTTCTCGGCACACGCGCGGCAGATCGATTTATGTCTCTTCGAGACGTCGGGGCGTCAGCAGATCGCGCGCTACACCCTGCCGGAGTACACTGACGAGATCTGGCACGGCTATCTGCCAGATGCAGCGCCGGGCCTGCTCTACGGCTATCGCGCATACGGGCCTTATGCACCGGAACACGGTCATAGGTTCAATCACCACAAGCTGCTCCTCGACCCTTATGCCCAGGTGCTCGCTGGAACTGTGCAGTGGTCCGACGTGCTGTACGGATTCCGCCAGCGTTCGCCACGCGGTGACCTGTCATTCGACCGGCGGGACAGCGCACTGGCCATGCCGAAGGCGTTGGTGACCGACGACAGCTTCCATTGGGGCGACGATCACCCGCCGGCCGTACCCTGGACCGACACGGTGATCTACGAGGCGCATGTTCGCGGACTGACCATGCTGCACGACGCGGTCCCAGCCTCGGACCGTGGTACCTTCGCTGGCCTGGCGCACCCGAAGGTGATCGACCACCTGCGCCGGCTTGGCATCACGGCGCTCGAGCTGATGCCGGTGCATGCTTTTGTGCAGGATCGTGCTTTGCTGCAACGGGGGCTGCGCAACTACTGGGGCTACAATACTCTTGGCTTCTTCGCGCCAGAATCCACCTATCTCGCAAGCCGGTCGCCCAACGAAGTGCGCGCAGCCGTGCGCCGGCTGCATGCGGTCGGCATCGAGGTGATCCTTGATGTGGTCTACAACCACACAGCGGAAACCGAAGAGATCGGTCCTACACTCTCGTTCCGTGGCCTCGACAACGCTAGCTATTACCGACTTGAAGCGGGCGACGCACGCCGAACGGTCAACGACACGGGAACCGGCAACACCCTGAACCTGGCGCATCCCCGTGTGCTGCAGATGGTGATGGATTCTCTGCGCCACTGGGTTACGTCCTATCATGTGGACGGATTCCGCTTCGACCTCTGCGCCTCGCTGGGCCGCGAAGCGCACGGATTCGACCCAGGAGCCGGCTTTTTTGACGCTCTCCGCCAGGACCCCGTCCTGTCACGTGTGAAGCTGATCGCTGAGCCATGGGACATCGGTCCAGGCGGCTATCAGCTGGGCAACCACCCACCAGGCTTCGGCGAGTGGAATGACAAGTTCCGCGATGCGGTGCGGCGCTTCTGGCGGGGCGATCCAGGGCAGCGGCCCGAGATCGCCGCCCGGCTCACCGGCTCCGCCGACGTGTTTGAGCATCAGGGCCGCAAACCCTGGGCATCGATCAATTTTGTCGCGACGCATGACGGCTTCACCCTGCAGGATGCCGTGAGTTACGTTGAGCGCCACAACGAGGCGAATGGCGAGGAAAATCGCGACGGCCATCCGGCCAACTTCACCAGCAACTGGGGCGTCGAGGGCGCCACGGACGATGCTTCGATCACCGCGCTGCGGGAGGATATCAAACGCGCCATGCTGGCCACCGTATTCCTGGCCGCCGGCACCCCGATGCTGCTGGCGGGAGACGAGTTCGGCCGATCGCAGGGCGGCAACAACAACGCCTATTGCCAGGACAACGAGCTCTCATGGCTGGACTGGAACCTCGCCCGATCGCCCGCCGGGACAGCACTCAGCGACTACGTCAGTCGGCTGATCGCTCTCAGGCGGGGACACGCGGTGCTGCGACTTCCCGAGTTCCTCCATGGTCGGTCGCACCCGGCGGCGGGCATCGCGGATATCGAGTGGTTTGACCAGTCGGGGTCCACAATTTCAGTGGAAGCTTGGAACGACAGCGAACGGCGAACGTTGGTCCTGCGCCGATCCGTGCGAATTCCTGAAGGAAAGGTCACGATACTGAGCCTGCTGCTTAATCCGACCGATCAGGAAGCTGAATTTGGCCTGCCGCTTCCGCATCTGCCGCAGCGGGTTCTGCTCGACAGCGCCTTGCCTCAGGGGAAGGAGCTGACCTTGTCGGACAATGTACTGAAGGTCAGGCAGCACAGTTCCGTTCTTCTCTACTCAGAGTTGCTTGAATGAATTACCGCTTTGGTGCCGTCCGGCTGCAGAATGGCGAAACGCGCTTTCGCCTGTGGGCGCCATCGCAGGAGACGGTCAGCGTCGCCTTCGAGAATGACCGATTGTTGCTGATGCATCGCTGTTCTGATGGCTGGTTCGAAGCCAGCGTGCGCTGCGAGAATGGTTCCCGCTACCGCTACCGACTGACCGACGGCACTTTGATACCAGATCCGGCCTCGCGCGCCCAGGCTGGCGATGCGCACGATCCGAGCATGGTCGTCGACCCGCAGCGCTACGTCTGGCGCAACGTGGGTTGGAACGGCCGGCCATGGTGCGAAACCGTGCTGTACGAGCTTCATGCTGGCGTGCTGGGAGGGTTCGCCGGCGTCGCCCGAGAACTCCCGCGGCTCGCCGCGTTGGGTGTGACAGCGGTCGAACTCATGCCGATCAACGATTTCCCCGGACGCCACAACTGGGGCTATGACGGCGTGCTGCCGTTCGCTCCGGACGCAGCCTACGGGACGCCAGACGAGCTGAAGGCGCTGATCGATGCGGCGCACGATCACGGGCTGATGATCTTTCTTGACGTTGTGTACAATCACTTCGGTCCGGACGGGAACTACCTGGGCCTTTACGCACCGCAATTCTTCCGAGAGGACCGGCATACGCCATGGGGGCCCGCTATTGATTTCCGGCGTTCCGAGGTGCGCGCATTCTTCACCGAGAACGTGATCTACTGGCTTATGGAATACCGATTCGACGGGCTGCGCTTCGACGCGGTGCACGCGATTTTGCAGCCGGAATTCCTCGATGCGATGGCGGCGCGCATCCGTCAGGGCGTCGAACCCGGCCGCCACGTTCATCTCGTGCTCGAGCACGGCGGCAACAAGGCGCGT
>DASSRN010000338.1:0-6996 GCA_035701785.1 Acetobacteraceae bacterium | reverse complement strand
AGCCCGTTGTAGTCGACCGCCGTTCCATCAGGCATCACACGCGCTCCGTATCATAGGTTGGCCGCTGTCCGCTGCCGTAGCGCTTCAGCGATCCCGCATCGCCGGCGGCGCTCGGACGCTGGAACACCCAGTTCTGCCAAGCGGTCAGCCGGCCGAAGATGCGCGTCTCCATCGTCTCGGGGCCGGCGAAGCGCAGGTTCGCCTCCATCGCGGTGAGTGCGTCGGGCGAGAATGACGCGCGCTCTTCCAACAGCAGACGCACTTCGTCGTCCCAGTCCGTCGCATCATACACCGCGGTGACGAGACCGAGTGCCTCGGCATCTTCGGCGTGCAGCGTGTCACCGATGCGTTCGCGCGCGCCGGCGAAGTTGTCGGGCTCGCCGAGGAGGCGCGTCGCCAGCCGGGTCAGTCCGTTGCCCATCGGATAGGCGCCGAAGTTCAGCACCGAAAGCGACAGCGTCGCTGTATCCGCCATCACTGCGCGGTCGACTGCGAACAGCAGCTCGGCGAGCGTGCCGGCAAAACAGCTCTCGCTTTCCACCAACGCGATCAGGCTGCGGGAGGTCATGTCGAGGCGCTTCAGCACGCGCTTCCAGTACAGGCGGATTTCGCGCACCAGCCAGTCATCCTTGTGCGTCTCCAGCAGTTCGTCGGCTGCCAGCACCGCTGCGGCGTCACCCTTGGAGCGCAGCACCAGCAGCCCGAGCGTCGGCTCGTTCAGCCGCAGATGCAGCAGCGCATCGTCCAGTTCACGTGCCAGCAGCAGCGACCACTCCAGTCCGCCCGCATCGCGCGGACCCAGCAGCGCGACATCGGCACGCCGCGCCGCGCGATCGAACGCGACGCGAACGTGCGAATACGTCACGCCGGCATCGCCGATCTCGCGTTGCAGCGGTGCCAGCTTCTGTCCTGGAGCACCAAGCGGCCGATCCGACTGCGCCGCCAGTGACAGCGCGCGCTCGTGCACCTTCGCGTCCCATGTCGACGGCGGCACCACCTCGTCCACCAGCCGCCACTCCACCGCGCGTCGGCCGCGCACGCCCTCTTCGGTGGTGCAGAACACGTCGGCGCGGTCGCGCCGCACCAGCCGCTTGTCGGTGAGCCGGGTCAGCCCGCCGGTCGCCGGCAGCACCGCGAGCAGCGGCAGTTCCGGCAGCGCAACGCCAGAGCGCCGGTCGTCAACCAGCATGATGTGCTCGGTCGCAAGTGCCAGCTCATAACCGCCGCCCGCCGCACTGCCGCTGACCGCGGCGACCCATATCTGACCGGAGTTCGCACTCGCATCCTCGATCGCCAGCCGCGTCTCGTTGGTGAACTTGCAGAAGTTCACCTTGTGGCCGTGCGACGCCTTGGCCAGCATGCGGATGTTGGCGCCGGCGCAGAACACGCCTTCTTTGCCCGAGCGCAGCACCACGCAGCGCACCTCGGGGTGTTCGAAGCGCAGCCGCTGCACCGCATCGGCCAGCTCGATGTCGACGCCGAGGTCGTAGGAGTTCAGCTTCAGTTCGCAGCCGTCGAACAGTCCGGCGTTGGGATCGACGTCCATAGTCAGTGTCGCCACCGGCCCGTCGAACGCGAGGTGCCAGTGCCGGTAGCGGCTGGGGTCGGTCTGGAAGTCGATCATGCCGCTTTCTCCATCAGCACGCTGCGCACGAACGGCACGATCGCAGACATGGTTGCCTGTCGCGCCTCGAGATACGGCGCATGCCGCGCGCCGGCGATCAGCTCCGTCTGCACCGGGCACGTTGCGGCGCGTTCCAGCGTGCGCAACTGTTCCGCGCTGCCGTACGGGTCGTCGGTGCCCTGCAACGCCAGCACCGGCACCTGGATGCGCGCGACCTCGCCGGTGATGTCGAACTCACGGAATTTCGCATCAAGCCAGGCGCCGCTCCAGCCGTGGAACGCCACATCGACATCGCGATGATAGCGGGCCAGTCGCGCGCGCAGGTCGCCATGCTCGTAGGTATCGGTGATAGCGCGGATCGCGGCCAGGTTCAGTTCCTCGACGAAGAAGTGTGCAGCGATCATCACCACGCCCGCCACGCGGGGATCGCGCACCTCGCCGGCGAAGATCGCCACGATCGATCCGCCGTCCGAATGCCCCAGCAGCACCGCCTTGCGCACACCGGCCGCATCGAGCACGAGCGGCAGCACGTCGGTCGCCTCGTCGTGCATGTAGCGCATCGGCCGTGGTAGCGTGACGGGACAGGATGCGCCGTAGCCGAAGCGCGAATATGCGAACACGCCGCAGCCGGTGGCAGCGGAGAGCGCCTCCGGGAAGTCGCGCCACAGCGCGACGCAGCCCAGGCCCTCGTGCAGCAGCACCAGCGTGGGCGCTGCATCCGGCGGCGGGCCCCACCATCGTGCCTCCAGCGTTCTATGGTCGATGATCATGGCGCAGCCGGAAGCGCTGGATCTTGCCGGTCGCAGTCTTCGGCAGACCATCGACGAACTCGATCCAGCGCGGATATTTCCACACGCCGATCCGCTCCTTCACATGCGTCTTCAGCAACTCCTTCACTGTCTCGGCGTCCTGCTGCCGCGCGGCATCCTGCAATACGACGAACGCCTTTGGTTTGGTCAGGCCGTCGCGGTCCTCGGCCCCGACCACCGCGGACTCCAGCACCGCCGGATGCGACACCAGCGCCTCTTCCACTTCGAACGGCGAGACCCACACGCCGCTTACCTTCAGCATCTCGTCGGTGCGTCCGCAGAAGCGATAGTAGCCGTCGTCATCGCGGATGTAGGTGTCGCCGGTATGGGTCCATTCGCCGCGGAATGTGCGGCGCGTGCGATCGCGCTGGTTCCAGTAGCCATCGGCGGCGGACGGGCCGCGCACCACCAGTTCGCCTGCTTCGCCGTTGGGCACGCGCCCGCCGTGTTCATTCAAGATCATCGCCTCGTAGTCGGGCACAGGCTTGCCGGAGGTGCCGTAGCGGATGTCGTCGGCGCGATTGGAGATGAAGATGTGCAGCATCTCGGTCGAGCCGATACCGTCAAGGATGTCCACGCCCACCATCTCCGACCAGCGCCTACCGATATCCGCGGGCAATGCCTCGCCGGCGGAAATGCAGCGACGCAGCCGCTGCGACCCTGCGCCAGGTCCGATGCGAGGATTGGCCAGCATCGATGCGAACAGTGTCGGCACGCCGCCGAAGATCGTCGGCTGGTGACGTTCCATCACATTGAGCACCGCGTCCGGCGTCGGCCGGTCCGGCAGCAGCACCGAGCCCGCACCGACCGACATCGGAAATGTCATGCTGTTGCCGAGACCGTAGGCGTGGAACGCCTTGGCAGTGGAGAACACCAGGTCGTCGCTGCGGATCTCCAGCACCTGCGCGCCGTAGCTGTCCGCGGTCGCGCGCAGACTGCCGTGCACATGACGCACGCCCTTCGGAGCGCCGGTGGAGCCCGATGAATAGAGCCAGAACGCCACTTCATCTGCCGGTGCGCTTTCGGTCGGCGTTGCCGGATCGCCGCCGGCCAGGAAGTCGTCCATGCCAACCGCACGTGCATCGTCGATCGGCACCGGCGTGCTGCCGTCTGGCTGCGCGACAATGATACGCCGCAGGTCGGCGATGCTGTGCAGCACCGGCCGCAGCGGCTCGACCAGCGGTGCCGAGACCACCACCGCTTCGGCGCGGCTGTCGGCGAGGATGTAGCCCACCACCTCGTGCGGCAGCAGCGTGTTGATGGGGACCGGAACCGCGCCTGTGCGCAACGCGCCCCAGAACGCGATCGGGAAGTCCACGGTATCAAGCAGCAGCAGCGCCACGCGACGTTCGCGCGTAATGCCTGCGGCCCGCAGCGCGCCGGCGAAGCGGCTGGTCGCATTCGCCAGTGTCGCGTAGGTCAGGCTGCGCCACGGATCGCGGAACGCCACGACGTCGCCGCGCCCCTCGCGCACGTGGCGATCGACGAAATACTCGACTGCGTTGCCGTTCGGCCTGGCCGTCATCTGCTGCTCCTTCGCCGCAAGTATAGCGCGGGCGGGGGCGGCGTGGCGATTGCTGCGGTTACGTCACCTTCACCAGCTTTTGCAGGCTGCGCAGGTTGTCGGGCCGCGGCTGTCCCGGGAACAGCGAGGGCCAGGACGCGACGGAGACCTCGCCCACATAGATGTCACCGCGCGAATCAACCGCGATGCCGTGCGGCGACATGAACTGACCTGGCCCTTGGCCGTGTGGATGGGTTTCCGAGCCAAGGCGCGCCAGCAGCTTGCCGGTGTTAGACAGGATGCTGACGCGCGGTCCCAGGTTGGGGAAGCCACGATTGGATCCGAGATACGGCCCGACCTCGCCGATGAAGCACAGCGGACAGCGGCCGGTGGTCATGTGCAGCGCGCTCGGGCGGTGGACGACGTTGCTCCACGCCGTCTCGAACTTGCCGTTGCCGTCGAACACCTGCACACGGTGGTTCTCGCGATCGGCGACATAGACCCAGCCGTCGGCGTCGCAGTGCACGTTGTGCGGCAGGTTGAACTCGCCCTCACCGATGCCGCATTTGCCCCAGGACAGCATGTGCTTGCCGTCGGGTGTGTATTTATGCACCTGCGCGTTGCCGTAGCCGTCGGTGACGTAGATCTCGCCTTTCGGTGACAGTGCGGTGTGGGTGCAGCGGCAGAACGGCTGGCCACTCATGAACGGGGCCGGCTTGCCGGGCGTGCCGAGTGTCATCAGCACCTTGCCCTCGAGCGTGCAGCGCCGCACGCAATGGGCGCCATCATCGGTCAGCCAGATGGTCTGTTCAGGATCGATGTGCACGCCGTGCGCGCGCGGGAACATGCCTTCGCCCCACGAGCGCAGGAAGTTGCCTTCGCGGTCGAACACGATCATCGGGTGTTCGCCGCGGTTGAAGACATAGACGTTGTCGCGAGCGTCCACACCGACGGCCGCCACCTCGTGGAAGGACCATCCGTCGGGCAGGCTGCCCCAGCCTTCCTCGACGCCATAGCGATACTCGCCGCTTCCCAGAATGACGGACATCTGCTCTCCCTCGCATCCAGCTAGGAAATGATCCGAAGTGAATGCACGCGCGAGAAGTCGCGATCGTGCGTGACCAAGGCAGCGGCATTGATCGCCAGCGCGCTGGCGGCTTGCACAGCGTCGGCGAGCTTGAGCCGGAGCGATGCGCGCAGCCGGGCGGCGCTTTCGGCGACGCCGACGTCGAGTGCAATCGGTCGCCAAGACTCAAGTATGGCGCGGTAACGTCGCGCCAGCGCCTCATCCGCCGCGTGCAGTGGGCCGGTCAGTACTTCGGCGATGGTGATCGTTGTTACAGCAAAGCGGATGCGCCCACCTGCGTGCGCTTCGAACAGCGGCCTGAAGCGGGGTGCAAATCGCGGATGCTTCTCAAGCACGTATATGATCGGGGCCGAGTCCAGCAGCAACAGCGCCTGGTCAGGCAGACCCGATATGTCTATCGGGTCCATTCGTCGCGTAGTCGGCTGATCGTCTTCCCGCTGTTCTTTCCCCAGAGGCCCTGGCCAGAGCCTTCAAGCGGCAATAACGGCTGTTGCCGGCCAACGGTATCGTAGGCATCAACCGGCATCAGCGCAGCCACTGGTCGGCCATGCCTGGTAATGATCGTGGGATGGCCCGCTTCAGCAGCTTCCAGCAGGGCCGGCAACTGAGCGCGGGCTTCCTCGGCCCCCTTACGCCGTATGTCGTCCATCAGCCACCTCCGGCGGGACCGTACAGCGCTGTACGGCCAAAGTCAATAATGCGTCACCCATGGCGTGTTCAGCGCGTCCTCGATGCGCCGGTGGCGCGCCTTGATCACGTCGGCAGGCACGGCGCTCACGAAGGCGTAGAATGTCTTCGTGCGGATCGCGTCCACCACCCGCTCGCCCACCCGCAGCGGGTCGATGCCGGTCTGCGCCAGGCGTTCGGTCAGCGTGGCCTCGTTGCTGGCGCGGATCTGCGGGCCGCCCATGTGGTCCGGACGATTGCGCGCACCGCGTGCGATGTTGGTGGCGATCGGGCCCGGGCACAGTACCGAGACGCCGACATTGCTGCCCTCCAGCTCGTGCTCCAGTCCCTCAGACAGCGACAGCGCTGCGTATTTGGTCATCGAATACGGCCCCTGGTCGGTGCCGCGGCGGTTCTGGAAGCCGGCGACCGAGGCGGTGTTCACGACGTGCCCCTCCTCGCCGTGCCGCAGGATCGCCGGAACGAAATGGCGGATGCCGTGGATGATGCCCCAGATGTTCACGCCAATGACGAATGTCCAGTCCTCCGGCGGCACCTCGGTCATCCGCATGCCGTGCATCGGCACGCCGGCGTTGTTGCAGGCAATGTGCAGCTTGCCGAAGTTGCGCGCCGCCTCGGCCAGCGCATCGACGACCGACTGCTCCTGCGTCACGTCGATGCGCACCGGCATGACCCGCTTGTTGGTGCCAGACAGGCCGTGCGCCGCGGCTTCCACTGCCTGCTTCTGGATGTCGGCCATCACCACGTTGGCGCCGGCTTCGGCCAGCGCCGTGGCAATGCCGAGACCGATGCCGGATGCGGCGCCGGTGACGATGGCGGTCTTGCCCGAGATGTCCATCATGGCGCGATCAGCCGGTAGACCTTCGCCGCCGTGCCGCTGTACAGCGCCTTCTTCTCACTTGTCGACGCGCCGGCGGTGATGCGCTTGAACGCGTTCCACAGTTCGGTGTAGCCGCATGACTGCTTATCCGGCGGAAAGTTGCTCTCGAACATGCAGCGCTCGACGCCGAATGCTTCGATGCAGTGTTCGATGTAGGGCCGCCAGGCGGCGGCAAGATCTTCAGAGGATGGCGGCATGTCCCGCTCGTGGAAGTCAAAGCCGACCGACACCATGCCTAGACCGCCAAGCTTGCAATAGACATTCGGACATTGGGCGAGCTCGCTGATGTCCTTGCGCCAGCCGGCCAGGATCTCCTCGCGGCGATTGTTGTACGGCCCGACGCCCAGGATGCCGCCGACGTGGTTGAGGATGATCGTGGTATCGGGGAACGAACGTGCCAGGTCG
>DASSRN010000337.1:0-2465 GCA_035701785.1 Acetobacteraceae bacterium | reverse complement strand
CCGGAATGCAGATAGACCGCATGCGGCATGACGGTGGCGCCGATGATGCCGACCGCCAGCATGACGCTTTCCGAACCGGCGAGGCCGGGCACCACCGCGTGGAACGCGAAGGCGCGCCAGTCGGGCGGGGCGACGAACAGTTCGATCAGATAGCTGACGGCGATCACCCCGATGAAGGCAGCGATCACCATCTCGATCGGCCGGAAGCCGCGGCCCTGCACCAGCAGCATTGCGTATGTGAGTACGAAGGTGATCAGCAAACCGGTCAGCAGGGGCAGGCCGAACAGCAGGCTGAGGCCGATCGCAGCGCCCAGCGATTCGGCGAGGTCGGTCGCCATCGCCGCCACCTCGCTGGCGACCCACATGGCGTAGACCACGGGCCGGGGGAAATGCCTGCGGCAGAGCTGGGCGAGGCTCCGGCCGGTCACGATCCCCAGCTTGGCCGACAGCGCCTGGAACAGCATCGCCATCAGGTTGGCGAGCAGCACCACCCACAGCAGCAGGTAGCCGAACTGCGCCCCGCCCTGGATGTTGGTGGCGAAGTTGCCGGGGTCCATGTAGGCGATCGAGGCGATCACCGCGGGGCCGGCGAACGGCAGGAAGCCGCGCAGCCCGCGCCGGCGACCGGCCAGCGCCTCGCGCCCGGCGATGATCGTCCGGTCCGTCAGGCTCAGGCTCATGCAGCCGTAACCATACTATGAACCATTCTCCACAGAATGTAGCATCGGCTACATTTCGCCGCAAACAGATAGCGCATGCCGGCCGATGTTCAAGGAGGTGCGCTGGTCAGGGGCAAACCCGGGCGGCTTGTATCGGTTGCCGGACCGGGCCACGCTGGTGGTCAAGCAATCGGGAGTTCAAGCATGTCCGACGCGACCGAATATACGCCGCCGAAGGTCTGGACCACCAAACCGGCTCTCGGCCGGTTCGCCAACATCAACCGCCCGGTGTCCGGCGCCACGCACGAGAAGGACCTGCCGGTGGGGCGCCACCCGCTGCAGCTCTACTCACTGGGCACGCCCAATGGCGTGAAGGTCACCGTGATGCTGGAGGAACTGCTGGCACTCGGCCACCGCGGCGCGGAGTACGATGCATGGCTGATCAAGATCGGCGACGGCGACCAGTTCGGCAGCGGCTTCGTGGCGATCAACCCGAACTCCAAGATCCCGGCCCTGGTGGACCGCAGCGGCCCCAAGCCGATCCGTGTATTCGAGACCGGCGCGATCCTGGTGCACCTCGCGGAGAAGTTCGGCGCCTTCCTGCCGACCGACGAGAGACGCGCCGAGTGCCTGTCGTGGCTGTTCTGGCAGATGGGCAGCACGCCCTATGTCGGCGGCGGGTTCGGGCATTTCTATGCCTATGCGCCGATCAAGATCGAGTACGCCATCGACCGCTTCACCATGGAAACCAAGCGTTTGCTCGACGTGCTGGACAAGCGGCTGGCGGACAACGAGTACCTGGTCGGCGATGAGTATACAATTGCCGATATGGCTGCATGGCCTTGGTATGGCGGGCTGGTGAAGTTCAACTCGTATGGCGGGGAGGAGTTCATCGCGGCTCATGAATACAAGAACGTGATTCGCTGGGCGGATCAGATCTGGGCGCGGCCTGCGGTGAAGCGCGGGCGGATGGTGAACCGCCTGCAGGGCGAGCCATCCGAGCAGTTGCCCGAACGCCACGACGCCAGCGATTTCGAAACCAAGACGGCGGACAAGCTGAAGGCCGCCGAGTAGGCATGGAACCTCGCCCGCGGCGCGGGCGAGGTCACCCCTGGACGAAGAACGTCACGAACTTGTCGTACAGCGTGTCGGGGATCTCTTCGGCGATGTAGTGGCCGCAGTTGAAGCCCTCGGCATGCTCGATGCGGCTTGCATAGCGTTGCCAGATGTCGACGAACTCCTGCGCGCGTTCCGGCGGATGGCCGCGCGCACCCCAGACGATCATCGCCGGCGTATCGATCCTGCGGTCGCGATCGGCGGTGTCCATGGCGAAGTCGCTGGTTGCGGTCGCCCGATAGTCGCGGCACGAGCCGGAGATCGTCTTCAGCGTGTAGCAACGGATGTACTCGTCCATCGCCGCCGGATCGAAGAAGGCGATGCCGGTCCCGCCACGGATCGTCATGCGCGACTTCAGGAAGAACTCGGCAGGCACGGCGCTGATCATGCGCTCGGGAAACGGCTCGGGCTGCGCCATGAACGCCCAGTGCCAAGTGCCGATCACCCAGTTCTTCGTCGGATTGGCCCAGACGTGATAGTTCGGGATCACGTCCATCAGGCACACCTTGATGACGCGGTCCGGATGGTCGAGGCACAGCCGATGCGCCACCCGGCCGCCGCGATCGACGCCGGCGAGGAAGAACCGCTGGTGGCCGAGCTGCTCCATGACCTCGATAACGTCCTGCGCCATCGCGCGGAAACTGTAGTTGCAGTTGTCCGGCCCGGATTCCGGCAGTGAGCTGTCGCCGT
>DASSRN010000336.1:0-10257 GCA_035701785.1 Acetobacteraceae bacterium | reverse complement strand
CTGGCGGAGTTGGCGGCACCGTTCGACGTGGTGTCGGTGGCGCTGTCGAAGGGGCTTGGCTGTCCGGTCGGCAGCCTGATCGCCGGGCGTGCGGCGGACATGGTGCGCGCGGTGCGGGCGCGGCGGATGTTCGGCGGCGCGATGCGGCAATCCGGCATCCTGGCGGCGGCGGGGCTGTATGCGCTGGACTACAACGTCGCACGACTGGCTGACGACCATGCCAATGCGTGCATCATCGCCGAAGGTGTCGCGGATACCCGCGCGGTGATCGATCTGGCGACGGTGCAGAGCAACATCGTGATCTTCCGCGTGCCGGAGCCGCTGCCGGATGCCGCCACCGTGGTGCGGCGCGCGCAGGAATATGGCGTGCTGGTGTCGGCGTTCGCGGCGCGCACGGTCCGTGCGGTGACGCATCTGAACGTGGATGCGGCGCAGTGTCGGCGCGCCGCTTCCGTGCTGGCGCAGGCGATCAGTCAATCTTAATCGTTGGGCCGCAGAGTGGGCGCTCCTTGATGGAGTTCGCCCGTGCGGCTGCTTGGGCTCGACTTCGCCGACATGTCGGCTGCGGACGCGGCGGCATTGCTCGCGCAGCGGCCTGCATCGGCACCGTTCGACTATGTGACCACGCCGAACGCCGACCACCTGGTGCGGCTGCATCGTGGGCCGGAACTGCGGCCGCTGTACGAAGGCGCCATGCTGCGGCTGCTGGATTCCCGCGTGGTTGCGCTGGCAGCCTGGCTGCTCGGACTGCCGACACCGCAGGTCGCGCCTGGTAGCGATTTGACCGCGCTGCTGCTCGCTCGCCATGTGCGGTCGGATGAACGGATAACCATCGTGGGCCTGTCGTCCGAGTGGCTGGCGCCGTTGGTGGCACGCTGCCGCCTGGCGGTGCCGGCGCATTTCGATCCCCCGCGCGGCTTCGAGCGTGATCCGGCGATGCTGCGTGCGGCGGTAGACTTCGTGTTGGCACATCCGGCGCGCTTCACGTTCTTTGCGGTGGGTTCGCCGCGGCAAGAGATCCTCGCTGCCGCGGTCAAGGCGACGGGGCGTGCCAGTGGTGTCGGGCTCTGCATTGGTGCCAGCCTGAAGTTCGTCGCCGGCGCGGAAAAACGCGCGCCGGCGTGGATGCAGAGCCACAGCCTGGAGTGGCTGCACCGGCTCAGTCAGCATCCGGTGCGGCTGGCACGGCGCTATCTGGTGGACAGCCCGGCGATCCTGCCGATGCTGCTGCGCGAGCGCTTCGCTACAGACGGCTGATCCGACGCGCCGCACAGCAATCCCAGCACGCGCCGGTGCGCCGTATCGTTATGGCGGATGTATGCACGCGACGCAGGAGAACGCGATCCGGTTACCACCCCATGTGACATGGAGGCAGCCCCGCGCAGTGCGTGCAGCGTCTGCAGCAACAGCCCGTTCCACGCACCCTTCAGGATATAGAACGAAATGCGTGGCAGCAGCGTGAGCCACCCGGCACGCCACTTGCGTTCGATGTACAGCCGATTGCGCACATAGTGGAACCAGCGCGAGCCTGACCACTCGAAGCGCCGCTCGGGGCACACCTTGTGGCGTACGGCGATGTCGCCGCGATAGCGGATGCGCCAGCCTTGCTCGATCGCGCGCAGACAGAAATCGAGCTCTTCCCAGCAGAAGAACAGCGCCTCGTCGTAGCCGTCCCATGCGGCGCGGCGTATCGCGTGCCCGGCGCCCACGAAGGTGACGGTGTCGAACGACTCGTGCGCACGCGGCAGCAGGCTGCGCGGATAGCCCCAGGACGACAGGTCGTCGGCGTCGCATGTGTTCAGCAGGATGCGGCAACCGATGGCGGCGAGTTCGGGGTCGGCGTCGAGTGCCGCCACAGCGTGGGCCAGCGTCGTCGCGTCGGCGAATTCCGCGTCATTGTCGAGTCCGAAGATGACCCGACCGTGCCCCAGCGCCGAGCCGCGGTTGCGTCCGCCGGCGACGCCGTGGTTGGCATCAAGCGCCACCAGGGTGGCGTCGGGGCGGCCAGCGATTTCAGCCGCCAACCGCGCCAAGGTGTCAGGGTGCGAACCCTGATCCACGATGAACGCATGGCGCGACACGCCGCACTGCGCCAGCGCAGAGCGGATCGCGGCGACCGTCTCTTCGGCGCGATCGAGTGCGAGGATCACCACGTCAGCGTCATAAGCGCCCTCCGGCGGAGCGATGGCGCCCGCCACGACGCGCATCGTCAGGCTCCGCTGCCGATCGCGGGGACCGACAGATAGGCCAGCCGCTTCAGCTCCTTGCGCCCACGCGTCACCTGGTCGAGCACCAGTCCGCATACCAGCGACAGCGACGATGCCAGTACGAGTCCGGTTGCCAGCAGTGCGGTGGGCAACCGCGGCACCAGGCCGCTGCGCAGGAACTCCAGCACCACCGGGGCACCCAGGCCCAATCCGGCGATAGACAGCAGTGCCGCGGTCAGGCCAAAGGCTTGCAGCGGCCGCTCCTGCTTCACCAGTACCATTATCGTGTGCAGGATGCGAAACCCGTCGGAGATCGTGTGCAGCTTGGAACGCGACCCGGCGGCTCGGCCGCGATAATGTGCCGGCAGTTCGCCCACCGGCATGTTCAGCCCGAGCGCATGGACGGTGAACTCGGTCTCGGTCTCGAACCCCGACGCGAGCGCCGGGAAGGACTTGACGAAGCGCCGGCTGAACGCGCGATAGCCGGACAAGACGTCGCTGACCCGGTTGCCGAACGCGTGACATACCAATGCGGTGAGGATGCGGTTGCCGATGCGGTGGCCGGGCCGGTAGGCCTCCTGTCCGGTGGACAGCCTTGTGGCGGTGACCATGTCGAGCTGGTTCTCGATCAGCAGCCGCACCATCGCTGGCGCGGCATCAGCATCATAGGTGTCATCGCCATCGACCAGCAGGTAGATGTCCGCCTCGATGTCGGCGAACATGCGGCGCACCACGTGTCCTTTGCCCTGCAGTGGCTCGCTGCGGACCGAAGCGCCGGCGGTCATGGCAGCAAGGCGCGTGCGATCGGAGGAGTTGTTGTCGTAGACCAGGATGGCTGCGTCCGGCAGGCTGGCGCGAAATCCTGCGACCACGCTGGCGATGCCGACCTCTTCATTGAAGCAGGGGATGAGCACGGCGATGCGGTAGCCGTTCGCTCGGCTGAACCGTTCGGGCTCGCGAACCGGCAGACTGTGCAGCATGGTCAACGCCATTGCTCCGCGTGCTCAGTAGGCGTTGCGGCCGATGAACACCGACGCGAAGGTGCGAATCAGGATCTTCAGATCGAGCCACAGCGACCAGTTCTCGATGTATTCGAGGTCGGCCTCGAGCCGCCGCAGCAGCTTGTCCTGCGTGTCGGTTTCGCCGCGCAGTCCGCGCACCTGGGCAAGTCCGGTCATGCCCGGCAGCACCCGGTGCCGTGCCTGGTAGAATGGGCTGACCATCTCGAACGGCACGTCGCCGGCGCAGGTCCCTGGCGCGTGCGGCCGCGGTCCGACCAGCGACATCTCGCCGCGCAGCACGTTGAAGAGTTGCGGCACTTCGTCCAGCGAGTGGTGCCGCAGGAAGGCCCCGACATGAGTGATCCGCCTGTCATGCGGCTTCGCCTGCGTCAGATGATCAGTCTCCTGCGCATGCTGCTGCATGGTGCGGAACTTCCACATGACAAAGCGCGAGTTGCGAAGGCCGATCCGTAGCTGGGGGAACAGCGCCGCGCCTGGGCTGTCCCGTCGAATTATCAGCGCCGCCATTGCCATCGGCACTCCGAGGATAGCCAGCACCAGCAGAGAGCCAATGATGTCGAAGCCACGCTTCACCGCGCCGCGCCAGCCGCTGATCGGCCAGGCAATGCGCCTCCCGCAAGAGATCGGAAGCAGCTCGATATCGGCGGGCGCGTAGACCGCTTTGCCTGCCGCGAAGCCAACGGGCTGGAACATGGTCGCGTCGTGCACCCAGAGGTGAGGGCGATCGCAACCGGTTTTGGTTGTGGCTTCGCCGCGTTGGCTTACTTTTGGTTGCAATCATGCAGCGAATTCGGTACCGGGCAGTTAATGCCGCCGGTCACATCTGCTCAGCGGAATACGACTTTGCGGCTCAGCCCGAAATTCACGAACATGCCGGCGATCGCTCCGGCGCCCACGGCAAACACCGGCTGCTCGGCGCACAGCGGCACGAAGGTGACCAGCAGCGCATAGGTGCCGCGGTTCAGTATAAAGCCGGCCGCATTGACGAACAGGAAGCGCGCCCATTGGTGGTGCACGGGTCCACTACCCTGGCCACGGAAGGTCCAGATGCGGTTCAGGATCCAGGTGACCGAGGCGGCAACGAAATAGGCAGCCACGCCGGCACCGTACAAACCGAGCGACCGGCGCAGCGCATAGACCGTTGCCGTATCGGCAACGAAGCCGACCACCCCGACCGTGCCGAACATCAGGAACTGCACCAGCACGCCGATCCGCGCCGGCGAGGCAAAGCGGCGCATCGGCGGGGGCAGTCCCTGGGCGAGGCGCAGCAACAGGCCATTCATCAGCCGCTCCCTAGCGAAGCCGCTCGCGGTGACCAATCGGGTCGGCGATCAAACCTCTGTCCGCTTCCCGCATTGCACAACCCCGGTCGGGTGAGGCAGGCTAGGGCACAACGAGAAATACGTGGTGGAGGCTTAAGCGGGTGATGGAAAGGCCGGATTGCGACAGGATCGGCGTCGGGGCCGGTCGGCCCATGCGCTGACCGGGCGGCCGCAGAATGCTCGCCTACGCCACTCGGCGCGTCCTGGCGACCATCCCGGTGATGCTGGTGGTCGCGTTCTTCGTGTTCAGCCTGCTGTATCTCGCGCCTGGCGATCCGGCCGCGATCATCGCCGGCGACCAGGCGACGCCGGCGGATGTGGAGCGTATCCGCGTGTCGCTGGGCCTGGATCGGCCATTCCTGGTGCGCTTCGCCGAGTGGTTCTGGCAGATCATCCACGGCAATCTCGGTACCTCGATCTTCACCAACCTGCCGGTCAGCCACATGATCGCGCAGCGCATCGAGCCCACATTGTCGCTGATGCTGCTGACCATCGTGTTTGCCATTGTCGTCGCGATCCCGCTGGGTGTTCTGGCGGCATGGAAACACGGCTCGTGGCTGGACAGCGGCGTGATGATGCTGGCGGTGTTCGGCTTCTCTACTCCGGTGTTCGTGGTCGGCTACTTGCTGGCGTATCTCTTTGCCCTGCAACTCGATTGGCTGCCGGTGCAGGGGTTCCACTCGTTGAGCGATGGGGTGTGGCCATTCCTGCGCAACCTGATCCTGCCAATGGTCGCACTTGGCCTGATCATCGTGGCATTGCTCGCCCGCATCACGCGGGCGACGATGCTCGACGTGCTGAGCCAGGACTATGTGCGGACCGCCAAAGCGAAGGGCGTAGGTCAACGCGCGGTGCTGTTCGTGCACGCCCTGAAAAACGCTGCCGTGCCCATCGTGACCGTGATCGGCAACGCCGTCGCGCTGCTGATCGGCGGCGCGGTGGTGACCGAGAGCGTGTTCGCGATCCCTGGCCTTGGGCGGCTGACGGTCGATGCGATCCTGCGGCGGGACTATCCGGTGATCCAGGGCGTCGTGCTGCTGTTCAGCTTCTCCTATGTGCTGGTCAATCTCGCCGTCGACCTGTTGTACACCGTGTTTGACCCGAGGATCCGCTACTGATGGCCGGCACCGTCACCACCACGCAGCCCGGCTACGCCGCGGCGGCACCGCTCGCCGAGGTCCTGCCGCCTGCCAAGCAGCGCGGCCGGGTGATGACGTTCGTGCGGCGCAATCCGACCATCGTGCTGGGCGGGTCGCTGCTCGCCGTTATGGTGCTGATCGCGATATTCGCGCCGTATCTCGACACGGTGGACCCCACGGCGCTGGCGCCCGCGCGGCGGACGCGGCCGCCTTCGGCGCAGTACTGGTTCGGCACCGACATGCTGGGGCGCGATGTGTATTCGCGGGTGATCTATGGTTCGCGAATCTCGCTGATCGTGGGCTTCGCGGTCGCGGCTTTCGCCTCGGCAATCGGCACTTTCATCGGCCTGCTGTCGGGCTTCTTCCGGTCGGTGGATGCCATTCTGATGCGGGTGACCGATGGGCTGATGTCGATCCCATCGATCCTGCTGGCGATCGCATTGATGGCGCTGTCGCGCGCTTCGGTCGAGAACGTGATCATCGCCATCAGCATCGCCGACTTCCCGCGCGTGTCGCGGCTGATCCGCGGCGTGGTGCTGACGTTGCGCGAGCAGCCATACATCGAGGCTGCCGTGGCATCGGGCACGCGCACACCGATGATCATCCTCAAGCATATCCTGCCGAACACGCTGGCACCCTTGATGGTGAACGCCACCTTCATCTGCGCTTCCGCAATGATTACCGAGGCCACGCTGTCGTTCATCGGCGCCGGCACGCCGCCGATCATCCCGAGCTGGGGCAACATCATGGCGGAAGGCCGCGCGCTCTGGCAGGTGAAGCCATATATCGTGTTCTTCCCGGCGGTGTTCCTGTGCATCACCGTGCTATCCGTGAACCTGCTGGGCGACGGCCTGCGCGACGCGCTGGATCCGCGGCTCGCCAAGCGGATCTGAGATGGCGCTGCTCGAGGTCGAGAACCTCCAGACCCATTTCGCCACCCCCGACGGTGTGGTCCGCGCGGTGGAGGGCGTCTCGTTCCATGTGAACGCCGGCGAGACCCTGGGCATTGTGGGCGAGTCCGGCTGCGGCAAGTCGGTCACCGCGATGTCGATCCTGCGGCTGATCCAGGAGCCACCCGGCAAGATTGCTGGCGCGATCCGCTTCGACGGCCGCAATCTGCTGGACCTGTCCGAGGCGGAGATGCGGGATATCCGCGGCAACGCGGTGTCGATGATCTTTCAGGAGCCGATGACCAGCCTGAACCCGGTGCTGACCGTGGGACGGCAGATCGGCGAGACGCTGCAGTTGCACCAGGGACTGTCCACGCGCGAGGCGGAGAAGCGTGCGGTCGAGATGCTGGTGCTGGTGGGCATCCCGGCGCCGCAGCGGCGGGTGCGTGAATATCCGCACCAGCTTTCGGGTGGCATGCGCCAGCGGGTGATGATCGCCATGGCGCTGGCGTGCAATCCCAAGCTGCTGATCGCTGACGAGCCGACCACCGCACTCGATGTGACGATCCAGGCGCAGATCCTCGACCTGATGCGCGACCTGAAGAGCCGCATGGGATCGGCGATCATGCTGATCACCCACGACCTGGGCGTGGTGGCGGAGATGTGCCAGCGCGTGGTGGTGATGTATGCGGGGCGCAAGGTGGAGGAGGCGCCGGTCGAGGAGATCTTCGCCCGCCCGATGCACCCGTATACACAGGGGCTCCTGGGTTCGGTACCGCGGCTTGGTTCGTCGCTGACCGATGGCGGGCGTGGCAAGCTGGCGGAAATCGCCGGGCTGGTACCAAGCCTGCGGCAGAAGATCGTGGGCTGTCCGTTCGCCGGGCGCTGCCCCATGGCGACGGAACTCTGCACGCGCGTCGCGCCGGCCATCGAGAGCAAGGCGGCGGGGCACCTGGTCGCCTGCCACTACGCCGAGAGGCGGATGGCGGCATGATCGGGGGCCAGCCGACCAAGGGAACGCGTATGAGCGACCTCTACGAGGACGACATCCTGCTGTGGTCCGAGCGGCAAGCGGAGCTGTTGCGTCGAAGGGCGGCCAATGAGCTCGACTGGCAGAACCTCGCGGAGGAAATCGAGGACGTGGGGAAGAGCCAGTTGTGCAGCGTCGCATCCCACCTCGTGCAGGTACTTCTGCATGATCTGAAGGCCGAGGCGTGGCCGCAGTCGCCAGAGGTGCCGCTTTGGCGCGCCGAGGCGAGGGGACAGCGGGACGAGGCCCGTGCAGCGTATGCTCCTTCGATGAAGGAGCGGCCGGTGCTGGACCTGACGGCGCTGTATCGCCGCGCGCTATGGCGGATGCCGGAGACAATCGACGGGGCGGCACCAATGCCGGTGCCGCAGGTCTGCCCGGTCACGCTGGAGGAACTGCTGGCGGAGCCGGAGGGCTGACGATGATCTGCGTTGCGGATGCCCTGGCCGCATGGGACTGAACTCCCCATGACTGCGGAACGCTCGCTGCTCGAGGTCAACGGCCTGAAGAAGCACTTCCCGATCTATGGCGGGATGCTGGGCCAGGAGACCGCCAAGGTCTACGCGGTGGATGGCGTGTCGTTCGCGATCAGCAGGGGCGAGACGCTGTCGCTGGTGGGCGAGTCCGGCTGCGGCAAGTCCACCGTCGGCAAGGCGATCCTGCGGCTCTATCCGATCACCGACGGCGAGGTGTACCTGGCGGGTGACCGCATCGACAATCTACCCACGGGGCGCCTTCGGCCGCTGCGCCAGCGGGTGCAGGTGGTGTTCCAGGACCCGTTTTCCTCGCTGAACCCGCGCATGAAGGTGCGTGACATCCTGGCCGAGCCGCTGGTGAACTTCCGCATCGTACGCGGCAGCCGGGCGCTGACCGATCGCGTGCAGGAACTGATGGCGAAGGTGCAGCTGCCGCGCGACGCCATCGATCGATATCCGCACGAGTTCTCGGGTGGCCAGCGACAGCGCATCGGCATCGCGCGCGCCCTGGCGCCCGGAGCGGACCTGATCATCTGCGACGAGGCGGTATCGGCGCTGGACGTGTCGGTGAAGGCGCAGATCATCAACCTGCTGGTCGATCTACAGGACGAACTCGGCGTGGCGCTGCTGTTCATCAGCCACGATCTGGCGATCGTCGAGCACCTGACGCACCGGGTAGCGGTGATGTACCTGGGCAAGATCGTCGAACTGGCAGACCGGCGCACGCTGTTCGCGAAATCGCACCATCCCTATACGCGGGCGCTTTTGTCAGCGGTGCCGGTGCCGGATCCGACAGCGAAGCGGCAGCGCATCATCCTGACCGGTGACGTGCCTTCGCCGATCCATCCGCCGTCCGGCTGCCGGTTCCACACCCGGTGTCCGTTCGTGTTCGACCGCTGCCGGGTGGAGGAACCGCTGTTGCGCCCGGTGGGCGATGGACATGTGTCGGCATGCCACCTGGACCATGTGCCGGGGGGCCAGGTGGTTCCGGTCGCGGCGTGAAAGCGACAGGGTCCTCGCGTCCCCCGATCGCCGATGATAGAAAGCCGCCGCCCGGGCATCTGGCCCGGCATTGACCGACGGAGGCTGACGTGCGCAGGGACAATCTCGAGCCGCAATTCTGCTTTTGACCCGCTGAGCAAACGTCGGCGAGGCTTTCAACTCGGAAACCTGCGTCAAGCGCGGCCTGCGCGTCGTGCACGGTGACAAGGAACTGGTCGAGAAGCTAGGCCGCAAGGACTTGTGCCCGTGCGGCTCTGGCCGTCGGTTTCAAGCGGTGCTGTATCGACAGCAAGCGCTTCGACGGTTCGATGCGGACCGACTATCACCGCAACTGACCGTGTGTAGCGGCACGGGGCTTCCCCGCGTCGCGATCGATGTTCGGTTTGCCAGCGGCGGCCAGCGAATGATATGAAGCAATCATGCTGATCACGCCTGACCAGATCCGGGCGGCGCGTGCCCTGCTCCGCATGGACCAGGAGGAATTGGCTCGCCGCGCCAACGTGTCGGTAGTAACGGTGCGTCGCGTGGAGGCACTGGACGGTCTGGCAAAGGTTGGTTCCGGCACGGTGGACGAGATCCAGCGTGCGCTGGAGGCAGCGGGGGCGGAATTCGTCGAACGCGGCGTCCGCCACCGCGCCTCCACGCCCGAGGAGATCGAGGCGCGCTACCAGAGGATGAAGGCGATCTCCGAACGGAGCGCCGAGCGTTTCAAGGACGCACCACCGTTTACCGAGGACGACCTCTACGACGAGGACGGGCTGCCGGTGTGATCGCTGTCGATACGTCGGCACTGATCGCCATACTGTTCGCTGAAACGGATGCCGATGCAATTCAGCGACGGATGTCTGTCGCGCCGGCATGTCTATCGGCCGTTAGCTTCCAGGAAGCGTCGATGGTGCTGGCCGGACGGCTACGCGACGAGACAGTATGGCAGGAGCTTGATGAGTTCATCCGCGATGCGCCGATTGAGATCGTCGCGCATGACCGTGAGCTGGCCGAGATCAGCCGCTTGGCCTTCATCCGCTTCGGCAAAGGGCGTCATCCGGCGCGACTGAATCGTGGGGATTGTGCTGCCTACGCATTAGCCAAGAAGCGCGGCATCCCCCTGCTTTTCAAAGGCTCCGACTTCGCCCACACGGATATCGTTCCGGCTCTGCCTGCACCCGCTT
>DASSRN010000335.1:0-5631 GCA_035701785.1 Acetobacteraceae bacterium | reverse complement strand
CAAAGCCTGCCAGAACTCGACAAACAAGTCGGACACACGCTTGAACTGATCGATCTCACCGGGCGGGTCGAAACACCCGTCGCCGACCTGGCTTACGGTGAGAAGCGCCGCCTCGAAGTAGGCCTTGCGCTCGCCACGAGCCCCAGCCTCTTGCTGCTCGACGAGCCTCTCGCCGGCATGAGCCCACGGGAGCGTGTCGAGACAGTGGCGCTGCTCAAGTCGATCGGCCAGGGGCGCACCATGATCATCATCGACCATGATATGGATTCGTTGTTCGAGCTGGTGGAAAACGTCACCGTACTGCAGGAGGGCCGCGTGCTGGCCGAAGGCACGCCGGACCAGATCAAAGCCAACACAAAAGTACAGGAAGCTTACCTGGGCGGCGTGCATGAGGATCTGGCGGCCCAATGAGCCTGCTCGAGGTCACCGGGCTGAATACCTACTACGGCGACAGCCACATCCTGTTCGACGTCTCCTTGAGCGTCGAGAGCAACGAGGTGGTCGCGCTGATCGGGCGCAACGGCGCCGGCAAGTCGACCACGCTGAAGAGCCTCATGGGTGTGGTCGCACCGCGCTCAGGTTCAGTGAAGTTCGATGGAAGGGAGATCGCCGGAAAGAAAAGCCATACGATCGCCTTGGCCGGTATTCAGCTCGTGCACGAAGATCGCCGCATCTTCGGCAGCCTTGATGTCGAAGAGAATCTCGTGCTCGCGGGGCTCACCGCACGCAACAAATGGCCGCTCGAGCGTATCTACGACATGTTCCCACGACTGAAGGACCGCCGTAGCAGCCGCGGCACGGACCTCTCGGGTGGCGAGCAGCAGATGCTGGCAATCGCGCGGGCTCTCGTGCGCGAACCCAGGATCATTCTGCTCGACGAGCCGTTTGAGGGCTTGGCACCCGTGATCGTACGCGACTTGATGGCTGCCTGCCGCAAGCTGGTCGAGGCAGGGCAAACGATGGTGCTGGTCGAACAGAATCTGGCAGCCGCGCTTGCGCTCGCGCACAGAGCGTACATCATCAACAATGGACACATCGTGCACGAGGGGGCGGCGACCGCGATCAAGGCGAGTCCGGACGTGTTGCGTCGGTATCTTGGTGTCTAGTTGTCACCACGCGACCCCCGCGACGGTCGCAGCGACCAGGGCCGCGGCGAGCGACAGGTTCACGAGGCGCGCGCTGGTCGGGTGCCGCAGGATGCCGGACAGCGCGCTGCCAGCCAGCAGCCAGGCCAGGTGGATCAGCACGATCATGCCCGTCAGCAGCGCTGTCTTGAGCACGGCATCGAGCAGACTGGCGTCACGCAGCACGCTGTTCGCGGCGAATACCGCGGCGATGGCGAGATAGGCTTTGGGGTTGGCGACGGCGAGCAGGAAGCCGCCGCCGAACGCCGGCACCGCCGCATGTCCGTCTGGTCGCGACAGCGGCGGCGCGGTTGCAATCCTGAACGCAAGGTAGAGAACATAGAGCACCGAAGCAGCAGACAGCACCGGCGCGCCATGCGGGATCGACAGCAACAGAGTCACGACACCGACCGCCACGGCGAGCAGCACCGCCGTGGTCCCAGCAATCAGCCCGCACCCGTAGCGCAGCGAGCGGCGGAAGCCGTAGGCGGCGGCGACGGCGGTGGCGCTCATGGTGGAGGGACCCGGACTGCCCATGATGACGGCCGATGCCAGGATCAGGGTAAGGACGGACTGCAACATGCCGGGCTGTGGGCTGGTCATCGCAAGGTGACGCTGAAGCCGGAACCTGGCAGGCGTCTTGAAGGCTTGTGCGACCGCCTGGTCCCAATGGGCGGCGCAGAGGGGATCGAACGGCTCGAGGCGCATCTGCATGGCGCTGCCTTTGCCCCGCATCGCCACGACACCTACGCGATCGGCATCACGCTGTCGGGGATCCAGAGTTTCCGCTTCCGAGGCGAGCAGTGGTGCTGCCTGCCAGGCGAGTGTCATGTCCTGCATCCGGACGAGACGCACGACGGCGCGGCCGAGACCGAGGACGGCTTTGCCTACCGCATCGCCTATCTCGATCCCGCGCTGGTGCAGGAGGCGCTCGGTGGCGAGCCGCTGCCCTTCGTCGCATGTCCCATCGTGCCGGCATCCCGCCTGGGCGCGGTAAGCGCGCTCTGGGACCCAGAAGCCGCTATGGATGATGAGGCAAAGACCGAGCTTGTGGTCGCAGCAGCCGATCTGCTGCGCGCGGCATCCGGCATCGCGGGAGCGCCGCAGGTCCTGGCGCTCGAACGGCTGCGCCGCGTGCGGACATGCATCGCCGACAGTCCCAGCCAGCGGCTACATATGGCACAGCTTGAACGCATCGCTGGCCTCGACCGCTGGACGCTTGCGCGGCAATTCCGCGCCGCCTTCGGCACGAGCCCGAGCCGCTTCCGCACCATGCGGCAGCTAGACCTTGTGCGACAGTCCCTTCGCTGCGGCATGTCCCTGGCGGAAGCCGCTCTTGGAGCTGGGTTCGCCGATCAGAGCCACATGTCGCGGCAATTCAAGGCAGCGTATGGCGTCAGTCCCGGCGCCTGGATTTCTGCGACCAGGCCGTAGCGGCGCTGCTTACACCAGCCCGACCCCCGCGGCAGCCGCGGCGCGGCGGAGTGCCGTATCGAAGGTGGCGAGCGGCAGTTGCCGGCGCAGGCTCAGTTCGAGATAGGCCGCGTCATACAGCGTCAGCCTGTGAGCCACCGCATGTTCCATCGTCTCGTGCCATGCGTGGCCGGCCGTTTCATTGTCGATCACGATTGGCAGGCGGGAAAGGTCGTCGAGATGGTCTCGACGCGCCGCCGCGGTAAGCGAGCGGCGGCGTTCCGCGATCAGCAGCACATTGCCGACCTCCAAGAACCAGAGGCCTGGCACCACGGCGCTGTCATCGATGACGGCGCGGAGAATCTCGCGCGCTTCCGCCGACCGCTCCTCCTCGATCAATGCGGCAAGGGTGACCGACGCGTCCAATACGCAGACGGGCATGCTTCAGGTCCCGCTTTCAGCGGCGCCCTTCGTCCCGCCAGGCGCGGATTTCGGCCTGGGTTGTACGGACGCCGCGTGCGGCTAACTGCTGGCGCCTGGCCGTAATACGGTCCAGGGCGTCCAGCGCTTCGGTCCTGTCGCGGCGAACCTCCGGAACCAGCCGCGCAATCGGCTTGCCGTGGCGGGTTATGACGATCTGTTCGCCGCGCTCAACCCGGTCCAGCAGTTCGGACAGTCTGGTTTTGGCGTCGTACGCACCGATGGTGACCACGGTTTCGGCGGGGGCCTGATCCATGCGATGGATTTAGACCAGTCGGCCGACCAGTGCAATCGCGCGGCGCATGTCCGCGGCGGTGTGTTGCCCCCCACCGGACCCCATGCTAGACGCCGCGCGCCGGTCGGGGCGGCCGGTCTCCCATTCACGCCCGCGCCGTCGCGCGCGGTCCCAGAGCAGGGAACGGCACTGGTGTCAGGCGCAACGACGATCGCATCCGGCGGCGGGCTGACCGACCGCTACGCCGCGGCTCTCTATGCGCATGCCGACGAGAGACACGCGCTGGATGCCGTGGTGTCCGAGATGGAGGCACTGGGTCGCGCGATCGATGCCAGCGCCGATTTCCGCCGCCTGCTGGAAAGCCCGCTGATCGACCTGAACCAGGCCACCAAGGCAGCGCTGGCAGTGCTGGAGCAGGAGGGGTTCTCCAAGCCGGTGCGCGACTTCGTCGGCGTCGTCGCCGCCAATCGCCGCCTGCGCAGCCTGCGCGACATCGTCTCCGCCTTCGCCCATCTGGTGGCCGAGAGGCGCGGCATCGTTACCGCCCATGTTGCCACCGCCCATCCGCTCACCGACGTGCAGCGCCAGCAATTGCGCGCCCGGTTGATCGAGGCGGGCTACGGCAACGTCAACATCCATGAATCGGTTGAACCCGATCTACTCGGCGGTCTCGTCGTGCGGATCGGCGCCCGGCTATACGATACGTCATTGAAATCCCGCCTGCAGCGCCTGCAGTACGCCATGAAGGGAGCCGCCTGATATGGAGATCCGCCCCGCCGAGATCTCGGAGATCCTGAAGAAGCAGATCGCCGCGTTCGACACGGAAGCCAACGTCGCCGAGACCGGCCAGGTGCTGTCGGTCGGCGACGGCATCGCCCGGGTATTCGGCCTGCAGAACTGCATGGCCGGCGAGATGGTCGAATTCCCCGGCGCCGGCCTGCGCGGCATGGCGCTGAACCTGGAAGCCGACAACGTCGGCGTGGTGATCTTCGGCGACGACCGGCAGATCCGCGAAGGCGACACCGTGGCGCGCACCGGCGCCATCGTGGACGTCCCCGTGGGCGATGCGCTGCTGGGCCGCGTGGTGGACGCGCTGGGCAACCCGCTCGATGGCAAGGGCCCGATCGCTGCGTCCGAGCGCCGCCGCGTCGAGGTTAAGGCGCCTGGCATCATCCCGCGCAAGTCGGTGCACGAGCCGATGCAGACTGGGCTGAAGGCGATCGACGCGCTGATCCCGATCGGCCGCGGCCAGCGCGAGCTGATCATCGGCGATCGGCAGACCGGCAAGACGGCTGTGATCGTCGACACGATCATCAACCAGAAGACGATCAACGCCGGGTCAGACGAGAGCAAGAAGCTCTACTGCATCTATGTCGCAGTCGGCCAGAAGCGCTCGACAGTGGCGCAGCTGGTGCAGACGCTGGAGGAATACGGCGCTCTCGAGTACTCGATCGTGATCGCCGCCACCGCGTCCGATCCGGCGCCGATGCAGTACCTGGCGCCGTATTCTGGCTGCACGATGGGCGAGCACTTCCGCGACAACGGCCGCCACGCGGTGATCTTCTACGACGACCTGTCGAAGCAGGCGGTGTCGTATCGGCAGATGTCGCTGCTGCTGCGCCGCCCGCCGGGACGCGAGGCGTTCCCGGGCGACGTGTTCTACCTGCATTCGCGCCTGCTGGAGCGGGCGGCGAAGATGAACGACGAGAACGGCGCCGGGTCGCTGACCGCGCTGCCAGTGATCGAGACGCAGGCCGGCGACGTGTCGGCCTACATCCCGACCAACGTGATCTCGATCACCGACGGGCAGATCTTCCTGGAGACCGAGCTGTTCTTCCGTGGCATCCGCCCGGCGGTGAACGTCGGCATCAGCGTGTCGCGCGTCGGGTCGGCGGCGCAGGTGCGGGCGATGAAGCAGGTGGCCGGGCGCATCAAGCTGGAGCTGGCGCAGTACCGGGAGATGGCGGCGTTCGCGCAGTTCGCCTCGGACCTGGACGCCAGCACGCAGCAATTGTTGGCGCGTGGCTCGCGCCTGACCGAGCTGCTGAAGCAGCCGCAGTTCAAACCGGTGCCGGTCGAGGAGCAGGTGGTGGCGATCTTCGCCGGCGTGCGCGGCTATCTGGACCGCATCGATGTCGGGCGGGTGGGCGCGTTCGAGCAGACGCTGCTGTCGGAGATCAAGTCGCGCGAGCCCAGCCTGCTGGAGGCGATCCGCACCGATCTGGAGATCAAGCCGGATACCGAGAAGAAGCTGACCGCGTTCATGGACGGCTTCGCGAAGAGCTTCGCTTGATCGGAAGTCAGAGCAATACACTCCCCCTCCCCTTGCGGGAGGGGGTCAGGGGGAGGGGGCGGTGCCGCACCCTCAGCCCCCTCCCC
>DASSRN010000334.1:0-6277 GCA_035701785.1 Acetobacteraceae bacterium | reverse complement strand
TCGCATGGAGGATGCGCAGCAGCGCATGGCTGAGTTGGAGCGCATGCTGGACAAGCTGCGCAACGCGCGGGCCGAGCACGGGCGTGACGGCGAGCGCGCCGAAGCGCAGCGTCGCCGGGGGCGCCAGCAGATGGGCGTCGTGCAGGACATGATCGGCCGGCAGGGCGGGCTGCTGGACCACTCGCAAGGTCGGATGGACGAGATGACGCGGTTTCGCGGCAATCGGCAGCCGACCCAGCCGGGTGATGATGCGGGCCAGCGCGAGGCGGACCGCCGCGTTCAGCAGGCGCTGCGCCGGTCGCTAGGCGAACTGATGCAGCAGTTCGGCGATCTGACGGGCCAGGTGCCGCCCAGCCTGGGCGAGGCCGATGCAGCGATGCGCGAGGCTGGCAAGCAGCTTGGCGAGGGCAACGAGGCCGGCGCCGGTGAGTCGGAGCAGAAGGCGATCGAGGCGCTCCAGAAGGGCGGCCGTGAGATGGGCCAGGCGATGGCCAAGCAGTTCGGTCCGCCGGGCGGCCAGGACGGCAGCGAGCAGGAGGGCGACGGCGACGGCCCGATGGGCCTGACGCTGCACGATGGGCAGGATGAGGGGCAAGGGCAGGGCTGGCGACAGGGGCCGCCGCCCGGGCGTGCGGATTCCGGGCGCGACCCGCTCGGCCGGCGCTTCGGCCAGGGCAGTTCGGGTACTGACGAAAGTGCCGATGTCACCGTGCCGGAAGAGCGCGAGCGGCAGCGGACCCAGGCGATCCAGGAGGAGCTGCGAAAGCGCGGCGCCGAGAGGACGCGTCCGCAAATGGAGCTGGACTACATCGATCGGCTGCTGAAGCAGTTCTGAGCTGCGTCCTCGCAGCGCAGACGGCCCTTTACTCGCATACGCACTCCCGCCAATGTCCCGCCCTTCCTCCCAACCCGCGCCTTGGCGGCTGCAGGTGGGGGAGCCATTGGGGAAACCGCAGGAAGGCCAGCTTCATGATCTCCGCCCTGTTGCCGAACTACGCCCGTGCCGACCTCGCCTTTGAGCGGGGAGAGGGCGCCTGGCTCTACACGGTGGACGGGCGACGAATGCTCGACTTCGGCTCCGGCATCGCGACCGCGTCGCTCGGGCACGGCCATCCGCATCTGTCCAAGGCGATCGCCGAGCAGGCCGCCAAGGTGATGCACGTATCTAACCTGTATCGCATCCCGGGCGCCGAGAGACTGGCGCAGCGGCTGGTGGACGCGACGTTCGCCGACAGCGTGTTCTTCTGCAACTCGGGCGCGGAAGCGAACGAGGGCATGATCAAGATGATGCGCCGGGCGATGTACGACGGCGGGAAGGGCGAGCGCTTCCGCTTCATCGTGTTCGAGGGCGCGTTCCACGGCCGCACGCTGGCGACGCTCGCCGCCACCGGCAATGCGAAGTACCTCGAAGGCTTCGGGCCCGTGGTCGATGGCTTCGATCAGGTGCCGTTCAACAATATGAACGCGGTCCGCAATGCGATCAGCCCGGCCACCGCCGGCATCATCGTGGAGCCGGTGCAGGGCGAGGGCGGCGTGCGCCCCGCCGACATGCAGTTCCTGCGCGATCTGCGCGCTGTGTGCGACGAGTATGGCATCATCCTTGGCATGGACGAGGTGCAGTCAGGCATCGGCCGCACCGGCAAGCTGTTTGCGCATGAGTGGGCGGGCATCACGCCCGACGTCATGTCCGCGGCGAAGGGCATCGGCGGCGGGTTCCCGCTCGGTGCGGTGCTGGCGAAAGAGGAGTTCGCCAAGGCGCTGAAGCCTGGCACGCATGGCACGACATTCGGCGGCAATCCGCTGGCCTGCGCGGCGGGCAACGCGGTGCTCGACGTGGTGCTCGCGCCTGGCTTCCTGGAGGACGTGCAGCGCAAGGGTGAGAAGCTGCGCGCCGAACTGGACCGGCTCGCGCGCGAGTTCCCGCAGGTCTACGAGGACGCCCGCGGCATGGGCCTGCTGCAAGGCCTGAAGTGCGTGCTGCCGCAAGGTGAAGTGCAGGCGGCGTGCGTGGCCGAGGGCCTGATGGCGATTACCGCCGGCGAGAACGTACTGCGGCTTGCGCCGCCGCTGGTCGTCACCGACGCGGACCTGGACGAGGCGATCGCGATGCTGCGCCGTGCGACGTTGCGGGTGCTACCGTCCAACGCCAAGGCCGCGGCGAAATGAGCGCCTCGCTCAGACGGACCGACCGGACTGCCGATGTGGTCGCCGGTCCGCGGCACTTCCTCGATCTGCGCGATTTCGACGGTGCGACCTTGCGGCAGATGCTGGACGCCGCGGCGAACTACAAGCGCGGCGGCGTGTCGTCGCGACCGCTGGCCGGCAAGACGCTGGCGCTGATCTTCGAGAAGCCGTCAACCCGCACGCGCGTATCGTTCGAGGTCGGCATGCGGCAGCTGGGCGGCGAGGTGATCGTGCTGTCCGCGCGCGACATGCAGAGCGGCCGTGGCGAGACGCCGGCCGACACCGCGCGCGTGCTGTCACGCTATGTCGATGCGATCATGCTGCGCACCGACGCGGTGGCGAAGCTGCACGAACTGGCGGAATACGCCACTGTGCCGGTGATCAACGGGCTCACCGATACGTCGCATCCGTGCCAGCTGATGGCCGACGTGCTGACCTTCGAGGAGCATTGCGGTCCGATTGCCGGGCAGGTGGTGGCCTGGTGTGGCGACGGCAACAACGTTGCTCGCAGCTGGATCGAGGCGGCGGTCCGCTTCGGCTTCACGCTGCGGCTGGCGACGCCCGAGGCGCTGCGGCCACCGGCTGACCTCGTGGCTTGGGCGCGCGCGCAGGGCGGACGGATCGAGCTCACTGACGATCTCGAGGCTGCGGTGGCCGGCGCCCGCTGTGTGGTGACCGATACATGGGTGTCGATGGCCGATGACCCGAACACCAATCGCCACAACCTGCTGGCGCCATATCGCGTCACCGGCGCGCTGATGGCCAAGGCGGCGGCGGATGCCGTCTTCATGCATTGCCTGCCGGCGCATCGCGGCGAGGAGGTCACCGCCGAGGTTATCGACGGACCGCAGTCGGTGGTGTTCGATGAGGCGGAGAACCGGCTGCACGCCCAGAAGGGCGTGCTGGTCTGGGCGCTCGGCGCAATACGATAGCGAGTACGAAATGTTCTCGCCGGGTGCAGCAGGGTGTGCTAGGTAACCCAGGAAGCGGGCTGTTCTAGCAGCCCCGCCCCCTGGTTGGGTTACAGGCGACGCGCGATGATGAATCGCACGCGCCAGCGGCCCCACCAGAGCTCCCATACAATGCGGCTGAGCATTGTGGTCACTCCTGATGGCTCCCGGCGGAATTGCCGGGAGCCAGTCCGGGATACCCCACAAACCATGACAGCCAGTTAGCAACCACCGCTCGCGGCGAGGTGTTGCCACTTGCTGGATCGAATCGTCTGTCAAGGCCTTTGCTGCAATGCAGCGAGACCCTTATTCAAGTCTCCAAACTCAGGAGTAGCTGCCGTAATGAAATGGTCGCGTGAGCTGCGCATCGCTCGCCGGAGTCTGAAGACCGCGATGCGAGCCGCTACTGCGATGGCTGCAGCGCGCGCGCGGATGCCCGGCGCTCCTGCGTCTGCCTCGGATCGGACGCGTGCGGACTTCCTGACGATCGAAGACTTCGGCAGCAATCCCGGCCACCTTGCAATGCAGGTGTACCTGCCTGCCGGTGGCGACAGACCGCACCAGCCGCTCATCGTGCTGCTGCATGGGTGCGGCCAGACGGCTGAAAGCTTCGCGCACACCGCAGGCTGGATCGCGTTGGCCGACCAGGCAGGGGTCCCGTTGGTACTGCCCGAGCAGGCAGAGAGAAACAACCAGGGACGCTGCTTCAACTGGTTTCTCCCTGGCCAGACCGCTCGCGGAGGCGGTGAGGTGCTCTCCATCCGTCAGATGGTCGACGCAGCGGTCCAGCGGTTCGCGTCTGATCCGCGCCGCGTCTTCGTCGCCGGCCTGTCTGCCGGCGGCGCGATGACAGTGGCACTGCTGGCAGCCTATCCCGATGCATTCGCCGGGGGCGCCGTCGTCGCCGGCCTGCCGGTCGGGGCCGCCGGAAGCGTCTCGGAGGCACTGCGTCGAATGGCCGAGGCGGGTCCCGTCCGGTCCGCGGCCGAGTGGGCCGATCAGGTCCGGCGTATCGCTCCGGCGAGCTATCGCGGGACCTGGCCGCGGGTCTCGGTCTGGCACGGCACTGCCGATCGCGTGGTCGATCCGGCTAATGCACGGCTGATCGCCGCTCAGTGGGCCGCGCTGCATGATCTCGAGCACGTGGAGCCGGAGACATTGGAATTGCCGGGCGCGCAATGCGAACGGTGGCCCACCGCAGCGCGACCGGCCGTCGAATTGTGGCGCGTGACTGGCATCGGCCATGACTGGCCCACTGGCACGACCCGTTCCATCGCCAGGTTCTGGCAGATCGCCGATTAACCGCGCCGCAATCCGGCGCGCGCAGGATCGTCGGGACAGCAAAAGGCCGGTCGGCGATGTCGCAAGATGCGAGTGCGATGGACGTCATTATCGCGGACAACGACACGGTGATCCGCAGCATCCTGCGATCCGTCCTGGAGGGTGAAGGTTTCAACGTCATTCAGGGCACTGATGGGGCCGAGGCGATCGACTATGCGACGCAAACCCAGGCAAGCCTTGTCATTCTCGACTATCGGATGCCCAGACTCGACGGGATCGCTGCGTGCTCGGAAATCCGTCAGCTGCCCGGCTATGCCGAGACACCGATCATCTTTCTGACGGGATTCGATGACGCCGACACTCGCCGGGCTGCACAAGCAGCAGGCGCCAGCATTTTTTTGGCGAAGCCCTTCACCCCCGCCGACCTGTTGCGGACAGTCGGCGATCTGTTGGGCGTTGCCCTGGTCACGTGCACCACCCAGTCGGCTCCGCGCGTCTGGCGACGTCCGGCAGAGCCGAAGCGGCTGTTCGGTGAACCCAGCGAGTTCGCAAGGAGCCTGAGGCTTCTCGGCATCCGCCGCCGACGCTGAAGCGGCTCATGTATCACACGGACAAGAGCGTCTCGAGCGACCGCCTGCGCTGCAGCGCTGTCAGCACATTCTTCGCCTCGCCTGCGAGGTCGCGACCGTCCGCTGCGCCGGATCTGACAGCGACGGCGTAGCGGCGCGCCGCCGAGGCCAGCCGTTGGAACCCCAAGGTGCCACCGCTCCCCGCCAGCTCGTGCGCAAGGTCCGCCAGCTCTTCCCGGGAGGGGACCTTGGTGGGATCGTCGAGCCGTCGCAGCAGCGCCTCGATCCTGAGCCCGAGGCAGTCGAGCAGCCGCTCGGCCTCCTCCTCGCCGATCGCGGATGCGACCTGGGCAAGTCCTGCCGTGTCGAAGACCCGACGCCGTGCGGCGGCTCGCACCACGACGGCCAGCAAGTCAGCCTGGGCGAAAGGCTTGGCAAGATGATCGTTCATTCCCGCCCTGCGGCATTCTTCGGCGTGCTCGTCCAGCGCATTGGCCGTCACCGCGACGATCGGCACCTTTCCCCGCGGAGCTGGCAATGCCCTGATGCGGCGCGTTGCCTCCAGACCATTCATTCCGGACATCCGCATGTCCATCAGCACCACGTCGAAATCGTGTGCGCCTGCCAGCTCCACCGCGTCACTGCCATCCGATGCCTCGATCACCGTGTGACCGGATTTGCGCAAATATCCGGCGGCAATCTCGCGGTTGACCACTGAGTCGTCGACGAGGAGCACGCGCAGGGCAATTGCGGTTTCCGCGATGCTGGCCGCAGCAGCGACATCCTCTGCTGCCGGCGCACCTGCCGGAATCTCCAGCCAGAATACGCTGCCGCCCACCGGATTGTCGCGGTGGCCAAGATGCCCGCCCAGGCGCCGCGCCAGCCGATGTGCGATGGCGAGCCCCAATCCGGTACCCTCGATCCCGGTCTTCTCGGTGCCGAACCGTTCATATTCTCTGAACAGCAGATGACGTCGACCTTCCGGTATGCCGATGCCGGTATCTGCGACCTCGATTCTCAGATCACTTTCGTCACCGGAAACGCGCAGTTCGATGGAGCCCTGCAGCGTGTACTTCACCGAATTGCCCAGCAGGTTCATCAGAATCTGCCGCAGCTGCAATTCGTCCGTGACGAAGTGGATCGGTGCGCCTGGGGCCATCACAACCCGCATCACTAATCGGCGTTTGGTGGCCTCTGGCTCGACAAAGGCGATGCAATCATCCAGCAGGCGTTGCACATCGACATTGCGCATCTGCAGGGTCGGCCCGCGGGATTCGACACGGGCGTAGTCCA
>DASSRN010000333.1:0-5965 GCA_035701785.1 Acetobacteraceae bacterium | reverse complement strand
CGGTGGCTGCGGCGCGGGCGGCGTTCAATGGTCCTTGGAGCAAGTTCAAGCCAGCGGATCGCCAGCGTCTGCTGCTGAAGCTGGCCGACCTGGTAGAACGCGACATCGAGGAGTTCGCGGCTCTCGACACGCTGGACATGGGTGCACCGATCAGCCGCACACGCAACAACCGGCAGCGCGCACTCGGCATGCTGCGGTTCTACGCCGGCATGGCAACCTCGTTGCATGGCGAGACGATCGATAATTCGCTGCCCGGCGAATATGTGTCGTTCACGCTGAAAGAACCGGTCGGCGTGGTGGGTGCGATCATCCCGTGGAACGGCCCGCTGACCGCGTCGATCTGGAAGATCGGCCCAGCACTCGCGACCGGCTGCACCGTGGTGCTGAAGCCTGCCGAAGAAGCGCCGCTGACGCCGTTGCGGCTTGCCGAACTGTGCCTCGAGGCCGGCGTGCCGCCAGGCGTGGTGAACGTCGTGCCTGGCTACGGCGAGACCGCCGGCGCGGCGCTCGCCGCACATCCCGATGTCGACAAGGTCGCGTTCACCGGCTCGCACCTCACTGGCCAATCGATCATCCGCGCTTCGGCCGGCAATCTGAAGCGCGTGTCGCTGGAACTGGGTGGCAAGTCGCCGGACATCGTGTTCGCCGACGCCGACCTGGACCAGGCGGTGCCGGGCTCCGGCATGGCGGTGTTCGCCAACTCCGGCCAGATCTGCAGCGCCGGCACCCGGCTGTTCGTCGAGCGCCGGATCTATGACGAGTTCGTCGGCCGCGTCGCCGAGTTCGGCAAGACGCTGCGCGTCGGCGACGGGCGCGATCCCAAGACGCAGGTCGGCCCGCTGGTGTCCGAAGAGCAGCTCAAGCGCGTGACCGGCTATCTGGCGATCGGCCGCCAGGAGGGCGCGCGTCCGCTGGCGGGCGGCGAGCGCATCACCGAAGGCGCACTGGCGAACGGATACTTCGTGCCGCCGACCGTGTTTGCGAACGTGCGCGACGACATGCGCATCGCGCAGGAGGAGATCTTTGGCCCGGTGATCTCCGCCATTCCGTTCACCGACATCGAGGAGGTGATCGAGCGCGGCAACCGCACGCAGTTCGGTCTGGGCAGCGGCGTGTGGACGCGGGACGTGAGCAAGGCGCATCGGCTGGCGCGCGGCCTGCGAGCCGGTTCCGTGTGGATCAACTGCTATCAGGCGATGGATCCCGCGGTGCCGTTCGGCGGCTACAAGATGAGCGGATACGGGCGCGAATCGGGCGTCCAGCACGTGGAAGAGTATCTGAACGTCAAGTCGGTATGGATCAAGACCGACTGATACCGTCGCGCATGGTCACCGCCCTTTGCACAGGCAAACGGCGGTGACCAAGGCTTGACGCTGCGCAATTCGGGCCGCACGGTTGCCGGCGCGTGGTGCGCGCATGCCGAACGGCGTCATGCTCGCTGAACAATGACGGGGAGCGAATCGCAATGCCGATCGGCACTGTTTCCAGGATCAATGCAATCAGCCTCGTCGCCCTTGGTCTGTCGCTGTGCGTTGGCACCGCAGCGCAGGCGCAGCAGGCCGCGGCGTCCGACGTGACCAAGAACATGCGGCCGGTCACCGACGAGATGCTGCTGAAGCCTGATCCGGGCGACTGGCTGATGTGGCGCCGCAGCTATGACGGCTACGGCTTCAGTCCGCTCAATCAGATCAACAAGGACAATGTCAAGGACCTGCAGGTCGCGTGGACGTGGTCGCTGACCAACGGCGCCACCGAGACCACGCCGATCGTGCATGACGGCGTGCTGTACATCTGGAATTACGCCGACAAGGTGCAGGCGCTGAACGCCGCCACCGGCGATCTGATCTGGGAGTACCGGCGCGACCTGCCGCAGACGCTGATCGACCAGGCCGGCAACAATCTGGCCAAGCGCAACATGGCGATCTATCAGGACAAACTGATCATCGCGACGTCGGACTCGCATCTGGTGGCGCTCGACGCCAAGACCGGCGAGATCGCCTGGGATCACGAGACCGCCGACTGGCGCAAGGGTTGGCGCTACACCTCCGGCCCGTTCATCGTCCAGGGCATGGTGCTGCAAGGTATGACGGGCTGCGGCAACGCCGAGCCTGGCGGCTGCTTCATCACGGGCCACGACATCAAGAACGGCGAAGAAAAGTGGCGCGTGTGGACCATCGCGCATCCCGAGGATCCCAACTTCGATACCTGGAACGGCGTGCCGTTGGAGAGCCGCTTCGGGGCTTCGGCATGGATCTCCGGCGCCTATGATCCCGACCAGAAGCTGGTGTTCTATGGCATCGGCCAGCCATATCCTTGGATCGCCGAGATGCGCGGCACGCTGCCGCTGAAGAAAGCGCCGGGCATCACCAACTCGGCGCTCTATTCAGACTCCACGCTGGCGATCGATCCGACGACCGGCAAGGTGAAGTGGTACCACCAGTATCTCGAGAACGACACGTGGGACCTGGACTACGTGTATGAGCGGATGCTGGTCGACCTGCCGTTCAATGGCGCCACGCGCAAGATGGTGATCACCACCGGCAAGCTTGGCATCATCGAGGCGCTGGACCGCACCACCGGCGAATGGCTGTGGGCCAAGCAGACGGTGCCGCAGAACGTGGTGGCCAGCATCGATCCGAAGACCGGCGCCAAGACGATCAACCAGGATGCGGTGCCGCATATCGGCAAGACGACGGTGAACTGCCCGGCCGATCCGGGCGGTCGCGGCTGGCCGGCCACGGCGTACAATCCGAACACGCAGACGCTGTTCCTGCCGCTCAACGAGTTCTGCTCCAACACCACGCCGACACCGCTCGATCCGGGACAGTCTTATACGGGCGGCGGTCGCGCGATCTTCGCCCGCACGCTGGTGCCCAACAGCGACGGCAATGTCGGGCGGATCGACGCGATCAAGCTTACGGACCAATCCACCGTGTGGTCGTACCGGCAGCGCACGCCCGCGACCGGCGCCGTGCTGCCGACAGCGGGCGGCCTGGTGTTCGCCGGCACCTGGGATCGCTATGTGCGTGCCTGGGACGATGCCACCGGCAAGGTGCTCTGGCAGGTCCGTACCAACAACGCGGTGAACGGCTTCCCGATCAGCTACACCGTCAACGGCAAGCAGTATGTCGCCGTGTCGGTGGGCAACGGGTCGTCACAGGCGAAGTCGCTCGCGACGCTGACGCCGGAAGCGGTGGCGCCTGACGGCGGGTCGGTGCTGTGGGTGTTCGCGCTGCCCGACAAGCGGTAGAGCCTGCGCCACGCATGTGGCGGCTGTTGCGACGCGTCGCCGTGCTGTTGTGCATCGGCGGCGCGTCCGCATCCGCCGATACGCCGTTCGTCGTCGACCAGTGGCGCTTCGGCACACACGAGACCAACGCGGCACTGCGCACCTGCATCGACCGGCGTGATCCCGACTGGACCATTGCGCACAGGGTCGCTGCCGCGGTGGCCGAGGCGCTGCTGCTGCAAGGCAAGGAGTATCAGATCGGCGAGGACCCGAAGACCACCGACCTGTCGGGCGAGGACCTCGACGACACGTATCGCATGCTGATCCAGCATTGCGACGTGTTTTTCGGCTTCAAGCTGGTGCCGGATGCGTATCCCGACTGGATCACCATCACGCGGCCCTATTATCGCGGCGCCTATGTCTATGTCGCCGCCGATCCGTCGTGGAAGTCACTGTCCGACATGCCGACCAGCCGTGCCATCGGGGCGACGATCGGCACAGCGGCGGACCTGCGGCTGTCGCAGTACCTGCTCGCGCTGGGCGCCGGGAAGGGCTGGGACAAATACCCGATGGCGACGGACGAAGCCGCCCTGCGCGCGGTGCTCGACGGCACCACCGGTGCGGCGCTGGTATGGGGGCCGGCGCTGTGGGCGTTGCGCAACGCGGACAGCAGCTTCGCCCGGCTGCATGAAATCGCACCAAACCCGCTGCCTGGTTCGACCGCCGATGTCGGCGCCATCCTGCTGCGCAGCCAGTCCTTCCTGCGTACCAGCGTCGACCGTGCGATCGCCGCGTTGACCGAAGATGGCACGATCGCTGGTATCCTGTCGGACGAGAAGTTTCCGGCGACCCCTGTGCCTTGATTGCGCCATACGCCATCGAGATCCACGAGCTTGCCAAGCGCTATGGCCGAACAGTGGCGCTGGACGGCATCAGCATCGACGTGCGTCAGCGCGAGCTGTTCGCGCTGCTGGGGCCTAACGGCGCCGGCAAGACCACGCTGCTTCACATCCTGTGTTCGCTGCTGCCTCCGGACAGCGGCAGCGTGCGGATCGCCGGGATCGACGTGACTGCGCAGCCAGCCAGCAGCCGGCGCACTATCGGCGTGGTGTTCCAGGAACCAAGCCTCGACGATCGTTTGACAGTGTATGAGAACCTGAACTTCCACGGCCTGGTCTACGGTGTGCCGCACCGGCTTCGGCAGCAGCGGATCGCCGAGATGCTGGCGCTGGTCGAACTGGCGGATTGGCGTGAGCGGCTGGTGCGCAGCCTGTCATCGGGCATGAAGCGACGCGTGGAGCTGGCGCGTGCGCTGATCCACGACAGCAGCATCCTGTTTCTCGACGAACCGACGGTCGGTCTCGACGCGCAGTCGCGCGAACGCATCTGGCAGTATATCGCGCGCCTGCGGAGCGAGCGCGATCTCACGGTGTTGGTCACCACGCACTACATCGAGGAGGTCGAGGCGTGCGACCGGGTGTGCGTAATCGACCGCGGCCGGATCCTGGCACTCGATGCGCCGGCAGCGCTGAAGGCGGCGCATGGCCAGCAATTGCTGCGCGTGACCCCGCGTGAGGAGGCGACGGGTGCAGAGATCGTGGCAGCCTATCCGGATGCGACGCAGCGGCAGGGTGGCGAGATCGTGCTGCGTTCCGGCGGCGATGCCTTCGCCGAGACATTCCTGGCGCGCTACGGCAGCCGCATCCGGCGGCTTGCTGTCGAGGAGCCCAGCCTGGAAAGCGTGTTTCTGTCGCTGACCGGCCGCGAAATCCGCGACCAGGAAGCCGGCGCCCGTGAACGCACTTTCGCATTTGGCCGGCAGGGTGGCGAGCACACGCGATGAATGACCTTGCGGCGCTGCGGATGCAGCTGGGTGGGCTCTATGCGATCTGGTTCCGCGAGGTGAAGCGCGCGGTGCGCGATCGCGGGCAACTGATCGGTGGCGTCAGCCGGCCGCTGCTGTGGGTGCTGGTGATGGGCGTCGGGCTCAACCCGTATTTCCGCGGCGAGATCTACGGCGAGGTGCGCTTCGTCGTGCCGTACACCTACCTTCAGTTCATCTTCCCGGCGGTGATCGCGCTGAACATCATGTACACCTCGGTGCAGTCCGCAGTGTCGGTGATCTGGGATCGCCAGTTCGGCTTCCTGCGCGAAGTTCTGGTCTCGCCGTTGCCGCGTGCGACCATCCTGCTGGGCAAGGTGCTGGGCGGCGCGACCGTGGCGCTGTTCCACGGCTGCCTGGTGCTGGTGCTGGCGCAGTTCGCCGACCTGTCGCTGTCGGTGGCCGACATCGCCAAGGGGCTGCTGCTGATGGCGATGCTGGCGTTTGGCCTGACGTCTCTCGGCGTGGTGATCGCTGGCCATATCCGTAGCTTCGAGGGGTTCGGCGTGTTCTCCAACGCGGTCATCCTGCCGCTGTATTTCACTTCGGGTTCGATCTTCCCGCTTGATCCGTCGCTGACCGGGGCTCAGACGCTGGTGCTGTATCCCGAGTGGCTGATCGTGCTGGTGCGCATCAATCCGATGACCTATGCGGTCGATGCCTTGCGCGGCACGTTCATCCACTTCCACCAGTTCGAGCCGTGGCTGGGGCCGGTGGTGCTGCTTGGCATGATCGTGGTGTTCTTCGCCTGGGCGCTGCGCGATTTTGGTCGAGCCTGAACGCAGGATGGCGCGCTGGCTGCCGGCCCGACGCGATGTCGTTTCCTTTGCCGGCGTGTTCGGACTGCTGGGGGC